>DATHBB010000276.1:0-9454 GCA_035296385.1 Pyrinomonadaceae bacterium | reverse complement strand
CATCTTCGGCCCCGTCACCGACTGGGAATGTCTGTGCGGCAAGTACAAGCGCATGAAGCATCGCGGGGTGATCTGCGACAAGTGCGGCGTTGAAGTGACGCAGGCGAAAGTGCGCCGCGAACGCCTCGGCCACATCGAACTCGCCAGCCCTTGCTCGCACGTCTGGTTCTTCAAAGGCTTGCCCTCGCGCATCGGACACTTGCTCGACATCCCTCTGCGCGAACTCGAAAAAGTTCTCTACTTCGAGTCGTACATCGTCATCGATCCGGGCGACGCTCCCGTTAAAGAGCGAGAGCTTTTGACGGACGAGCGTTATCGCGAACTGATGCGCGACTTTCCGGGAGCGTTCGTCGCCAAGATGGGCGCGGAGGCGATCAAGGAACTGCTCGCGATGGTCAACATCGAAGAGCTTTCGGTTGACCTGCGCATCAAGATGAAGGACGAGACTTCGCAGCAAAAGAAACTGAAATATTCGAAGCGCTTGAAGGTCGTCACGTCGTTTCGCAAGTCGGGCAATCAGCCGAACTGGATGATCCTCGACGTGATTCCGGTCATCCCGCCCGAGCTTCGCCCGCTCGTGCCTCTCGACGGCGGACGCTTCGCCACGTCCGATTTGAACGATCTCTACCGACGCGTCATCAACCGCAACAACCGTCTCAAGAAATTGATGGAACTGCGCGCGCCCGAAGTCATCGTGCGCAACGAGAAGCGCATGCTTCAGGAAGCCGTTGACGCGCTCTTCGATAACGGTCGTCGCGGACGCGTGCTGCGCGGCGTCAACAATCGCCCGCTCAAGTCGCTATCCGACACGTTGAAGGGCAAGCAGGGACGCTTCCGTCAAAATCTCCTCGGCAAGCGCGTCGATTATTCGGGTCGTTCCGTGATCGTCGTCGGGCCGGAGTTGAAACTTCATCAATGCGGTCTGCCGAAGAAGATGGCGCTCGAACTGTTCAAGCCGTTCATCTACAACCAGCTTGAGAAGCAGCAGTACGCCGCGACGATCAAGCAGGCGCGCGAGATGGTGGATAGGCAAGAGCCGGTAGTGTGGGACATTTTGGAAGAAGTGATCCGCGAGCATCCGGTGCTCCTGAACCGCGCGCCGACGCTTCACCGTCTCGGCATTCAGGCGTTCGAGCCGGTGCTCGTCGAAGGTAAGGCGATCAAGATTCACCCGCTCGTCTGCACGGCGTTCAACGCGGACTTCGACGGCGACCAGATGGCCGTCCACATTCCGCTCTCGCCCGAAGCGCAGATCGAAGCGACCGTCTTGATGCTCGCTTCGAACAACATCCTGTCGCCCGCTTCGGGTCAGCCCATCGCCGTCCCGTCGCAGGACATCGTCCTCGGTTGCTACTACCTGACGCGCGACCGCGCCGGTTCTAAAGGTGAGGGACGCGTCTTCGCCAACACGGACGAGGTCCTGCTCGCGCTCGACGCGAAAGAAGTCACGACGCAGACGCCGATCAAACTACGTCTCGCCGACGACCTCATCGATCTCACGCAGGAGCACGACACGCAGGACATCATGCGCGCGACCGTGCAGGAGAACGTGCGCCGCGTCATCAACACCACGGTCGGTCGCGTCATTTTCAACGACTCGATCCCTTCGGGGCTGCCCTACATCAACGGCACGCTCAAGAAGAAGGGCTTGACCGCCATCGTCAACTATTGCCACCTGCGTCTCGGCCACGAGATGACTGTGAAGATGCTCGACGATTTGAAGACGCTCGGCTTCAACTACGCCACGCGCGCGGGCATCTCCATCGGCATTGACGATCTCGTCACGCCGGATGCGAAGAAGGTGCTCGTCGGTCAGGCCGACACGGACGTGATCGAAGTCGATAAGCAGTACCGCGACGGCGTCATCACGAACGGCGAGCGCTACAACAAGGTCATCGCCATCTGGTCGGAAGTGACCGACAAGGTCGCCAAAGAGATGTTCAAGGCGATGGACAAGCGCGAGAAGGACACGAACGAACTCAACCCGATTTTGATCATGTCGGATTCGGGCGCGCGCGGAACCGCGCAGCAGATTCGCCAACTCGCGGGCATGCGCGGCCTCATGGCGAAGCCTTCGGGCGAAATCATCGAGACGCCGATTCGTTCAAACTTCCGCGAAGGCTTGAACGTCTTGCAGTACTTCATCTCTACGCACGGCGCGCGCAAAGGTCTCGCCGACACGGCCTTGAAGACAGCCGACTCGGGCTATCTCACGCGTCGTCTCGTTGACGTGGCGCAGGACGTGATCATCAGTGAGCCGGACTGCGGCACGCTGCGCGGCATTTCCTCTACGGCCATCGTCGAAGGCGGCGAAGAGATCGAGAGTTTGCGCGACCGCATCGTCGGTCGCACGGCTTTGGACGACGTGATCGATCCGGTCGAGGGCCGCGTCATCGTCGAGACCGGCGCAGAGATCGACGAGGACGTGGCGGCGGAGATTCAACGCTCCGGCGTGCAGCGCGTGCGCATCCGTTCGGTCTTGACGTGCGAGTCGCGTCGCGGCGTCTGCATCAAGTGTTACGGGCGCAATCTGGCGACGGGCAAACCGGTTGACATCGGCGAGGCGGTCGGCGTCATCGCCGCACAATCAATCGGCGAGCCGGGCACGCAGCTCACGATGCGCACGTTCCACATCGGCGGCACGGCGCGCCTCGAAGAATCTTCGAAGCACGAAGCGCGCACCGACGGCACGATTCATTACGTCGAGTTGCAGACGGTCAAGAACCGCAAGGGCGAGATCATCGCCATGAACCGCAACGGCGCGCTCACCATACACGACGAGCGCAACCGCGAGGTGGCGCGCTTCCAGATCGTCTACGGCGCGCACATCCATGTCGAAGACGGCCAGCGCGTCCGGCAGGATCAACTCCTTGCGACGTGGGACCCGTTCACCTTCGCGATTCTCACGGAGGTCGCGGGTAAAATTAAGTATCAGGACTTGAAGGAAGGCGTCACGGTTGACGAAGAGGTGGACGAGGTCACAGGCCAGTCGCGTCTCGTCGTCAAGGATTCGCCCGACGAGAAGAAGCAGCCGCGTTTTGAGATTCGCAGTCTGAGCGCGAACAAAATCCTGAAAACTTACCAGATGCCCGTGCGCGCCAACCTGATGGTGTCGGACGGCGACGAGGTCGAACCGGGCGACGTGATCGCGAAGATTCCGCGCGAGACGACGAAGACGAAAGACATCACGGGCGGTCTGCCACGCGTCGTCGAGTTGTTCGAAGCGCGCAAGCCGCGCGAGACGGCCATCATGTCCGAGATTGACGGCATCATCAAACTCGGCCCCATCGCCAAGGGCAAACGTAAACTCATTGTCGTCGGCAACGACGGCGAAGAGCGCGAGTACGACATCCCGCGCGGCACGCACATCAACGTGCAGGAAGGCGACCGCGTGCGTGCGGGCGAAGCTCTCATGGACGGCCCCTTGAACCCGCACGACATCTTGCGCGTACTCGGCATGAACCGTTTGCAGGAGTACATCGTCAACGAGATTCAAGAGGTCTATCGCCTGCAAGGCGTGAACATCAACGACAAGCACATCGAAGTGATCGTCCGTCAGATGTTGCGCTGGGTGAAGATTCGCGAAGTCGGCGACACGGAATTCCTGCTGGACGAGCAGGTTGATCGCTTCCGCTTCACGGACGAAAACGCGCGCGTGGCGGACTTGGAAGATGGCGGCGGCGAACAGGCGAAGGCCGAACCCTTGCTGCTCGGCATCACCAAAGCGTCGCTCTCGACCGACTCGTTCATCTCCGCGGCTTCGTTCCAGGAAACGACGCGCGTGCTGACGGAAGCGGCGATCTCGGGTCGCATAGACTACCTGCGCGGCCTCAAAGAGAACGTCATCATGGGGCGTCTCATCCCTGCGGGCACGGGGATGGACTTCTACCGCAACGTCACGGTTGACCGCGACGAGACCATCGAACAGGCCGCACACATGGATCGCGGCCTCGACGACCTGCCGGAACTCCCCTCCGGCCTCGACGCCGCCACCCTCGCCGCACGCACCGCCACCGTCGCAGCCACAGCAGGCGACGGCGACGCCGCCGTCGCGGCAGTTGATGACGACGAGTAAAATCGCCGTTCACAACTCAACCAAACAAAAGGGCGTTTCCATCCACGGAAACGCCCTTTATATTTTCGTAGTAACCGTGACGCTCTAACCCTGCACATTCCTGTGTATTTCTGCTAGACTTTTCCCATGAGCGACGAGCCGACCAAAAACATCGAAGAGAAGTACGATACGAGGCCGACGATAGAAACGGTCTTAGAGCGTATCGAAGAGTTGAGGGGCGAGATGCGCGCCGGATTTGCTCAGATGGATGGGCGTCTCAAGAAAGTGGAGCATAAAATTAGCTTGCTCAATGAAGACGTGCTGGAACTGCGCTCCGATATGCGAGAGTTGAAGAACGCTTTGAAGGTGCACGAGCCGCGCTAGACCTTATTCTTGAGGAAAATAGTAGACGGGCGACGACAACTAGAGCGTCGCCCTTTCTCTTTTCGCTTATGCCCGCGCGCTTAAATGCCGGATTTCCCAGTCCGTCAGTGCAGCGCCTATTGGCAACTTGACAGAGTGTGTCGTGATCCGTACAATCTCTCGTTTGGACTACAGTCCATTTCCCAAGTGTGCAGCGCTTTAGAAGGTTCTGTCGGTGTGGAGGCGTTGCCCGACTGTCTGTATTTGAGGGCGGTCGCTTGATAATTATTGTGGCGTAAATGCTCGCGTGCCGCCGGTTAAGTGGTTTTAACCGCCAGCGGATTCCGGCGCGATGCACGCGAATACGGCGCTCGCTTTACTTTTAGCGCCTCACTCCTTTCTTTCGGGATAGGCGACGCCACAGAGAAACATTTTGGCTCGTGGGAAAGCCATGATCCACGCCCGTCCGCTCTCTTATCAGAGCGACGAAGCGCAGAACATCCCGCTGTAATTAAATCAATAGAGGCCAACCGCTTCTTGCGCTGACTGCCGGACTGGTTCCGGTTAGAGGCAGGATTCGGAGTCTTTTGCGCTTTAGAGAAACTTCCGCGTCAACGAGAAGACTAAAGAGGACGAAAATAGCAGTGCCGACCATCAACCAACTTGTTCGCAAAGGCCGTCAGGACGTGAAGTACAAGACGGCCAGCCCCGCTCTGCAATCATCGCCGCAAAGGCGCGGCGTCTGCACGCGCGTCTACACGCAGACCCCGAAGAAGCCTAACTCCGCGCTGCGCAAGGTGGCGCGCGTGCGTCTGACGAACGGCATCGAGGTGACGACCTACATTCCGGGCGTCGGCCACAACTTGCAGGAACACTCGATCGTGCTCATACGCGGCGGGCGCGTGAAGGATTTGCCGGGCGTGCGCTACCACGTCATACGCGGCACGCTCGACTCGGTCGGCGTCTCCGACCGCAAGCAGGGGCGCTCCAAGTACGGCGCGAAACGTCCGAAGGGCGGCGCGGCGGCAGGCGCAGGCGCGAAGGGCAAAAAATAGGAAAGCATTCAGCCGTCAGCCATCAGCATTCAGCTTTGAACAGCGGCGGGCGGCAGAGTTTACAAACAGCGCGGTTAGCTTCCCGTGAATTGGCTGAAAGCTGACTGCTGATAGCTGAGAGCTAAAAGATATGCCAAGAAGAAGAGTTGTTGACAGACGCGATGTGATGCCCGACCCGGTCTATAACAGCCCGCTGGTCACGAAGTTCATCAACGGTTTGATGGAGGGCGGCAAGAAGTCCACCGCCGAGAAGATTTTTTATAACTCGCTGCTGGTACTCGGCGACAAGGTGGGCGAAGACCCGCTCAAGGCTTTCAAGCGCGCGATTGATAACGTGCGCCCGCAGGTCGAGGTGAAGTCGCGTCGCGTCGGCGGTTCGACCTATCAGGTACCGCTCGAAGTGCCGCAGGAGCGTCGCGGCTCGCTCGCCATCCGCTGGATCGTGGGCGCGGCTCGCTCGCGCGGCGAGAAGACGATGATTGACCGCCTCACGGGCGAACTGTTGGACGCGGCGAACAATCGCGGCAACGCCGTCAAGAAAAAGGACGACGTGCATCGTATGGCGGAGGCCAACAAGGCGTTCGCGCATTACAAGTGGTAAGAATCCAGTGACAAGTGACAAGTGACGAGCGACAAGATAAATCAATTCTTCAACTCGTCACTTGCCACTCGTCACTTGTCACTTAAAAGTTATGGCTAAGCAAGACCTCAGCAAATTCCGCAACATCGGCATCATGGCGCACATTGATGCCGGAAAGACGACGACCACCGAACGCGTGCTTTATTACACGGGCGTCTCGCACAAGATCGGCGAGGTGCACGAGGGCACGGCGACGATGGACTGGATGGAACAGGAGCAGGAGCGCGGCATCACGATTACGTCTGCCGCCACCACCTGTTTCTGGAAGCGCAATAATGTCGAGCACCGCATCAACATTATTGACACGCCCGGCCACGTCGATTTCACGATGGAAGTCGAACGCTCTCTGCGCGTCTTAGACGGCGCGGTCGCCGTGTTCGACGGCGTGGCGGGCGTCGAGCCGCAGTCGGAAACGGTCTGGCGTCAGGCCGACAAGTACGGCGTGCCGCGCATCTGCTTCATCAACAAGCTCGACCGCGCCGGAGCCAGCTTCCAACGCTCTTTCGATTCGATCATCTCGCGTCTCGGCGCAAATCCCGTCGCCATACAGATTCCCATCGGCGAGGAAGACGGGTTCAAAGGCGTCGTTGATCTGATCAAGATGAAGGCGCTTTTGTGGAACGACGAGTCGAAGGGCGCGGAGTACGCAGTCGAAGAGATTCCCGCTGGGATGCAGGCGGAAGCCGAAGCTGCGCGCGAAAAGATGATCGAAGCCATCGCGAGCATCGACGATGAGCTGACGAACAAGTTTTTGGAAGGCGAGGAGATTTCGGAAGACGAACTCCGCGCCGCCCTGCGCAAAGGGACGATTGAGATCAAGATCGTACCCGTCGTTACCGGCTCGGCCTTCAAGAACAAGGGCGTGCAGACGCTCCTCGACGCCGTCGTCGATTTCCTGCCCTCGCCGCTCGACATCGAGGCCATCAAGGGCACGAATCCCAGAACCGGCGAGGAGGAGCCGCGCCCCGCTGACGAGAACGCGCCGTTCGCAGGTCTCGTCTTCAAGATCATGGCCGACAAGCACCTCGGCCAACTCTCTTTCGTGCGCATCTATTCGGGCACGATCAAGGGCGGCTCTTACGCCTACAACTCTGTCAAAGGCACGAAAGAGCGCGTCGGACGACTCCTGCGCATGCACGCCAACAAGCGTGAAGACATTGACGAGGCATCGGCAGGCGAGATCATCGCCATCGGCGGTATGAAGCAGGTCACGACCGGCGACACCGTCTGCGACGAAAACAAACCGATCATCCTCGAAGCGATGGACTTCCCCGCGCCCGTCATACGCGTCGCCGTCGAACCGAAGACGCGCGCGGATCAGGACAAACTCGGCACGGCTCTGTCGCGCCTCGCGCAGGAAGACCCCTCGTTCAACGTCTCGACGGATCAAGAGACCGGCCAGACCATCATCGCCGGCATGGGTGAACTCCACCTGGAGATCATCGTGGATCGCATGAAGCGCGAGTTTGGCGTCGAAGCGAACGTCGGCAAGCCGCAGGTTGCGTATCGCGAGACGATCACGGCTGCTGCGCCGGGCAAAGAAGTCTATAAACGGCAGACGGGCGGACGCGGCCAGTTCGGCCACGTCGAGATCGAGATCGAACCCGCACCGGGCGAAGGCTTCGTCTTCGAGAACAAGATCACGGGCGGCGTCATCCCGCGCGAGTTCATCAAGCCGACGGAAGAGGGTATTCGCGATGCGTTGCGTCGCGGCTTCCTCGCGGGCTACGAACTCGTGGACATACGCGTCCGTCTCGTCTTCGGTTCGTATCACGAAGTTGACTCCGACGAGCGTTCGTTCCAGATCGCGGGCTCGCTCGCCTTCAAGGACGCGGTGCGCAAAGCCAAGCCCGTGCTGCTGGAGCCGATCATGCGCATCGAGGTGGTGACGCCTGAGGATTACATGGGCGCGGTCAACGGCGATTTGAATCGTCGTCGCGGCCAGATCGAGAAGATGGAACCGCGCACGGGCGGCGTGCAGGTCATCACGGCCTTCGTCCCGCTCTCGGAGATGTTCGGCTACACGACCGACCTCCGCTCGTCCACACAGGGACGCGCTACTTCGACGATGCACTTCGAGCGTTACGATCAAGCTCCGAAGAACGTCGCCGAGGAAGTGATCGCGAAGGTGCAGGGCGTCGCGACGAAATAAGTTTTAGCAAACATGAAGCGGGTCGCTTCTCTCGCTGCACGACAGGCGTTAGCGACCCAACAGACAAACTGAATATTCATTCGTAGGAGCGAGAGAAAAAGATGAGCAAGGAGAAGTTTGACCGGTCAAAACCGCACGTCAACATCGGGACCATCGGGCACGTCGATCATGGGAAGACGACGTTAACGGCGGCGATTACGAAAGTTTTGGCTAAGCACAACCCGAAGATCACGGTGCGCGCGTTCGACTCTATCGACAACGCACCGGAAGAGAAGGCCCGTGGCATCACCATTGCCACGGCCCACGTCGAGTACGAGACGCCTAACCGCCACTACGCGCACGTGGATTGTCCGGGGCATGCCGACTACGTCAAGAACATGATCACGGGCGCGGCGCAGATGGACGGGGCGATCTTAGTTGTTGCCGCCACCGACGGCCCCATGCCGCAGACCAGAGAGCACATTTTGTTGGCCCGACAAGTCGGTGTGCCGGCGATGGTCGTCTTCATGAACAAGGTGGACGCGGTGGACGACGAGGAACTCCTGGAACTCGTCGAACTGGAAGTCCGTGAACTCCTGTCGGCCTACGAGTTTCCGGGCGACGACATTCCGGTCATTCAGGGCAGCGCACTCGGCGCACTCAACGGCGAGGAGAAGTGGGAGGCTAAACTCGACGAGTTGATGGCGGCGGTCGATTCCTACATCCCCACACCGGAGCGCGACGTGGAGAAGCCTTTCCTGATGCCGGTCGAAGACATCTTCACCATTCAGGGCAGAGGCACGGTGGCCACAGGACGTGTCGAGCGTGGCCGCGTCAAGGTCAACGAGACGGTGGAGATCATCGGCATCCGACCGACCCGCTCGACGGTGTGCACGGGCGTGGAGATGTTCAAGAAGCTGTTGGACGAGGGCGTGGCGGGCGATAACGTCGGCCTGCTGCTGAGAGGCGTGGAGCGCAAGGACATCGAGCGCGGACAGGTGATAGCCAAGCCCGGCTCCATCACGCCGCACACGAAGTTCAAGGCGGAGGCTTACATTCTGACGAAAGAAGAGGGAGGCCGACACACGCCGTTTTTTACGGGATACCGCCCGCAGTTCTACTTTCGGACGACGGACGTGACGGGGGTGGCGCACCTGCCGGAAGGCGTAGAGATGGTGATGCCGGGCGATAACGTGGCGATGGAGATCGAG
>DATHBB010000275.1:0-6746 GCA_035296385.1 Pyrinomonadaceae bacterium | reverse complement strand
CGTTATTCATACGTCGCGGCGGGTGCGCGGGTTCGCTGGCGCACGGCCTCGTAGAGCACGATGGCGGCGGCGACCGAGACGTTGAGCGACGTGATGCGACCGCGCAACGGAATCCTGACGAGCGCGTCGCAGCGTTCGCGCACGAGGCGACGCAAGCCCGCGCCCTCCCCGCCGAGCAGGAGCGCGCACGGCTGCGTCCAATCCCAGTCCGTGTAATCGATGTTGGCTTCGGCGTCCGTGCCGATAGTCCAGATGCCGCGCGCCTTGAACTCTTCGACGAGCCGCGCGATGTTCGTCGCGCGCGCGACGGGCAGATATTCGAGCGCGCCCGCCGCGGCCTTCGCCACCGTCTCCGTCAGACCTGCGGCGCGCCGTTCGGGCACGAACAAGCCGTGCACGCCCGCGCACTCAGCCGTGCGTATGATCGCGCCGAGATTGCGCGGGTCTTCCACGCCGTCGAGCACCACGGCGAGCGGCGCGTCGCTCGTGCCGACGCGCGAGGCGAGCGCATCGGTCAACTCGCCCGCGTCCGCGTAAGCCGCCGCCGCGACGTGCGCGACGACGCCCTGATGATTCGCGCCCGCCGCCGCGAGTCGCTGCAACTCCGCGCGCGGCGCGCGCCTGATGGTGACGCGAAACTCGCGCGCCAGTTCAAACAACTCGTGCAGGCGCGACTCGTGTATGCCCTCCGCAATCGTGATCCGCTCGACGCGACGGTTGCCCGCGCGCAACGCTTCGAGCACCGGCAGCACGCCGTAGAGATGCGACTCGTCGGATGGCCTTTCCTCAAATCCGACGACAGCAGACTGATGCGTCGCGCCCGCCGCGCCGCTAACTTCACGCGCGCCGCGAGTCGCATCGTCGCGCGACGTGCTATCGCCGCCTCGCCGTGTATCGTTATTGCGAGTTTGGTTGTTGCGCGTTTCCTTGTTGCGCAGATCGTCGCGCCGCGTCTCATTATTGCGCGGCTCGTCGCGCCGCGCATCGCTCCGGCGCGCGGCGTCGCCCCGCCCCTCGCGGCCAGCGCGTTCATCGTTCGCGCGCGGCGGCGCGGCTTTCAATTTGTGACGGCGAAAATTTTTCATGTGGGCGTAGAGAGTTCGCGCAGGCGGAAGTATTGCAGCAGACGCCCGTAGCGCGTGAACTGCGTCTCATTCGACACGCTCGTGACGGCTTCCGCGTTGTAGCGACCCGGGCGTATGCGGCGCAGGCTTCCCGCCTCCGTTTGTTCCGCGAGCGGCCATGCGAACTTCAGAAACGCGCGCACGTTCCGGTAAGAATCATCATAAGCGGCGCGCGAAGCACGCTCGCGCAGAGTCTCTACGAGGCGTTTGAAATTCTCCGCCGCCGTCAGACGCTTCTCCGCGCCGAGACACGAATAATCGAAACTCTCCGCCATGATGCGCCAGCCCGCGACCGCGTCCACGGAGTAGAGATCAAGCACGCTCTCGTCTTCATGAAACTCGCGCGTCTCAATCACCTCGCCCTCCGCGCCGCGACGACCGCCACCGCCGCGTCGCTCCTCCACCTCGATCCGCTTGCGCGCGATGCGCCCCGCGACAAACAACACGACGCGCTCCCACGCGACTTGTTCCGCCGCCCCCTCCGCGCTCGTCCAACCCGCGAGCGCGTCCGCGCCGATCTCAAGTCGGCGTATGCGCTTCGGCGCTTGCGTCTCGACGGCCAACTCTTCGTCAGCCACGATCCCCACGTGCCAGCCGAGCGCGCGAAGTTTCGCTTCCACGAGCGACGCCTCTTCGCGCGACGCGACGCGCACGAGCGGCAAAGGCGACCCCGCCTCGCGCATCCCGCGCAACTGCCCCGCCTCCACACGCAGGAGCGACGCCGCCTCCGACAAAACATCGACGCTCAAATCATTCGCCGCCCCCCCGCCCTGCGGCACGATCACCACGTTGAAACCCTGCTCCCACGACTCCAACACACGCAACGACGGGCGACGCAGATCATTCCCCGCATCCGTCACAGGCATCGCCGCGCCGCAATAAAGACAGTTCATACGCGTCGGTGCGTTCGCGCGCAAACACGACTCGCACCCGACCATCTCACCCGGCGCAAACCCGCGCGGCACGACCGACGCCCCCGCGTCTTCACCTAAGAACGGCAGTTCATCATCTTCCCTCGACAAGGCTTCAACTCCCCGTCCCCCAATTATACGTCGCGCCCGCGCCTTTGCAATCACAACTTCGAGCGCGCCCGCCGCCACACTAAACCATCATCACAGATAACTCTTGTACAAATCCCACCGGACGGGCACAATTCATCCACACCGGACGCCGCCGAGCGTGGCCGAACAAACTTTGAAAATTGACTCTCACAAGCGACATGTCTCACCAAACAAAAGTACCGAAAGTAATGGTCAGCAGCACCGCGCGCGACCTGCCAGAGCACCGCAAGGAAGTAATGGAGGCATGTCTGCGACAAGGCATGTTCCCCGTGATGATGGAACACCTGGCCGCCAGCGATTCCGATGCGGTGTCGAAATCGCTGGAGATGGTAGACGGCGCGGACATCTACTTGTGCATCATCGCCTACCGCTATGGCTTTGTGCCCGACGACGACAACCCCGAGCGGATTTCCATCACCGAGATGGAATACAACCGCGCCGTCGGGCGCGGGATTCCCCGCCTGATCTTCTTCATGGACAAGTCGCACGCGATCACGCCCGCAGACATGGAGGAAGACACGAGCGACCCGGTCGAAACCGCGCGGCGCAAGGTGAAACTCGACGAGCTAAAAAAACGCTCTGGCAAAGATCGCGTCGCCGGCTTCTTCCAATCGCCCACGGACTTGCGCGCACAAGTCATCCAAGCATTGACCGATTATCGCCAACCCGATCTCACGACCTTTCACTACATCAGCGACATCCCCGAACCACCCGAAGCTTTCATCGCGCACCCCTACACGCTCCTGCAAACTCACCGCCTCGTCGGTCGCCAACCCGAACTTAACCTCCTCACAGACTGGGTAGCCAAGCCTGACTCCGCGATCTACCGCGCGCGCATCCTCAATATCGTCGCCGTCGGCGGCCTCGGCAAGAGCGCGCTCACATGGCACTGGTTCAACGACATCGCGCCGCAGGAAATGACACCGCTCGCCGGTCGCCTCTGGTGGAGCTTCTACGAATCCGACGCCACCTTCGAAAACTTCGTCACCCGCGCCCTCGCCTACACGACGCGCCGCCCACTCGCCGAAGCACAACAAATCCCCGCCCCCGAACGCGAGACACAACTCCTCACTGCGCTCGACCGCGAACCCTTCCTCCTCGTCCTCGATGGCCTCGAACGCATCCTCATCGCCTACGCCCGCATGGACGCCGCACACCTCAGCGACGACGATTACGACCAAGCGACGGCAAACTTTGTCGCCAATGCCATCGGCTTGCCCGCGAGCGCCGCACAGTCCTTCACGGGCGAACACCGCCTGCGCAAGACCGCCGACCCGCGCGCCGCCTCATTCCTCCGCAAACTGGCGAACGTGCGCGCCTCCCGCATCCTCGTCAGCACGCGCCTCTACCCCGCCGATTTGCAGACGATGGCTGGCGAGCCGTGGCCTAGTTGCGCTGCGAAATTCCTGACCGGACTCGCCGATGATGATGCGCTCGAACTGTGGCGCGCGTTCGGAGCGACCGGCGCGCGCGATTCGTTGTTGCCGCTTTTCCAGCAGGCGGATAATCACCCGCTGTTGATTCAGGCGTTGGCGAGCGAGGTGGCGCGCTACCGTCCCGCGCCCGGCGACTTCGATGCGTGGCGACGCGCCCATCCCGATTTCGATCCCTTCGGCCTGCCGCTCGTGCAGGTGAAGTCTCACGTGCTGGCGTTCGCCCTGCGCGGGCTTGACGATAAAGCGCAGCAAGTGTTGCGCACCGTCGCCGCCTTCAGAATGCCCGCGCGCTACGACACGCTGGCCGCGTTGTTGATAGCTAAGAAGAAGCGAAGCAAGCGCAAACCGCTCGTGAACGAACAAGAGCTAGACATGGTACTGACCGAGTTGGAAGACCGGGGGTTGATCGGGTGGGACAAACGTGCAAACCGCTACGATCTTCACCCGATCGTGCGCGGCGTGGTGTGGAGCGGCTTGGGCGACGACGCTCGGCGCGGCGTTTATACGAGCCTACACGCGCACTTTGAAGCAGTGCCGAAGATTGACGATTATCACAAAGTCAATAGCCTCGAAGACCTCACGCCCGCCATCGAACTGTACAACACGCTGATCGGATTGGGGCGTTATGATGATGCCTATGTAGTTTTTCGTGACGGATTGAGTAAGGCCACGCTTTACCGTCTTAGCGCCAGTCGGCAGCGGGTCGAGCTTTTGGAGTTGCTCTTTCCTGACGGACTTGAGCAGTTGCCGCGTTTGAACGGCCAAGATGTTCAAAGCTACACACTCAACACGCTGGCGCTAGGTTATCAATTCAGTGGACAGCCGGGACGCGCAGCCGCGCTGTTCCGCCGCGCTAACACAATTGATATGGAGAGGCAGGATGACCGCAACCTCAGCGTTGGCTTGCTCAACCTGTCAGACACGTTGCGGCTGTCAGGGGCACTATGTGAGTCGGAGACCACCTCGCAGCGCTCTCTGGTCATTAACCGCGAGCAGCATGACCCTCGGGAAGCGATTAGCCTGAGTTTACTCGGCTTGCCACTGGCGGCATGTGGTTTTACGAATGAATCCCGATCTGCTTTACAGCGATCTTTACGCCTATTTATAGCGCACTCTGAAAGCCAACTTGAAGGCGTCGCCAATTCTTTTCTCGCGCAGAGGGCACTATGGCTAGGCGAGTTTGCGGACGCACTATCGTTAGCCGAACGCGCGTGGGAGTTGGCTCATGTTCGGAGTTTCGAGCGTGATTTCATCCGCGCGGCGCGAGCGCAAGGCGAGGCAGCACTGGGCTTGAATGACCTCGCCACCGCCGATGAACGGTTGCACCATGCACTCACCCGCGCGCGGATGGTGAATTTGGCGCAAGAAGAATTGCCCGCGCTCGTTGCGCTGGCGGAGTTGCGGCAGCAGCAGGGGGATGGGAAGGCGGCGCGCGAACTGCTGGATGATGTGTGGGAGGCGGCAGAGCGCGGGCCGTATCCGCTCATTCATGCGGATGCTTGTAATGTGCTGGCGCAGATTGAGCGGGATGCGGGGAATGAGGGGGCGGTGGTGGAGGCAGCGGAGCGTGCGTATCGGTTGGCGTGGTGTGATGGGCCGCCGTTTGCTTATCACTGGGGGTTGGAGAAGGCGAAGAAGCACTTGCGGGAGCTGGGCGTGAATGAGCCGGAGATGCCACCGTTTGATGAGTCGAAGTTTGAGCCGATGCCGGAGGTGGAGATTGATCCGGAGGATGAGTTTCATGCGGGGAAAAGTTCGGATGCGTGATCGTGGGGGCTTGAGGGTTGAAGATTGGCGCGGCTTGTTCGTTGTGTGCAGTCGTTGATGCAGTATAATCGCGGGGCGTTTTTATGCGCGTCGTATTTGTTGCGCAGTTTGAGCGGCGGAGTTTTATGTTGAGAGATTGTAGGGAGAAGATCAACGCGTCGCGTGGCGGTGTGCGCCTTGCGCTCTTTGCGCTCGTGCTGTCGCTCGTGTGTGTGGCAGGGGCGTGTGCGGGGGCGCGTGATCCTGATCCGTCGAGGCCGCGTGCGAATGAGCCGCCGTATCCGGTGGTGCTGGCGGCGAATGCGGAGCGGCGGGAGCAGGCGCTGGCGGGTTGGGCGGCGTTGGCGCGTGATCAGAATTTGAGTAACGAGCCGCCGCCGCAGTTGCAGGCGGTGACGGCGACGATCAGCGCGTTGCCTGCGACGGACGCGCCCGTGCGTTTGCCGCTCGTGGAGATCAGAGATGAGGCCGGGCAGGTCAGGGAGGAATCGCGTGAGGAGTCGCGGCGTGAATCGTTGCGGCGTTTCATCACGGGCGCGTCGGCCTTGCTCGGCGTCGCGCCGCAAAACCTCTCGCTCGTCGAGCGTAAGGACGAGACGGACGGCACGCGGCGCGCGCGTTATCAACAGCAGCCGTTTCCTTACCCTCTGCGCGCGGGCTTCGGCGTTCTGGAGATCGCTTTCACGGACGACCGGCGCGTGCTCTCGCTCTCGTCAACCGCCATTCCGGATACGGAGCGTCTGGGGCGTGCGCTCGCGCTCCTGCGCCCGCAGCAGTTGACGGCGGACCAGGCCGTCGAGCGCCTGCGCGGTCGCGCTTTCACTTATCCCGGCATCAGTTCTCAACTGACTTACACCGTCGCGACCGACGACCCCATCACGGCGCGCGAACTCGTCGTCTATCCCGTCCGCCCCGCAAATGATCAGGGCGCGCTCGAACTGCGCGTCGCGTGGGAGATGCAGGTCGGTAAAGGCGAAGCGCCCTTCCTCGTCTATCTCGACGCGCTCAAAGGCGAGATCATCGCGGCGCAGGCGCAGGCCGTGCAATCCGAAGCCCGGCGCGCTGAACTCAAGCCCTAAACGCGACGGTAAGCCTGCGGCAACGGGCGACATCAAACCACCAACCTCACGTTTTCGCTTGACCGGATGAGCCTCGCGGCGGCATCCTAGAGTTCAATGGAAGTTATTTAGAACCATGAACATTCTGTTTTCAAAAATTTTAACAACGGAGCGTGTTTTTGCATGCAGCACTTCGATCCGACCAATAATATTTCCTGGCAGTTAGGCTATCGGGGCAGAGTCGCGGTTTTCATCGACGGGAACAATCTTTTTCACGCAGCGCGATTTCACAACATAGAC
>DATHBB010000274.1:0-38838 GCA_035296385.1 Pyrinomonadaceae bacterium | reverse complement strand
GGGTTGGCACTCGGCGCGGCGTGGACCTCCGGCCTCAACTTGTACGCCACCGTGGCGGTGCTCGGATTACTGCAACGCTACGAACTCGCGCACCTGCCCGGCGGTCTACACGTGTTGGACAACCGATGGATCATCGGCGTGGCGATCTTTCTTTACGTCGTAGAGTTCTTCGCCGATAAGATTCCTTACGTTGATACCGTGTGGGACGCGGTGCACACGTTCATACGCGTGCCTGCGGGGGCGGTGCTCGCGGCGGCGGCCACCGCGGACATCAGCCCCACGGTGCAAGTCGTCGCGCTGCTGTTAGGCGGGGGCCTGGCGCTTTCGACTCACGGAACGAAAGCGACCGTCCGCGCGGGGGCTAATTTGAGTCCCGAGCCGCTGACTAACTGGGCGCTCTCCCTGTTGGAAGACGTGCTCGCCGTCGGCGCGGTGGTGCTGGCCGTCGTCTATCCGGTCGGGATGTTCGCGTTGCTTCTGATCTTTCTCTTGCTCTTGATTTGGATTTTGCCGAAGGTGTTGCGACGCATTCGTCGCATGTTAAAGGCTGCCGCAGACTTCTTCAGAGGTCGGACGCTGGAAGCACGTTGAATAATTCGTGCGCCGCCGTCGCAAATTCACGCGAATCGGGAAGCCTTCGTCGTAGATGTTATTTGCGACCGAGGAGGAAATAGGTGGGCATGTCGCCTTTGCCTTTGACGTTGATCGCGCCGCGCGGCTCAAAGAGGTAGCGGTCGCGGAGGCGTTCGTAAGTCGAGGCGGTGACTTGAATGCGACCGGGCGTGCTGTGCGATTCCATGCGGCTGGCGGTGTTGACGGCGTCGCCCCAGAGATCGTAGATGAACTTGGACGTGCCGATGATCCCTGCGACGACCGGCCCGGTGTTGATGCCCGTGCGGATGTCGAGCGAAGCGCCCCGCGCGCGGTTGAACGCGGCGAGCGCGTCCTGCATGTCGAGCGCCATCTCGGCCATCGCTTCGGCGTGGTCGGCGCGGCGTTCGGGCAAGCCCGCCGCGATCATGTAGGCGTCGCCGATGGTCTTGATCTTTTCCAGTTTGTGACGGGCAGCGAGTTCGTCGAAGGCGGAGAAGATTTCGTTGAGCAGGTAGACCAACTCGACCGGCGTGATCTGCGCGGACATCTGCGTGAAGCCGACCACATCGGAGAAGAGGATCGTGGCCTCCGTGAAACTCTCCGCGATGATGCCCTGATCTTCCTTGAGGCGTTCGGCGATGGCCGCGGGCAGGATGTTCAACAGCAGCCGCTCGGACTTCTCGCGCTCGACGCGCAACTGCGCGAGATATGCCTGCTCCCGATCCCTCAGACGCTTCTTCTCAAGCGACGCCTCGACGCGCGCGCGCAAGATCACCGGATTGAAGGGCTTCGGCAGGTAGTCCTCCGCGCCCATCTCTATGCAGCGGACGATGCTGTCGATCTCGCCGAGCGCGGAGATCATGATGACGGGGATGTCGTGCAACTCGGGCGACGCCTTGAGTCGTTCCAAAACCTGATAGCCGTTCAAGCCCGGCATCATGATGTCGAGCAGGACGAGATCAAACTTGCGCGACTGGAGCGCCGCGAGCGCGAACGCGCCGTCCGAGGCGCATTCCACTTCGTAGCCTTCGCGCTTGAGGCGACGGGCGAGTATGTCGCGGTTGGTTTCGCTGTCGTCAACGACGAGAACCAGACCGCCCTGTTCCGTTTGGCGCGCGTGCGCGTCGTCTATGGCGTGGATGGTGCTGACGAGGTTGGCGATCATCGAGGAGACATTGGCGTTCGGCGCACAGATGTTGTCGCTGTTGGCTTCGAGGTCGGAGAAGCGAACGATGTCTTCGATGAGTTCGAGCAGTTGGCGTCCGGCGGCGTGAATTTTTTGCAGGTCGGCGACGAACTCCGACTCGTCCGTCTCGCCCGCGTCTTCGATGAGCATCTCGCTGTAGCCGATAACGGCGTTGATGGGCGTGCGGAGTTCGTGCCGGACGTGCGAGCCGAAAGCGTCGAGGTCGAGATCGTGCGCGTCGGCGCGCGCGGGGTGTAGCAGATCGCCGACGCGCGTGCGCAACTGCTGCCCCGCCGTCAAAATTTTTTGCAGGTCGGCGAGCGAGGATTGCGCCGCACGGTCAGTGACGGCGCCTTCGACGAGCATCTCGCCATAGCCGATGATGGCGTTGATGGGCGCGGAGAGTTCGTGGCGTATGTGTGCGAGGAGAGCCGTGCGGGCACGCGCCGCGTCGGCGGAGTGTTCGCCGCCCGTTCCGTCTGCTGCTGTCGGCGTGTCGGCGTTCATGGGGTGGCGGCCTTCTTGCCGAGCATGGATTCGATCTTCTCCAGGAGGCGCGGGAGTTCAATCGGTTTGGTGTCGTAATCGTCGCACCCGGCTTCGAGCGCCTTCTCGCGGTCGCCTGACATGGCGTGCGCGGTCAGGGCGATGACGGGGATGCCGCGCGTTGCGTCCGCGCCTTTGAGTTGGCGCGTGGCCTCCCAGCCGTCGAGCACGGGCAAACTCATGTCCATCAGGATCAGGTCGGGCGCGTCCTGTTGCGCCATCTCCACGCCCTGCTTGCCGTCCACGGCGATGCTCACCTCGTAGCCTTTGCGCGCCAGACGCCGCGAGAGCATGTCGCGATTCATCTCGTTATCTTCGACTAAAAGTATCTTCGTCATAATCGCTTTCCCTTAATTATCAGCGTACGGATTTTTTAAGACGGAAGTTTGACCGTGCTGCTGCTGTTGCGGCGACTCTTCATGCGACCCTCGACCATCTCTTTGACGGCGCGGAGCAAGTCGTCGCGGCTGTAGCTGCCCTTCTCCAAAATTTTCGCGACGTAGCCGTTGAGGCGGAGGCGGTCTTCGAGCGTGATGTCTTTGGCCGTGATGACGACGACGGGGATCGTGTCGCCGCCGGGCAGCTTGTGCAACTCCTGTACGAACTCGAAGCCGTCCATCTCCGGCATCATCAAATCCAACAGGATCAACTGTGGCCGTTCGGCTGTAACCTGTTCGAGCGCGGCAATACCGTTGGCTGCCTCGCGCACGATCCAGTCCTCCTGTTCAAGCACGCGCACCAGAAGAGCGCGCGTCACTTCGTCGTCTTCCACGACGAGCGCGGGGGCGCTTTTATTCGACGAGCGGCGGTACTTGCCGAGCATCGCCGTGAGTTGCTCGCGGTCGAAGGGCTTCGTCATGTAGTCGGCTGCGCCGAGCGCGTAGCCTTTGTTCTTGTCGTCAACGATGGTCAACATGATGACGGGGATGTCGGCGAGTTCGGGGTCGGCTTTGAGCGCGGCGAGCGTCGCCCAGCCGTCAACGCCGGGCATCATCACGTCGAGCGTGATGGCTTCGGGGTGGAGCGCGCGCGCGAGGCGCAGAGCCTCCTCGCCGTCCGTCGCGCACTCGACTTTGAACCCGGCCTTCGTAAGCGCGCGCTGCAAGAGATCGCGGGCCACCGGATCGTCGTCCACGACGAGCACCGTCGTCGCGTCGTCCGAGAGGGGCGCGATTGTTGTGTCGGTCTCGTCCTGCGCGGGCGGCTGCGCCTGCGGCTCGCGCACGTCCGCGGGCAGAGAGATCACGAAGGTCGAGCCTTCGCCGCGCACGCTCTGGACGCCCATCGTGCCGCCCATCATCTCGCAGAATTTTTTGGTGATGACGAGGCCGAGACCCGTACCGCCGAACTCGCGCGTGGTCGAAGCGTCGGCCTGCGAAAAGGGCTGGAACAATTTGTCCATCTGCTCTTTCGTGATGCCGATGCCCGAATCCTTGACGCTGAAGTTGACCCAGTCGCGCCCGTTCGATTCGCGCCGCTCGACCGTGAGCGCGACCGTGCCTTTTTTGGTGAACTTGCACGCGTTCGAGAGCAGGTTCAGGAGCGACTGGCGAACTTTCGTGAGATCGGCATGCATCGTGCCGAGCGCGGGGTCGGCTTCGACGACGAGCGTGTTGTTGTTCTTGGCGGCGAGCGGCGTGATGGTCGCTTCCAGTTCGCCGACGAGCGCGGGGATTTGAAAGGCTTCGATGTAGAGTTCGGTCTTGCCCGCTTCGATCTTCGAGAGGTCGAGGATGTCGTTGATGAGCGCGAGCAGGTGTCGCCCCGCGCTCTGGATTTTTTGCAGGTCGGGGAGGAGTTCGTCCTGCCCCGCGTCCGACGCCTCCTCTTGCAGCATCTCGCTGTAGCCGATGATGGCGTTCAAAGGCGTGCGCAGTTCGTGCGACATGTTGGCGAGGAAGGTGCTCTTGGCCTGATTGGCGGCCTCCGCCTCTTCCTTCGCGAGTTGCAACTCGGTCTGCGTCTCCTGCAACTGCTGGAGGGCTGCCGAGAGTTCGCTGTTGGAGCGTTCGAGCACGCGCATCATGCGCCCGCGCTGGATCGTCCTGATGACGACCATCGCCAGCAGCAGCGTGAGGAAGAGGATCGCGACGAGTTTGTAGAGCGTGCGCCGGAAGGAGTGGTTGACCCTGTCCATCTGCGCGTTGGCCTCTTCGTTGTAACGAACCTTGATCTCCTGCAAGTCGGCGCGCACCTGCTCGAAGGCGGGGACGGCGCGCGCTTGTTCGATTTCGCCCGCGGCGTCGAGACTGGCGGGGCCTTCGAGAATCTTCCCGATGACGGCCTCCTGCGTTTCGAGGTACACGCCCCAGTCCCGCTCGAACTTATCGACGGCCTCCAACATCTTCGACTCTCGGGAGAGTTGCGCTTGCAGCCGCACCTCTTCCATCCTCTCGGCGACCTTGTGTTGGGCGGCGCGCGATTGTTCGTAGTAGTTGAGTTGCTTGTTGGCGTCGTTGGTGGTGAAGGCGTAGAGCGTCAGGTAGCGGGTTTCTTCCGTGTAGTGCTGCAAGTCGCTGAGCTTGTCGCTCCGCTCCGCCGTCCGGTCGAACATCACACGCACTTGCGCGTTCGCATCCAGTATGTCGCTCACGACGAACCAGCCCACGCCGACCATGATTATGCCGATCACCAGAAAGATGACCGTGAATCTATTTCGGGGCAGCAGGCTTAGCTTCATTCGATTCAACCTGTCGGGAACGACGCGGCGCGGGCGCGAACGTCAACGCCGCCGCCTTTGCGTTCGCCGCCGTCGCAGCGGAGGCTACTTGATGCGGTATCCGGCGTCGCCGGGTCTGCGCCCGTCAACGCTCAGCACCTTCACCTTCGAGGCGTCAACTTGATCGGCGCGCACGTAGCCGATTGCGCCTTCCACGAACTGCACGTAACGCATCATCAGAAACGTCGTGTTCAACTCTTTGGGCGGTTGCTGAATTGATTCGTTGAACTGCCCCTGACGAAAATATTTTTGGTAGTAATTTTCGTCCCACCCGTAGATCGAACGCAGGATGACGTTCCGCTCGGACTGGCCGGGCGGCTGGAGCATGGCGACGACGACCTTCGCGCCCGAAGGCCACTGCCCGCGCTCGGCCTTGAAATATTTACGCAGGACATCGAAAGAGATGTCGCTCGCGGAATTTTTCGGGCTGACGATGATCGCCACGTCGCGCGACTGCGCCGCGACGAGCGACGCGCCCGATGCGTTGACGGCGCGCTCCCGCTCGCCGCCCGACTCCTTGGACCACACCGCCGTCCGGCCCGACGCCGCAAGCAGCGCGAGCAGGATGACGAACACCCCGAAGGCTCTGACCCTCATCTGCTGTTTCCCCTTAAAACGTGAACGCGAGTTGCATGATCAATTCGTCGAGCGCGCGAAGAGTGCGACGCTCGGTGCGATCATACTGCGCTTTGAAGGCCGCGTAGTTCGTCACGTCGTAGCGCAGGCCGAAGGACGGCCCGTTGCGCCGCCCGATGTCGCTAAAGAGCAGGTCGCGCGCGAGCGCGTTGATATATTGATAGCGGAAGTAAGGCTGCGCTTTGCCGAAGCGGCGCGCAAACTGCGTGTAGAAGCCGGGCGTGTAGGTGGCGACGCCCGCGACGCCCGCGCCGACCGGCTTATGGCGTATGAACACGGCCTCGTTCAGCCACTCGTAGCGTGGGCTTTGATAGATGATGTGACCGGCGAGGATGCGCTGGTCTATGTTCGGCGCGGACAGGGGCGTGAGGCGGTCCTGGTAGAACGAGACGCCGGTTTGCAGGCCGGGCAGCCAGTCGGGTCGCGCGTTGAGTCCGAGGTTGTACGACTTGCCGTTGTTCTCGTCAAAGGCGGTCTGCACCGAACGATCAGCCGCAGAGCGCGCGGAGCGACCATTGCCGACCTCGGCGATGTAGCGCAGGCCGAGCTTGCCCGAAGGGACGCGCCCCGTCGCCGACACGCCGACGTTGTGCAGCGGCAACACGCCGCCCTGACTCTCGAAGGCGAAGAGGAAGGGGCGGTTGGCGGCGGTGGCGAAATACGAGCCGTGATGAAACGCCGTGTTGTAATAGCCGATTCCGGTGTGATAACGACCGGCGCTCAAGTTCAAATAATCGTTCATCGCGTAGCGCAGGAGCAGGCGATGTATCTCGAACTCGAAAGAGTTGTCGCGCTTGGCCTCCATGATGAGTTCGCTGACGACGCTGAACTTCTCCGAGAGTTGCGAGGTGATGAAGAGATCGAGTTGGCCGAGACTGAAAGCGTTCGTCGTGCCCCGCCCGTTGCTGACGCGGAGGTTGATGTCTGCGAAGCCCTGAATCTTGAGGCGCGGGCCGCCTGCGCCCGACTCGTGTTCGTGACTGCCGATCACCGCCTGCGCCTCCGCCTCCTGCACGGCGGCAGCCTCCGCTTCGGACACTTGCGGCTCGGTAGTAGCAGGAGCGACGGCGGGCGGCTGCGTGTTGGCGGCTGCGGCGTTGGCGCGCAGTTCCCTGACCTGCACTTCCAGGTCTTCGATGCGTTTGAGCAGTTGTTGGAGTTGCTCTTGCTCGCCCTGCGCTGAGACAGTGGCGGCGGCGGTTGGCTTTTGCGTCGCGTCCTGCGCCGCCGTCGGGAACGCGATCTCCAAACGGTTGAACTTCTGAGTGACGCGCGGCTCGTGCGTCCTGACGTGCAATCCGAAGGAGAGCAACAGGCCGTCTGCGCGTCGTTCGAGGCGCGCGGCTTGGAAATTGCGCCCTCTGATTTCGCCGGACAGGTCGGTCGCGTCCGCGTGCGGGATGAGGACGTAGAAGCGCCCGTCGGCCAGATAAGTTGAATAATCTTCGAGCGAGGCGTCGGACGAGACGACGACGCGCGAGCCTTCCGGCGTTTCGCTGACGCGCACGGGGACGATGCGCCTGCGCGGGCGGGCGCGAGCCGTGGCGGCTGTCGTGTGCGGAGTCGCCGCGAGATAACTTTGCGGTGCGCCGTTGCTGTCGCGCGTGGCGGCGAGACGTTCGAGATTTTGTGCCCGAGTTGTTGCGATCGGGCAGAGCAAAAGGAGCGCGACGAGCGAGAGCCGGACGACGGAGCCGAAAAACTTGGGGGTATGCTTCATGTTGAAAACCGCTTAACGCCAGATGAACGCTTAAAGTCAGATGAATGAAAGAGCAGAATTTGCGAGCCTCGCAGGCAGATTATAGATTGAGACAGGGGCGATAATACGACGTACGGCGCGGCGACGCCAGCATTTAATTTCCACAGTCGTGCATTGGTTGCAGCTTAACTCTCTCTGTGCCCCTCTGTGTTCTCTGTGTCTCTGTGGTGAGTGCTTATTAAAGACATTCACCACAGAGACACAGAGAACACAGAGGGGGCACGGAGAGTTAAAAATCCAACTCGAACATCGCCGAAGTTGCTCAGGGCTTGCAACTTAGCTGCCATCTGGTGCATCATATTGACGGCAAATTCCTTCTCTCTTGCGTCAACGGTGATGCGCCCCGCTACACAGGTTTTCCTAAGCGGCGTTCTGGATGGTTCGAGAGTAGGCTGATTTCAACTTTAGAAGCCGCTCCCTTGAGCACCCGAACGCAAGCCTTCGCTGCCTACCGTTACATCGAAGCCACTTTGATTCGCAGCTTCTCTCAGATACTCCTGACTATTAGGAGAGGTACATCTACATGTCTATGAAACTTTACGTCGGCAATCTCTCGTTCCAGACTTCGAGCGACGATTTGCAGCAGTTGTTCGCGCAGGCGGGCACGGTCGAGTCGGCTTCGGTAGTTGAGGATCGCGAAACGGGTCGCTCGCGCGGCTTCGGGTTCGTCGAAATGTCGAGCGCGGAAGAAGGCGCGAAGGCCATCGAGCAGTTCAACGGCAAGGAATTCAACGGTCGTAACCTGACGGTCAACGAAGCGCGCCCGCGCGAAGATCGCGGCGGACGCGGTGGCGGTGGCGGCGGTGGACGCGGCGGCTACGGCGGCGGCGGTGGTGGCAATCGCGGAGGCGGTGGCGGCTATGGCGGCGGTGGTAATCGTGGCGGTGGCGGCGGCTACGGCGGCGGCGGTGGCGGCGGCAGCCGCGAGCCGCGCTGGTAAGTTCTGACGCAGAACTTGAAGCCGGTGACTCTTTCAAGCAAAGCGCCTCCGACGACCAAACGTGCCGCCGGAGGCGCTTCAACATTTTCAGTTAGTAAGAGGTGCGCTCCCTATGATGGTCGAAGCCGCGCCAAAGGATTTTATGAATTTTTCAGAACTGGGACTCGAAGACGCGCTGGTGCGCGTGTGCGAGTCTCTCGGATACAAAGAACCGACACCGATTCAACAGCAGGGGATTCCTGTTGTCTTGAGTGGCGCAGACCTCATCGGCTGCGCCGAGACGGGGACGGGCAAGACCGCCGCGTTCCTGTTACCTATTATTCAACGCATGGCGCAGAAGCCGCGACCCGGCATACGCTTGCTTGTCCTCGCGCCGACGCGCGAACTGGCGACGCAGATCGAAGAGAGCTATCGCTCGCTGCTGCCTAAGAAAAACGCGGCGCGCTGCGTCACCTTGATCGGCGGCGCAGGCATGGCGCGGCAGAGCGACCTGTTGCGGCGCGGCGTAAGCGTCGTGATCGCAACGCCCGGACGCCTGCTCGACCACATGGAGCGCGGCGCGGTCAATTTCGCGCACATCGAAACGCTCGTCCTCGACGAGGCCGACCGCATGCTCGACATGGGCTTCTGGCCTGCCATCCGCCGCGTGCTCGAAGCGCTCCCCGCCGAACGGCAGACGCTTCTCTTCTCGGCCACGATGTCGCCCGCGATTGAAAAGATCGCGCGCTCGAACATGCGCAAGCCTGCGCTCGTCGAAGTCAGCCAGCGCGGCACAGCTGCCGTCACCGTCGAACAGACCGCATATCCCGTGGCGATGGAATCGAAGACCGCACTCCTGCTCGATCTTTTGGAGCGCGAACGCTTCGAGCGCGTACTCGTCTTCACGCGCACGCGTCGCGGAGCCGAACGCCTCTCGCACATCCTCGAAGCGCGCGAGCACAAAGTTAATCGCATCCACGCAGACCGCACGCAGCCGCAGCGCGAAGCCGCCCTGCGCGGTTTCAAAGACGGGCGCACGCGCGTGCTCGTCGCGACAGACATCGCGGCGCGCGGCATCGACGTTGATTCGATCTCGCACGTCATCAACTACGACGTGCCCGCCGCGCCGGAAGATTACGTGCACCGCATCGGGCGCACGGGTCGCGCAGGAAATCGCGGACGCGCAATCACGCTCGTCACGCCGGTCGAAGAACTGAACATGCGCGCCATCGAGCGCCTGACCGGGCAAGCTGTCGAGCGTGTCCTCTTGCAGGGCTTTGGTGGCATGAAGTCGGCGACGACGCCAAACGGCACGAAGCCGTTCGCCGGAGTCAAACGCGCGGGCGCAAGCGTCGGTCGTCGCTCGTTCCGTCCGCGTCGCGGCAGGTAAATACAACTGCTGCGTCGCGTCGCGCGACTGCGGAGTTTTTCCTCCTTAACCACACGGGCTTGACGACCGCTCTTAACAGCAGCAGCGGCGGCGGTCGTCAAAGCAAGTGACTATCACAGGGCTTTCGGGTTGCACGGGCGATTGCGGAAGCAAGTTTGAAAGGAAACGTGCATGAGCGAGAATATCGAGACGATTGAGACGATTGCGAAGGATGAGAAGCGGACGTACATCGTCGGCGAGCGCGTGGAGAAACTTTGTACGAAATGCGAAGTCGAGCGCGGTCACGTCGTCGCGTCCGTCACCAAACGCGGGCAGGTGTCGCGCGTGACGTGTCCCGTCTGCCAGACGCGCAGCACGTTCAAGAGCGGCGTCAAAACGCGCGCGCGCGCAACGCAGGTCGGCGCGCCTTACGATCCCTCGCGCATGTATCGCGCGGGTCAGACGTTGATGCACCCGTCGTTCGGCCTCGGCGAAGTCACCGCGCTGGTCGAGCCGCAGAAGATTGACGTGCTTTTCGCAGACCGCCTGCGGCGTATGATTCACGGTCGCGCCTGAACGTTCGGGCGCGATCAAAGTCGCGCTTAAACTTACGCGTGATCTAAACCGGTTCGGGATTGAGGCTCGACGCCGCAGAGTTGCTGCCGGTGCGTCCTTCGGCGACGACGCGCTCGATCATTCGCTTGAACCGTTCGAGATTGGTGATGGGCTTCGTCCAGTGCTGGTCGCACCCTGCGACGAGCGACCGTTCGCGGTCGCCGAGCATGGCGTGCGCGGTCAGGGCGATGATCGGCGTGCGGTCGAACGACGCGTCGGCGCGCAGGCGTCTGGTCGATTCCAGCCCGTCAATCGTGCCCGCCAAACTCAAGTCCATCAAGATCACGTCGGGGCGAAGCGCACGCGCCTGCGCCAGTCCCTCTTCGCCGGTCTTCGCCTCGTGGAGTTCGTGCCCGCCCATTTCCAACACCATGCGAATCAAATCGCGTATGTCCCCATCGTCTTCAACCACCAATATTTTTGCCATCGGGCGAATTCGCTCCCGTCTCTTCGAGGATTCCGGCGTTTGGGTCGTTTATAGCAAATAGTTCGGGAGGCGTCCACGCGGAAGCGTCGGGGCGGCGTGCGCGCTCGTCGGCGCGCCGGCAGACACAAAGGGGCGGGGAGGCTGCCCAAAGCCTCCCCGCCCCTCGTCGCCTCTCCACGCCACCGGAGAGAGGTTTTTTAAGTTCGCCCCGTATCGCCCTCAGTTCGTCGCGACGGCAGCGGCGCGCACCGCTGCGGCGGCCTGCCCCGCGAGTTGCGAGATCAAGTCTTCGCCGTCGGACTTGGCCTTAGCCTTGATCGTGTTGGCGAGCAAACGTTCCGAGCCGCGCTGTAGTTTGTATTCGAGCGTCAACTCGTCTTTGGCCTTCAAAGAACTGGCCGCGCCGCCGCTCCCGCTGCCTTCTGCGCCCGACGCGACCGCCCCGCTCGCGATGGCCGCAGACTTCTTGAGGAAACCACCGAAGCCGCCGCCACCGCCGCCCCCCTTCTTGTGCGCGACCGTGCTGTAGAGGATGTAATCGCACTCCTTCGCTTTGGCCTCCGACTCGGCCTCCTGCGGTTGTTGCGCCTGAAGCGTGACGACCTCGACTGTCGCGTTGTTCAAATTATTCATCAGCGCGCCGCGCACCGCTTCCGCGAGAGCGTCCGCGTTGACGTTGTCGCCCGTCAGTCCCGTCATCGTCATCGGCACGCCGACGCGCACCACGCCCGCCCTCTTCGTGCTCGCGTGTGAATTCGTCCTCGCCGCGCTCGAATTGCTTGCGCCGCCCCCCGACGCCGCATCCGTATCCGAATCCTTCGAGTAGTTGGCCGCAGGCATACCGTAGATTTCGCGATAGTCGCTCACCTGACGGTAATCGGCGGGCGCTTCAAAGAGCGAGTTGTCTAAGACGGCGTTGCTGATCTCCAACACCTCTTGCGTGAAAGTGAAGGACGCTTGCCCGTTTTCGCCGAAGATGGTGGTCGTGACCAAAGCGGGATAGCCGAGCTTCGCAAGGCCGACCTGCTTCGTGCGATATTCGTCGCGGCAGCCGCCCTCCTCAGTCGTGCGTGCGTAGGAGGAAGAGTATGCGTTATCGCAGTCGAGCACGAACGCCGCGTCGATGTACCAGCCGTCGCTCTCCACGCGGCTGCGGCTGACCTGGCAGGCGTCGGGCGACGACTCTGTGATCATGGAAGTCTTGATGCGCCGCGCCGTGTAGCCGAACATCTTTTTGCGCTCGCCCGTGTCGGTGGCCGTGATGGTCGAGGTTATGACGCCGCCGCGACGCACGGCCTGCTGCGTGTTGGTGGCGGGCGATTGCCCGGCTGTGGTCGCATTCGCATCCAACTTTTGATCGAACGGCGTCATCAGATAAGTTTTCGTCGGCACGCCGAGTTGGAGAGTTCTGCGCAGGTCGCATTGTGTGATCAAGACCGAGGCCGCGTTCTGCTCGGTGCGCTGGCGTTTGCCCTTAATGTAGGTCACTTGCTCGGACGACTGCCCGGCGGAAGTGCTCTTGGTTTTAATTTTAACGTCGGCGCGCGCGTCTCCCGCCGCGCCGAAGCCCGCGCCGCACACGACGAGGAGCGCGAGGCTGATATTGCGAAGTGATTTTTTCATGGTGGCGTTTCCCTTTTTGGTTGAATCTGTTATTACCGGCCTTGCCGGAGGCGCGCGAATATTTGGGCTCGGGCGCGATTTTCCGGCTCTCATCAAATAACGCGTAGCGCGTGCGGAAAAAGGATCACGCCGGGCGGGAAGATTTATTCCACGCGCGCCGCCGCCGCTCGCAGGGCGCGCGAATTGATATGGTGCGAGCAGTCGTTTATACTTGCACGCGCGCGTCGGTCGAGAGCGGATAACGTTTGATCAAAGATGTCGAAAATTCCCTTGTGACAACTTCCTCGCCTCAAGATGTGACCCGCTTGCTCATCCAGTTGACGGATGGCAACCGGACGGTTCTGGACGAACTTCTCCCGCTCGTCTATGGCGAGTTGCGCAGTCTGGCGGCCAACTACCTGCGCCGCGAGCGCTCCGCGCACACGCTGCAACCGACCGCTTTAGTCCACGAAGCCTACCTCCGGCTCGTCGATCAAAATCAGGTGAGGTGGCAAAACCGCGCGCACTTTTTCGGCGTCGCCGCGCAGATGATGCGCCGCATCCTCGTCGATCACGCGCGCGGCCACAACGCCGAGAAGCGCGGCGGCGAAATACACAAGCTCTCGCTCGACGAGAACATAGACGTGACGGACGAACGCGCTACCGATCTCATCTCGCTCGACGACGCGCTCACCGCGCTCGCCGCCATCGACGAGCAGAAGAGCCGCATCGTCGAACTACGCTTCTTCGGCGGCCTCTCGGTGGAGGAGACGGCTGAAGTGCTCGGCGTCAGCGCCCCCACAGTCAAACGCCAGTGGCGCATGGCGAAGGCCTGGCTCTACGGACAAGTGCAGAAGCAGTGACCAAAAGACAGTGACAAGTGACAAGTGACGAGTGACAAGTTAAAGCAGCAATCTGGTCTTTAAACTTGTCTTGATTCTTGCTCGTCACTCGTCACTCGTCACTCGTCACTATTTTTTATGACCCCCGAACGTTGGAAGCAAGTAGAAGAAGTTTTTCAGGCTGCGCTTGATCTCCCACGCGATGAACGCCCCAGATTCATCGCGGAGACGTGCGCGGCTGATGCTGCTTTACGCGGGCAGGTCGAGGCGCTCGTCGCGCAGTACGAGGAGGCGGGCGACTTTATCGAAGAACCCGCCTTCGTCCTCAACAACTTCAACCCGGGCAGCGTCCCCTTCCGCACCACCGCGCCCAGTTCTTTTGAAGACGACCCGATGGCGGGCGCGCGCATCGGCGCTTACAAGATCGTGCGCGAGATCGGGCGCGGCGGCATGGGCGCGGTCTACCTCGCCGTGCGCGCCGACAGCGCCTACCAGAAGCGCGTCGCCATTAAACTCGTCAAGCGCGGCATGGACACGGACTTCATCCTGCGCCGCTTCCGCAACGAGCGACAGATTCTCGCCTCGCTCGACCACACCAACATCGCGCGCCTGCTCGACGGCGGCACGACCGAGACGGGCTTGCCCTACTTCGTCATGGAGTACATCGAAGGGCAGCCGCTCTATCGCTACTGCGACGGCGAGAAGCTGACCATCCCCGAACGCCTGCGGCTGTTTGCGCAAATCTGCAACGCCGTCGCCTACGCGCACCAGAACCTCGTCGTCCATCGCGACATCAAGCCGTCGAACATCATCATCTGTTCGGACGGCACGCCGAAGCTTCTGGACTTCGGCATCGCCAAACTCTTAAACCCCGAACTCTCGCCCGACACCATCACGCCGACGGCAACCGCCATGCGGCTGATGACGCCCGAATACGCCTCGCCCGAACAGGTGCGCGGCGAACAGGCCAGCCCCGCCAGCGACATCTACTCGCTCGGCGTCCTGCTCTACGAACTCCTGACCGGCCATCGCCCCTACAGCTTCCCCTCTCGTTCGCCGCACGAGATCGCGCGCGTCATCTGCGAGGAAGAACCAGAACACCCCTCGCGCGCCGTCACGCGCAGCGAAGACGTGCTGCCGCTCGACGGCAGCCAGCCGCCCGCCGATGCGACGACGCTTGAGTTCGTCTGCAAGATGCGCGGCGGGACGGTTGAGAGCGTGCGCCGCGAGCTTGCAGGCGACCTGGACAACATCACTCTGAAGGCGCTCAAGAAAGAGCCGGGGCGTCGTTACGCGTCGGTCGAACGCCTGCGCGACGACCTGTTGCGCCATCTCGAAGGCCGCCCCGTCTCCGCGCCGTTCGTCTTCCCCACGTCGGCTAAGACTTCCAGAACCGTCGCGGGCAGCGACGCCGTCACGGGCGAAAAGACGCTCGCCGTGCTGCCCTTCAAAATGCTCAACCTGCAGCGCGCCGACGAGACCGGAGAAAACTATCTCGGCATCGGACTGGCCGACGCGCTCATCACGCGCCTGTCGAACGTGCGTCGCTTCAGCGTGCGCCCGACGAGTTCCGTCATACGCTACGGCGACGGCACGAGCGGCGACCCGTTCGCCGCCGGTTACGAACTCGGCGTCAGCTTCGTCATAGACGGGCGCATCCAGCGCGCCAGCGACCGCATACGCATCACCGTTCAACTCCTGAACGTCTACGAAGGCTCGACGATGTGGGCGGGTCAGTTCGACGAAAAATTCACGGACGTGCTCACTCTCGAAGACGCGATCTCGGCTCAGGTCGCGCAGGCGCTCGTGCCGCAACTGACGGGCGACGAGCGCGAGCAATTGGCGAAGCGCGGCACGGACAACGCCGAGGCTTACGAAGCCTACATGCGCGGTCGCTACCACTGGAACACTTTCAACGAAGAGGGCTTCGCCAAAGCCATCACGAGCTACTACCGCGCCATCGCGCTCGACCCCGACTACGCAGCGGCCTACACCGGCATCGCAGACTACTACAACTGGATCGGCATCTACGGCGTGATGCCGCCCGCCGAATGCTCAGCCGCCGCAAAAGAGGCGGGCGCGCGTGCGCTCGAACTCGACGAGAAACTTCCCGACGCGCACACGGCCTTCGGCTTCGCCATACACACGCACGACCTCGACTGGGAGACGCCCATCGCGCACTTCCAGCGCGCGCTCGAGCTGAACCCGCACCACGCCCCCTCGCACCTCTGGCACGGCACGCAACTCGTCATGGAGGGCAACTTCGACGCCGGACTCCCCTTCGTCCGCCGCTCGATTGAACTCGACCCGCTCGCGGTCTTCAACCAGCACATGCTGGCGTTCTGCCTCTTCTACGCGCGCCGCTACGAAGAGAGCTACGGCATCTACCGTGAGTTGGTGGAAACCGCCTCGACGCAGGGACTCGGTTATTTCGGTTATAGCTGGACGCTCAGCCAACTCGGCAGGCACGACGAAGCGATTGTCGCGGCGATCAAAGCCATCGAACTTTCAGGCCCTTCGCCCTTCATCACGGCGACGCTCGCCTACGCTTACGCCGCCGCCGGTCGCACGAAGGAGGCACGCCACGTCCTCGGCGAGTTGGAAGAGTTGTCGGCGAAGCGTTACGTCTCGCCGTACTATCGCGCGCTGGCCCTCTGCACGCTCGGCGAACACGAGCAAGCCTTCACGCTCCTCGAACAGAGTTTCGCAGACCGCGAGGCGTGGATCGTGTGGCTCAGCGTGCAACCGCAGTTCGACCCTCTGCGCTCCGACCCGCGCTTCGCGGAACTGGTGCGGCGTACGAAGAACCCGGGCGCGTCGCACAAGCGCGGCGAGGCGACGCGTCCCGCGCGCGGCGTTTCAGGGCAAGGCAGCAGCGCCGAGATCGCGAACAAAGCCGCGCTCAATCTCACCGACAACGAAGAAGCGCGCCAACTCTACGTCGCCGGTCGCTATTTCTCCACGCGCCGCACCGCCGAAGGTTTGCGGCAGGCCATACGCAGGTTCGAGCGCGCCGTCGAACTCGACCCGAAGTTCGCGATGGCCTACGCCGAACTCGCCGACTGCTACGCGCTCCTGAACTGGTACGTCGAGCCGCCGCCCGAAGGCGCGTTCGAGCAGGCGAAGAGCGCCGCCGAGCGTGCCGTCGAGGCCGACCCGAATTTGGCCGAGGCGCACGCCTCGCTCGGCTACATCAAGCTGCACTACGACCACGACTGGACGGGCGCGGAGACCGAGTTTCGCCGCGCCATCGAGCTGCGCCCCGGCAACGCGCTCGCGCACCGCTGGTACGCCTTCAACCTCGCGGCCATCGGGCGGCACGACGACTCCATCGCCGAGATCAAACGCGCGCTGGAGATCGCGCCGGAGTCGCCCGTCAACAACACGGCGCTCGCCAATGTCCTCTTTCTCGCGCGCCGCTTCGACGATGCCGTCGCGCAGTGCCAGCACGCGCTCGCGCTCGATCCCGGCTCGGTCGCCGCGCACGTCATCCTGCGCTGGGCTTACGAGCACAAAGGCATGCGCGCCGAGGCGCTCACGACCTACGAGCAGGAGAGCGTCTTCGCGGGCGACACGCCGACCACGCGCCTCAAAGAGGCTCACGTCCTCGCGGCCTGCGGGCGCGGCGCGGAGGCCGCCGAGATGCTTCGCGAGTTGCTCGCGCGCCGCGGCGAGCAGTGGGTCACGGCCTACGAGATCGCCGTCATCTATTCGCTCCTGAATGATCGCGACAGCGCGTTCCACTGGCTCGCCGAGGCCGAGAGCGAGCATGCCGTCGGGTTCACCTTCGCCGCCGTGGATCCGCACCTCGACAATTTGCGCACCGATGCGCGCTTCGTCGAGATGCTTCGCCGCACGAAGAACCCGCTCGCCGCGCGCTACGAAAGCGAGGCCGCCACCAGGATGGTGCGCGACTTCGACCCGCACCTGTCATCTCTGCCCACGCTGGAATTGCCGGCCGGCAGCAACAACGGGAAGCCCTCCGCATCGCACACGGCGGCGTCTCTGCCGCAGCGTCGCCCGTCATGGCGGGCGGCTGCCGCCGTGCTGTTCGTCGTGCTCGCGGTAATCGGCGCGGGCGCGTTCTTCTACGCCAGGGATTGGGGCAAAACGGGCAAGGTCGCCGCCGCCACGAACCCCCTGCGCCTGACCACCGAGATCGCCCACGACTGGCATCCGGACTATTCGCCCGACGGCGCGCGCATCGCCTTCGCCAGCAACCGCGACGGCGCGACCGAAATTTACGTGATGAACGCGGACGGCTCGAACGTGCGTCGCCTGACTTTCAACACGACCGAAGACGACTGCCCCGCCTGGTCGCACGACGGCCAGAAGATCGCCTTCCAGAGCCGACGCGACGGGCAGATGGAAGTCTATGTGATGGACGCCGACGGCTCGAACCAGCGCAACCTCACGAACGCTCCCGGCGAGGACACGCGCCCCGCGTGGTCGCCCGACGGCGCGCGCATCGCCTACGGCAGCAACACGCTCGACGCGCCCACAAACTATGAAATCTTCACGATGCGCGCCGACGGTTCGGACAAAATTAAACTGACCGACGACCCTAAATTTGACAGCGACGCCGCCTGGTCGCCCGACGGCCGGAAGATTGCTTTCACCAGCGCCCGCGACGGCAGGTCTTACGAGATTTTCGTGATGAACGCCGACGGCTCGGACGTGCGCAACCTGACGAACCATCCCGGCGACGACGCGAAGCCCGTCTGGTCGCCCGACGGCAAACACATCGCCTTTGCGGGCAACCGTCCGAACAAGACCGACTTCCCCGCCGTCTACGTGATGGAGGCCGATGGCCGCGACCAGCGGCTCATCACCGCCGCGCGCACCTTCGACGACGAACCGGCGTGGTCTGCCGACGGCCGCCGTATCGCCTTTCAGACGCAGCGCGACGGTAACTTTGACATCTACCTCGCCGACGCCTTCCCCGCCGACACGGCGGACGCTGCGGCGACGGGCGACAAGAAGATGCGCTCGCTCGCCGTGCTCCCGTTCTCGACCGTCGGCGCGCAAGGAGACGAGCAATATCTCGGCGTCGGCATCGCCGACGAGTTAACGAACAAGCTGGGCGAGTTGGACGAGATTACGCTGCGCACGTCGGGCGCGGTGCGCCGCTACCTGGGGACGAACAAGAGCGCGGTTGACGCCGGGCGCGAACTGAAAGTTGACTACGTGCTCGGCGGGTGGGTCGAGCGCGTCGGCGACCGCGTGCAGACCGCGCTCGAACTGACGGAAGTGGCGGGCGGGCGCGTGCTCTGGGCGGAGCGGTTCAACGAGCGTTTCACCGACATCTCCACCCTGCAAACTTCGATCTCGGAACGCGTCGTGCGCGCGCTCAGTCTCGAACTGACGGGCGACGAACGGCAGCGTCTCGCCAAGCATTACACGGAGAACAGCGAGGCGCAGCAACTCTACCTCGCCGGTCGCTACCACTGGGGCAAACGCACACCCGAAGGCTTGCGCCAGGCCATCATCAACTTCGAGCAGGCCATCGCCAAAGACTCTCAGTTCGCACTCGCCTATGCCGGTCTCGCCGATTGCTACGCGCTGCAAAACTGGTACCTCGAACCTCCGCCTTCGGACGCCTTCCAGCGCGCCAAGCAGGCGGCCGAGCGCGCCGTCGCGCTCGACGATTCGCTGGCCGAGGCTCACGTCTCGCTCGCGAACGCGAAATTCCACTACGACCGCGACTGGCAGGGCGCGGCCGCCGAGTTTCGCCGCGCCATCAGCCTGAACCCGAACTACCCGACCGCGCACCACTGGTACGCCTTCAATCTCTCCGCCATGGAGCGGCACGACGAGGCGCTCGCCGAGATCAAACGCGCCGAGGAACTCGACCCGCGCTCGGCCGTCATCGCCACGGCGGTCGCCAACGTCCTCTGGCACGCGCGCCGCTTCGACGAGGCCATCGAACAGTGTCGCAAGGCTCTCGCCATGGACCCCGGCTCGCTCCCCGCACACATCGTTCTGCGTTGGAATTATGAGAAGAAAGGAATGACCGAAGAGGCTTTCCGCATCTACGAAAAAGAGCGCGCCTTCGCCGGTGATACGCCGACGACGCGCGCTAAACTGGCTCACGTCTTAGCCATCTCCGGGCGCGCCGACGAGTCGCGCCGGATACTGGAAGAACTCGTCGCGCGCCGCAGCAAGCAGTGGGTGACGGCCTACGAGATCGCCGTCGTCTATTCGCTCCTCGGCGACCGCGACAACGCATTCAACTGGCTCGAACGGGCAGAGCGTGAACACGCCGTCGGCTACACTTACCTGCGCGTTGACCCGCGCCTCGACAACCTACGCGGCGACCCGCGCTATATCAAGTTGCTGCGTTGAACGCTTGTTCACGGGCAACACCACCTCACCCCCGCGAAACGGCGTCACCACGTTCGCCATGCGCGCGTCCTGCCGCATGTTCCGACGCTCCCGCGCCCTCAAGGCCAGACGATACTCGACGGCCTCGAACCCGGCCTCCAACATGCGCGACATCGCATACCCGAAGCCGTTCGACACGAAAGTCAACACGCATCCGGCCGCCACCACGATCCCGAAACAGATTAAATAAGTCATCGTCTTACTCTCCCTCGCCATCACCTTTTCAAATAAACTTGTTTGACCGCCCGCCCCCTCACAGTATCCTCTCCGACGGTTCGCCGCCGTTCAGCCCATGGCTTCCGAACTGATTAAAACGTCCGCCACCGACTTGATCCCCTTCAGCCATTTCTCGCGCCGCACCCGGCGTCGCTCCATCTTGATCTCTTCGAGACGGCGACGGCTCTCTACCCGGCTCGCGCCTCTCGTCACCAACTCCCGGTAATAAGCGCGGTAATAATCGCCCGCCGTTTCCGTGTTCCAGGCGCGCATGTTCGCCGGCGTCCGCGTATTCGTTATGTTCGTCGTCTCGTACATCGCCGTTCATCTCCTCCGCGCCGGTATCCTGCCGCTTTCAACCGCGCCGCGAGTCCGCTGATTTTTTCCGTCTCCATTTACTAACGCGCAACCGGCGCGCGAACCGGATCACTTTTTGCGACATTCGAGCGAGATTTTCCCGCACCGCCGATCTACATGGTTCGCGGGCGTTCCCGGATCGCAAACAAAAACGGACTGGCTCCGGTTAATCACCGGAGCCAGTCCGTTCTCTGGCTCGCCCTGCCCATTCAGGCGAGCCTTGGGGGAGATTGAGAGTCGCGCTACCGCGCTTTTGTTTTCACCCCTTCGATCACGCTCATCGGCGAGGCGGTCGGGATAATGCGCGTCAACTCGAACCCGGCGGCGGCGAAGAGTTCACGATACTCCTTCTCGGTGCGCTCCAGTCCGCCCGGCGAGAGCATCATTTCGAGGTCTTGAATCTTCGCGAAGTGCGGCTCGTTCCCCTCGGGCACGACCATTTCGACGAGCAGCAGTTTACCGTCATCGGGCATCGCGCGGTGGCAGTTGCGTAAGATCGAGAGGGCGCGCGCGTCGTCCCAGTCGTGAATGATGTGCTTCATCAAGTAGGCGTCCGCTCCCGCCGGCACGCTCTCGAAGAAGTTGCCCGACGCGAGTTCGACCGCGTGCCCCACGCCTTCCGCTTCGACTTGAGAATGCGCCCCGGCGATGACCTGCGGCATGTCGAAGAGCAAGCCCTTGAGATGCGGATTGGCGCGCAGGATGGCGGCGAGGAGACTGCCGTGCCCGCCGGCGATGTCGGCCAGTTTCCTGACGGACGAAAAATCGTAGGCTTCGACGACGGCCTTCGAGACCATTTTCGACAGGCTCGTCATCGCATTGTCGAACACGCGCGCCGCCCCCGTGTTCTCCGCGAAATACGGAAACACCTCTTTGCCGTGGACGTGCTCCCACGCCACACGCCCCGTCCGCGCGCTGTAGGGCGCGTCGCCCCACACCTGCCAGTGCCAGTCCGCGCCCATGAAGATGGCGAGGTCGCGCATCGAGCCTTCGACGCCCGTGCGCAAAAGTTCCGCCATCGGCGTCAACTCGAAAACTCGGCCTTCCGTCTCCGCGAAGACGCCGCAACCGGCGAGCGCGCGCATGAAGCGATAAAGCGAAGGCGCATGCGTGCCCGTCTCCGCCGCCAGTTCGCCGACGCTCCGCGCGCGGTTCGCCAGCAGATCGGCGACACCCAGTTCGGCCACCACGCGCAACGCCTGCGTGACGAGTGGCGCGGCGAGCATCTGCATCAGCACCGCCTCCGGCGGCGGCGCGTCGGCCTGCGCGTATGCGCGTTTCTCGTTGTCGGCCGCGACCATGTCTAACACTGCGCTCATTCTTTGAACTCCTCCCGGCTGTTGCCCGATACATAAAATTCGCTTCTACATACTAAACGCGCATTTCGCGCGCGCGAGGGATCACCCCGCACGAGAATTTTTTTACACGCCGCGTTCGTCAACTGTTTCCGCGCCCCGCGTGATCCCTTTTTCGTTCGTCCTGCGCGTTAAAGAGTGAGAGGGCATTCAGTCGGGGTTTCAACCGGAAACGAGCATCATCCCGCGGCGGGCGTCAATTCATCATTCATACATCATTCATCCTCAACGCCCGCCGCGCGACTAGCGCCCACGCAACTCACGATAATCTTTCGCGATCAAAATCAACCACGCGCCACGCGCGGGAGGCGGCGCGGTCGAGTACGAATGAACGTTCTCGACCGCGCCGCCCTTCGCCGTGTCGAGTTTGTGTTGCGTCCCCCGGCCGCGCGCATGCGTCCGGCGGCTTGCATTTACTTTCGCGGCAGGCATCTAATAAACAGACTCGGATAAACATGCGAAAGGCTGGAGGAGACTGCCAGATGAAATACCGGATCATAATCGCGTGCGCGCTGCTGTCGGCCGTTTGGTTCGTGGCGTCGGGCGTCGCCGCCGTCGCCGCGCAGAGGAAGAGCGCGCCGAAGGCCGCCGTGCGCGCGTCGCTCAATGCCAGGATTCGCCGCTTCGCCCCGACGACGCTCACGGCCGACACCTCTCGCCTCTCCGCGGGCGACCGCCGCGCGCTCGCTCGTGTTATAGAAGCCGCGAAGTTAATGGATCCGCTCTACCTCGAACAGGTGTGGAGCGGCAACCCCGCGCTCAAGCGCCGGCTCGAAGCCGACAAGAGCGCATCCGGGCGGGCGCGCTTCCACTACTTCCGCATCAACGTCGGCCCCTGGTCGCGGCTCGACGGCAACGAGCCGTTCGTCGAAGGCGTCCCGCGCCAGAAGCCGCACCACGCCAACTACTACCCGGACGACATGACGAAGGAAGAGTTCAACGCGTGGGTCGCGACCCTTCCCCCCGAAGAAAAGGCGCGCGCCACGGGTTTCTTCCACCTCGTCCGCCGCGGCGCGGACGGCAAACTCAGGACAGTCCCTTACAGCGTCGAGTATCGCCGCTTCCTCGAACCCGCCGCGCGCCTGCTGCGCGAAGCGGCCGGCTTAACGACGAACGCGACGCTCAAAACTTTCCTCAGCAAACGCGCCGACGCTTTTCTCTCCGACGATTATTACGAGAGCGACGTGGCGTGGATGGATTTGGACTCGCCGATTGACGTGACCATCGGCCCTTACGAAACCTACGAGGACGAACTGTTCAACTACAAGGCGGCCTTCGAGTCCTACGTCACGTTGCGCGACGAGGCGGAGACGGCGAAGCTCCAGAAGTTCAGCGGGTACTTGCAGGAGTTGGAAGACAACCTGCCGCTGGAAGCGCGCTATCGCAACCCGAAACTCGGCGCGGCCTCGCCCATCCGCGTCGTCAACGAAGTCTTCTCTTCGGGCGAGGGCAATCGCGGCGTGCAGACGGCGGCCTTCAATTTGCCGAACGACGAGCGCGTCGTCAAGGAAAAGGGGTCGAAGCGCGTCATGCTCAAGAACGTGCAGGAGGCGAAGTTCAAGAAGACGCTCGTGCCCATCTCGCGCGTCGTGCTCGCGCCGGCCGAACGCAGCGTGCTCTCTTTCGAGTCGTTCTTCACGCACATCCTCGCGCACGAGTTGATGCACGGACTGGGGCCGCACAACATCGAAGTCGGCGGGCAGGCCACGACCGTGCGCATGCAACTGAAAGAACTCTCCTCGGCCATCGAAGAGGCGAAGGCCGACATCACGGGGCTGTGGGCGTTGCAGTATTTGATGGACAAGGGGCTGGTGGAAAAAAGCATGGAACGTTCGATGTACACGACCTTCCTCGCCAGTTGCTTCCGCTCCGTGCGCTTCGGCATCACCGAGGCGCACGGCAAAGGCATCGCCGTGCAGTTCAACTACCTGACGGACGAGGGCGCGATCAAGTTTGACGAGCGCACAGGAACTTTTCGCATTGACGACGCGCGGATCAAACCGGCCGTCGCCAAGTTGACGCGCGAGATTCTCACCCTCCAGGCCGAAGGCTCATACGCGAAGGCCAAGGCGTTGCTCGACCGCTACGGCGTGATTCGCCCGCCCATGCAGCGCGCCCTCGCCAGCCTCGGCGACGTGCCCGTTGACATCGAGCCGCACTTCCCGCTCGCGCAGCGTTAGAGAAGAAACGATGAAGTAGGAGCGATGAACGATGAATGAAAAGGGGAAGACAGAAAACAGAATGCAGAAGTCAGAATAAAGCACTCGCTGCTTTCCTCTTCTGATTCCTGAATTCTGTTTTCTGTCTCCTTATTTATCGTTCCTACTTCTTCGTTTTCCTTCTTGTCCGGCGGTGATCAGACGCTTGAGTTCATCCAGCGTCCGGCACGAGTTGATCGCGGCGGCTGGGGCGAACTCTTCGAGCGTCGCGCCGCGTCTGCGCAAAATCGTCGGCAGCGCCAATTCCGCCGCGCCGTAGCGGCTACGCAATTCGTCGGCGTGCAAAAATTCGAGGCGCGCGTCGAGGCTCTCAAGAAATTCTTTCCACTCGCGGCGCATCCCAAACGCCGTATGCGTGAGCGCACACAGGTTGCAAGCGTAAGTTTCAGGCGAGAGGATTTTATGCGCGACATCGCTCAGGGTGTTGAAGAGGCCGCTCTTTGCGTTGTAGACGAAGACGAGAACCGGCTTCGCATCGCTGTCTTCATGCGCCATATTATTCACCGGATAACGCGGACAAGTCGCGTTTCGGCTGTCGCGCGGCTCGTCCGCTCCGCCCCGAAAAATTAGCTCGATTGAAACATAATCGAAACGTGTTGCAAAAAATTGCCGTCTAAATTCGGAAGTCGAATTAAAGTCTCGAAGATGCGAAAACTTCCCACATGGATCGGCGCGTCGCTCGGCGCGGGGGCGTTCGGCGCGTTGGTGTGGCTGGAGCGGCGTCGGCCTCTGCGCCGCTCGGTCGAATCGAAGTCGGAGCGCGCGGCGTGCAATCTGGCCGTGGCGGGCGTGGCCGCCCTCGCGCTCCAACTCACAGAACGCCCCGTCGTCGAACGGCTCACCGCGCTCGTCGAGCGGCGCAAAGTCGGGTTGCTCAAACAAGTCGCGCTGCCGCGCGCGTGGGAGGTCGCGCTCGCCGTCGTCCTGCTCGATTACACGCTCTACGCGTGGCACGTCCTCGCGCATCGCGTAGACGCGCTGTGGCGTTTTCATCTCGTGCATCACGCCGACCTCGATCTGGACGCTTCGACCGCTTTGCGTTTTCACTTCGGCGAACTCGTCCTCTCGGTGGCGTGGCGCGCGGCGCAGGTGCTCTTGATCGGCGTGTCGCCGCAATCCCTCTCGACGTGGCAGAGCTTGCTGTTCGTCTCGATCCTGTTTCACCACTCGAACGTGCGCCTACCCGTCGAAGTGGAAAGATGGCTGAACAAGGTCGTCGTGACGCCGCGCATGCACGGCATACATCATTCGACGGTGCGCGGGGAGCGCGACGCGAACTGGTCGAGCGGGCTGACGCTCTGGGACAAATTGCACGGGACGCTCAGGCTGAACGTGCCGCAAGGAGAGATCGAGATCGGCGTCCCCGACTATCGCGCGCCGGAAGAACTCGGTTTCATTAAAATTCTCAAGTTGCCGTTCGGCGCGGAGCGCGAGGCGTTGCAGTCGCAGGCGGGCGCGCGAACCGAATGCGCCGCGCTTCCCGCCCCGACGGGACACCTGCTGGCTTAAACCGGCGGCACGACTGCCGCGCGCGGTTGACGGCGAATTACTCCCGAAGGCACGGGAAGCAGAGGCAAGATGTCTTCATTACCAACGGCAGGGCATCCGGCCATCTCCGTCGTCATCCCGACGCTCGACGAGGCGCATTCGCTCGGCGCGACGCTTCAAGCCCTGACGCGGCTGCACCACGGCGGACGCGTCGAGATCATCGTCGCCGACGGCGGGAGCGCGGACGCGACCCGCGAGATCGCGGAGGAGCACGGCGCGCGCGTCATCCGCTCGGCGCGCGGGCGTGGCGCGCAGATGCACGCCGGGGCGAGCGTCGCGCGCGGGCGTGTGCTCTGGTTTCTACACGCCGACACGATCCCGCCGCCCGATGCAACAGGGCAGATACTTGACGCGCTCCGGCGCGACTCGAAAATCGTAGGCGGCAACTTCGAGATCAGTTTCGACGGCACGCGCCTCGCGGCGCGCTTTCTCACATGGCTCTATCCGCAACTGCGAAAGCTCGGTTTGTACTATGGCGACTCGGCGATCTTCGTGCGGGCGAGCGTCTACCGGGCGGTGGGGGGCTTCCGCCCGTTTCCCATCTTCGAGGATTTGGACCTGGTGCGGCGGCTGAAGGGACGCGGCGCGCTGGTTCATATCGGGGCGCGAGTCGTCACGTCTTCGCGCCGCTTCGAGGGGCGCAGTTTCGCCTACACCTTCGCGCGCTGGTCGTTTCTGCAAATGCTCTACTGGCTCGGCGTCAGCCCGCACACGCTCGGCCGTCTTTATGCGCCCGTTCGGCGGCGAGGGCGCGGCAGCGCGGGTGCATGATAAACAGGTACAATGGGCGGCGACGAACAGGCCGCAAGGGGGAACTTTACGAATGTCCTATTATGAAGAAGACGATCTCAGCCGCTTCGCCGGCATGGGCAAGCACCGTCCCGACCTCTACGAGAAATTCATGGCGTGGTACGAGGCGTGCCAGGCGGACGGCGCTCTCTCGCGGCGCGAGAAGGCGCTCATCGGCCTCGCCGTCGCACACGCGTTGCAATGCCCTTACTGCATAGACGCCTACGCGCAGTCGTGTCTCGAATCCGGCTCGAACATGGAACAGATGACCGAGGCGATCCACATGGCCTCGGCACTGCGCGGCGGCGCGACGCTCATCCACGGCTTACAGGCGCACAACTCCGTCAACAAGGTTTCGATGTGATGGGATCGAAAGTTTTACCCGTCGTCAACGCGGAGACTTCCGCCGCACGCGCGCCCGTCAGTTTCGACGAGCGCGTTGCGGGCGCGGGTCTGACTTTGCGCGCCGGCGCGGTCGAGACCTTGCAGGTCAACGTCGGCAAGCTGTGCAATCAGGCTTGCAAGCATTGCCACGTGGACGCAGGGCCGAAGCGCGCCGAGATCATGTCGGAGGAGACCGCAGAACAGATCATCGAGGCCGTCGGCCGCCACCGCTTCAAGACCGTGGACATCACGGGCGGCGCGCCGGAACTCAACCCGTCGTTCCGACGCCTCGTCGCGGAGTCGCGCGCCGCCGGAGCGCACGTCATTGTGCGCCACAACCTGACCGTGATGTTCGAGCCGGGGCAGCAAGACCTGCCGGAGTTTTTTCGCGCGCACGGCGTCGAAGTCGTCTCATCGCTGCCATATTTTCTCGAACAGCAGACCGACGCGCAGCGCGGCCAGGGTGTGTTCTCCAGGTCGCTCGATGCGCTCGGGCGTCTGAACGAGGTGGGCTATGGAATCGAAGGCAGCGGCCTCGCGTTGAATCTCGTCTACAACCCTGTGGGCGCGTTCCTGCCGCCCGCGCAGAGCGCAATCGAGGCGGACTTCAAACGCGAGTTGCGGGCGCGCTACGGCGTCTCGTTCAACAGTCTCTACACGATCACCAACATGCCCATCAAACGTTTCCTCGATTACCTGCGTCGCACGGGCAACGAGGAGCGTTACATGCGGAAACTCGTCGAGGCGTTCAACCCGCAGGCCGTCGCGGGACTCATGTGCCGCACGCTCGTCAGCGTTGATTGGACGGGGCGACTCTACGATTGCGACTTCAACCAGATGCTCGACCTCGGCGTCGCCGCGCCTCTACCGCAGACAATCGCGGATTTCGACCCGCGCGAGTTCGCCGGGCGCGAGATCGTGACGGCCGCGCACTGCTTCGGCTGTACGGCCGGGTCGGGTTCGAGTTGCGGCGGCTCGGTGGTGGGGTAGCGGGTTACAAGTTTCAAGTTAAAGGTCAGAGAGCCTTTCAGATTTGAAATCTGAAATCTGAAACCTGAAATCTGAAACCTGAAACCGCTTTTAGGTCGCGCGATAGTCTTCCAGCACGTACTGAATTACCCGCGCTTCTTCGGCCGACTGGCAGGTGATGTAGTTATGAAACTCGGACGGGCGCGCGGCGACGTGTACCTCGTGAACCATGCCGCGCGCACCCGTTTCGGCGAAGGTGACGCGCCAACTTCTCTCGCCGGTGCGCACGTGCCGTCGGTAGCGCAATTCATCGAGCGCGCTGAGGCTCGCCTCCGTGCGGATGAAGAATTCGGCGGCCTGCACCGGGTAGGAATAACAGGCGCGCCCGCGATAGCCTTCTAACACGAGTTGCCGCCGTTCGTACTGCTCCACGATCCGACGCCCCGCGCCTTCCGTCACATGCGCGTAAAAGAGTCCGTGCGGGAAGCAGACGAGGTTGGCCGCGAACCTGTCGCCGCCGACGTGCGAAGATTGCCAGACGCGCCCGCCCGCCGATTCGCCTTCGCGCAAAGATTTATAAAGAGCATAGCCGAACTTCGCGCAACACTTGTCGCGCTTGCCGTGCGTGCAGACGAGGTATAGCGGGGCGTCCACACGCACGCCGCCGCCGAGTGATTCGCCCGCCGCCAGCGCGCACAGATCGAACCTCAACAACTCGTCGTAAGCGGACAACTCGAACCGCTCGATTGACGGCGCGCTTTCGCGGCAACGCACGATGAAGCAACTGAGCGGTTCGTGGCGCACGCGCTCCTGCTTGATGAACAGGATACGCGCGCGCGACACGGTCTTGCAGAATCCGTTCAAATGACGCTTAACTTCCGCGGAGAGCGCGCTGTCTTCGAGCGCGTGCGCGCCCCACGCCTCTCTGTATTCGACGAGCAGCCACACCTCGCCGACCGAGGCCGTGCCGAAACTGCGCTCGTCGGAGGCGCGCGACAGGTCGGAGCAATAGAAGAAGGGTCGGCTCATCATTTGACCGGAGAACTTGGACGCAGGGCTTCAGTCCGTGGTGACGACGGCGACGAGGCCGTGCCGGATCAACTCGCCGAGCAGGGCGCGCACGGTTTGTTCGTCAAGCCGCGCTTCCCCCCGCTGTGCCGCCTCGCATAGTTCGGCGACGGAACACGCGCGCCCGTCCGCCAGGCGATTGAGGACGACGAGCGCGCCGGCCGCGAATCGCCAACGCTTTTTGTGACAGGAGAATTCGATCACGCCGCCCGCGACCTTGAAATCGAGCGGGCGAGGCGCGAGCAAACGCACGCGCGCGCCGTCGCCGGACGGCACGGCGTCGGCCGTCGCTCCCCACGGCAGGTTGAGGCGCGCGCGCGGCTCGGCCATGGCGTCGAGTTCGTCGAAATATCGTTCGAGTGGCTCATCGTCCCACGCGGCGAGCAACTCTTCTCTCAGGCGGCGCATGTGCGCGGCGCGCTCGACGGGCGAAGCGAAGCGCGGGAGGTCTCGGCGGACAATTTCGCTCTCGCGCAGACGCCCCGTGAGCCACGTCAGGAGATCGAGTCCGGTGCGTTTGTGTATGCCGACCGTCAGGTGCAGCGTCGGTTCTTCGAGCGGCTCGGCGACGTGCCACCAGCCGCGCGGGATGTAGAGCAAATCGCCGTCTTCGAGCGTGGCTTCCCAGAGGGGCGCGTTCTCAGGCTTCGGGTTGTCCGTGTCCCCGGCGAGCGGGTGCGGGCGTGTCTGCCCGTACACGCTCCAACGCTTGCGCCCCGTCACCTGCAGGATGAAAACGTCGTGGTCGTCCCAATGCAGATCGAACCCGCGCGAGGTGTGCCAGCCGGCGTATGAATTGATCTGGATGCGCTCGCGGAATAAGCGTTCCAACTCGGCGGCCAACTCTTCGAGCGGCTCGTGAAGTTCGTCAACGGCGTCGAGCACGAGCGTCGCGCCCGCGCGTAGTTGGCCTGTGAATTTGACGGGCTGGAGACGCGGGATCGGTTGCTTGTTTCGCGCAGCCGTGGTGTGGCGAAGGTATGAGTTGACGGGGAGCGCGCGGCCTTCGCGCATCAGGCGCAGGCGCGGGAAGTCTAGGCGATGCTGCCGTAGGATGTCGTTTAGACGATCCCACGGAAGCAGGTGTGCGAACTTCCCCCGCCGCCCGGGTATGTGCCTGTACGTCTGACCCCAGGAGGAGGCGAGGAACTCCTCCGCCGTGTGCGGTTCTAACAGCCGGCTCAAGCCGTTGGCGACTTCACGGTTCATAAAGCGGCCGGCGAACGCTTAAGCATCCGCGCTGTCTATTTTGAGCGTCCCGCCGGAATCCGATCCGTCGGAATCCGAACTATCGGAGTCCGAGCCGTCTGTGTCGGCGGCGTCCGAACCGTCCGTATCCGCGCCGAGGGCGTCGGTCAGGTCTGTGTCCGCGCCGCTCGTGTCGCTGCTGTCGGTGTCCGCGCCCGCGTCGTCGGAGGTGTCTTTGCTGCCCGAGCCGCCCGTGTCGGCGTTGTCGTCGCTCGCGCTCAGTTGCGCGCTCGCCTGCAAGGGTTCGACGGACAGCAGCAGCCCGGAATCGGGCGTCTCGCGCTCTTTCGTCTGTTCTGAGTTGATCTGTTCTGACATGTCATCTCCTCTTCGTGTCGAAAATTTTGGTTGTAGGGCACACAGATTATTATGTGGCGGTTGAAACTACAAGCACGCGCCGCTCGCCGGCGTGTGCGGCCTGCTTCACCTTTTCGTTTACGGCGCAACCCATATCGTAAGTTGCGTCCGCGGGATTCGGCAGGTCGCAGGCGACGCCGCGACGCGGATCGCGCGGGCGGGCGGGTTTTCCGGAGATTTTCGGGCGGGCGCGGTCGTCGGCGGGTCGTGGCACGAGCCTTGTTATAGAGAATGTCGAGTCGTCAACACGCAAGTGAACGACGATCCAATTGAGAGACCCGTTGCGAAGGGGAGAGCGCAACGGGTCTCTCCTTTAGGATTTTGCCGAGGCGCGCGAGGCCAGCAGCGCGGCCGTCTCCCCGACCGTACAATTCAAACAAAATTAACCGTGGGGTGTGACATGAAGAGATTGTTTCTATCTTTCTTGTGTGTGGTGGTTTTGACGGCGACGGCCGCTCCGGTCGTATCGGCGCAGGAAGGGCGTTCGCGCTTCGGCCGCAAGGCGCGCACGGCGGCCATCATCGGCGGCGGCGCGCTCGTCGGCGCGCTCGTCGCGGGTAAAAAAGGCGCGGCCATCGGCGGCGGCTCGGGCGCGCTTTACGCTCTGAACCGGCGCGCGGCGCGGCGCAATTTTTCTTCGCGCAACCGCAGGATCGGGACGGTGCTCGGCGGCACAGCGCTCGGCGCGGGCTTAGGCGGCGCGTTCGGCGGGAAGCGCGCGGCGGCGGTCGGCGCGCTGGCCGGGGCGGGCGGCTCTTACATCTACACCAAGCGCAGCCGGACGTATCCGCGCCGTCGTTACTAACGCGGGCGGCAAAAGCGGAGTGGAAAGGTTTCGGGGCGTTCGCAGGTGAACGCCCCGAACTTTTTTTTCGAGCTGCTGAAAGTTTGCGAGCGGCGCGTTTGCGCTATGGCACGCGCCTGCCGCATAGTAGTTGCGGGATTATCGAAATCAAAACACGGGATGCGGGCGCGGGGCGGCGGGGCTGATCTCGCTGCGATTCAACTCACCACCAACCGGGGAACTATCAATCACACAATGTTGAAAAGGATTCGTCTCGGCGACGACGTGATGGCCTACTGCGGTCGCTGCAAGGAAGAACGCATGCATCAGGTCGTCGCCCTCCGTTCGGAAGGGCGCATCGAACGCGTCACTTGCAACTATTGCCAGTCCACGCACCTCTACCGCGACCCGGAAGCCAAAGCGGCGGCGAAGTCTCGCCCGGCAAGCGGCGCGCGTTCCGCCGAAGTTAAAACGCGCGTCACGTCCAATCGTCCGGCGCGCGCCTATTCGCCGCAGGAGACCTACGCGACGGGCGATCAAATCACACACCCGAAATTCGGAGAGGGCAACGTGATGGAAGCGCGGCAGGGCAAAATTGACGTGCGCTTCGGCCGCGAGATGCGGACGCTTCTGCACGCGGGCTGACACCGTGGATTCACGTCTCGAAGCAACCGGGGCGGCCTTGAAACGTCCGGCGGCGACTCAGGCGTCTATCGGCGTGGCGCGCCCGGCGACGCGCGCCACGATCTCGATCAAATCTTTCGGCACAATCGGTTTTGCGAGGTGTGTCTGGAATCCCGCGGCGAGTGCGCGGCGGTAGTCTTCAGCCCCGACGTAAGCGGTCAGAGCGACGGCCGGTATTTGCCCGTGGTGTTCCGCGTCGAAGTTGCGCACCTGCTTGATCAACTCATAGCCGTCTTCCACCGGCATGCCGATGTCCGAGATGAGCAGATCGGGATGCCACGTCGCGAGCATCCGCAGGGCTTCCGCCGCCGACTCGCTCACCCTCACTTCCGCGCCCTGACGCGCCAACACTTCCTGCACCAGTTCGCGCGTGTCCGCCTCGTCGTCCACGATCAGGATGCGCAAGCCGCCAAGCACGTCGGACTGCCCGAGCGACTGCGACTCTTTCCCGTCCGCCTCCGCGATGGCAGGCTGCTCCGCCGCGCCCTCCACTGTGCCGTCAGGCGCGGTGAGGGCTGAACCGAGCGGCAGCGAGAGCGTGAAGGTTGCTCCCTGACCGTCGCCGTCGCTGTGCGCGGTGATCGAGCCGCCGTGCAGTTCGACGAGGTGGCGCACGATGGCGAGGCCAAGGCCGAGGCCGCCGTGCTTGCGTGTCGTCGTGCCGTCGGCCTGCCGGAAGCGGTCGAAGATGTAAGGCAGAAAATCCTGGCTGATGCCCTGCCCCGTGTCGCTCACCTCCAACTCGACGCGCTGCTCGTTACACGTCAGTCCGACCTCGATGCTCCCGCCTTCGGGCGTGAACTTGACGGCGTTTGAAAAGAGATTCCAGACCACTTGCTGCAAACGCGCCGGGTCGCCCGACACGACGCAATGCGAGGTTCTAAGCTGCGGCTGCACGCGGATGGATTTGGCCTCCGCCATCGGGCGCACGGTGTCAATCGTGGCTTCGATGATCGAGGCGAGTTCGACGGGGCGGAAGTCGAGCATGAGTTTGCCGGTGATGATGCGCGACACGTCGAGCAAATCGTCTATCAACTGCGACTGCGAGCGGGCGTTGCGTTCGATGGTTTCGAGCGCGCGCGTCATCATCGCGGCGTCGAGGTTGCCGCCGCGGATGAGATGCGTCCAGCCGAGGATGGCCGTCAGAGGCGTGCGCAGTTCGTGCGAGAGCGTGGCGAGAAATTCGTCCTTGAGGCGGTTGGCGCGTTCGGCTTCGGCGCGTGCGGCCTGTTCGCGCACGAGCAGGCGCGCGCGCGCTTCTTCGGCCAGCTTGCGCTCCGTCACCTCCTGCTGCAACTCCGAGGCGTGTTGCTGCGCCTCTGCGTAGAGCCGCGCGTTTTCGTAAGAGGAGGCGACCTGTGTGGCAAGCGTCACGGCGAGTCGCTCGTCGGCCTCGCTGAACTCGTCGGCGTCGAGCTTGTTTGTCAGGTAGAGCCAGCCGTAAGCCTCTGCGGGCGACAGGATCGGCGCGCCGAGGAACGACTGCATCGAGACATGCGGCGACGCGAGGTGCGTGATTTCGAGCGTGCCCGCCGCATCGCTCAGGCGCAGCGGTTGCCCCTCTTTGAGCAACTGGGCCAGCACCCGCTCGTCCGCCTGCGGCGAAGCGTTCTCGTCGTCGCCCGATTCGCACACCTCGCAGTGGCAATAATAACGGAGCGTACTGCCGTCTTCGGCCAGCACGCCGACGCCCGCGTGCTCCGCGCCGATGATGTCGCGCGCCGCGCTGCAAAACTTTTCGAGCACCTGCCTGGGGTCGCGCTCGGCGGCGAGTTCCTGTCCGAGTTCGATCAGTTTGCCGAGCCGCAGGAGGTTGGCGTTCTCCAGTTCGATGTTCTTCTCGTGCAGGAGTTCCGCCTGCCGCTTGATCTCTTCGGTCTTCTTGAACAACTCGACGAAGACGGCGACCTTCGAGCGCAGGATGTCGGGGTCTACGGGTTTGAGGATGTAGTCAACCGCGCCGAGCGAATAGCCGCGCGCGATGTGGCGGTTGCCGGTCGAGTCGGCGGTCAGGAAGATGATCGGGATGTCGCGCGACTTCTCGCGCCCGCGGATGAGGGCGGCGGTCTCAAGACCGTCTATGCCCGGCATGTACACGTCGAGCAGGATGACGGCCACGTCGGTGTCGAGCAGGTAACGCAGAGCCTCGTCGCCGGAAGCGGCGCGGACGAGATTGCGATCCGGCGCTTGCAGGATGGCTTCGAGCGCGAGCAAATTCGTCGGGCTGTCGTCCACCATCAAGATGTTGATTTTTTGCGACTCAGCTTGCATAAGACGATCTCGGCTCGTGTTGACACAGTTGATTCAGGAAGGGCGCGATCTCCGCGAGCGGCAGGATGGCGTCAACTGGCGTTGCCGCAATGGCCGCCTGCGGCATCCCGCGTGATTCCGCCCCCGACGGGTCTTCCACCACGCACAGCCCGCCGTAGGCCTTAATTTTCGCCAGCCCCCGCGCCCCGTCCGTGTTCGCGCCCGTTAATATCACGCCGACGACGTGCTCCTGATAAACCTCCGCCGCCGACTCGAACAGCACGTTGACCGACGGGCGCGCGTAGCCGACCGGGGCTTCCGTCGAGAGGGCGAACCCGTCGCGCTCGATCAGCAAATGATAATCGCGCGGCGCGAGATAGACGCGCCCCGGCGCAATCGCCTCCTTGTCGTTCGGCTCCGAGAGCGGGAGCGCCGAGTGGCGCTGCAAAAATTCGCAGAGGTTGTCCGAGTCCTTGCCCCGGTGCTGCACCAGGACGACGGGCATCCCGAAATCTTTCGCCAGCGCGGGCAGCACCACTTGCAGCGCGGACAGCCCGCCGAAAGATGTCCCGACGACGACGATCTCGAACTTCAACGTTATTTCACCTTCCGGTACAGTTTATCGCGGCTGTCCAGTTTCTCATAAAAATCCGCGCGCGGCGTGAACTTCAGAGACTCCTTGTTGCCTAAGCCGAAGACGCCGAACATCGAAAGGCTCTCGTAGATCAGGTTATGCACGCGCTCCTGCAACACCTTGTTGAAATAGATCATCACGTTGCGGCACAGGATGACGTGAAACTCGTTGAACGATCCGTCCGTCACGAGGTTGTGTTCGGAGAAGACGACGTTCGTCTTGAGCGCGGGGTGGAAGATGACGTTGTCGTAGTGCGCCGTGTAGTAGTCGGAGAATTCGTGCTTGCCGCCCGCGCGCATGTAGTTGCCCGTGTATTCCTGCATCGAGGCGAGCGGGAAGATGCCCTCGCGCGCCTTGCGCAACACGTCGCGGCTGATGTCCGTGGCGTAGATGACGCACTTGCGATACAGCCCCTCTTCCTGCAACAGGATCGCCATCGAATAGACTTCCTCGCCCGTCGAACAGCCCGCGTGCCAGATGCGCACCGTGGGGTAAGTGCGCAGGATGGGCACGACCTTCTGGCGAAACGTCAGGTAGAAACTCGGGTCGCGAAACATCGAAGTGACGTGGACGGAGAGGCCGACCAGCAGCCTCTCCATGCACGCGTTGTCGTGCAACACGCAATCCTGATAGGCCGAGACGGTCGCGATCTTCTCGGCGCGCATGCGTTCGAGAATCCGCCGCTTGATCGAGGCGGGCGAGTAGTCGCGAAAGTCGAAGCCGTAGACGCGGTACAGCCCTTCGAGCAGCAGAGCGATCTCGATGTCTTCCAGTTGCGTCTGGTCGGACTGCAAGGCCGCGCTCGTCACGCCTGCGCTTCCTCCTGATGGTAGAGCCAGACGCGCAGGAGCGACAGCAGTTGATCAATGTCCAGCGGCTTCGAGATGTAATCGGAAGCCCCGGCCTCGATGCAGCGGTCGCGGTCGGCCTTCATCGCCTTGGCGGTCAGCGCGATGATCGGCAAATTCCTGAATCGCTCGATCTGCCGGATCGCGCGGATGGCCTCGTAGCCGTCCATGCCGGGCATCATGATGTCCATCAGCACGGCCTCGACTCCTTCGGTCGCCTGCAAGGTGTCAATGCCCTCCTGCCCGTTCTCGGCGTGGACGACATCCATATTGTGGCTCTCAAGCGCGCTCGTCAACGCGAAGATGTTGCGCACGTCGTCGTCCACGATCAAGACCTTGCGGCCGGCCAGGACGGGGTCGCGCCGGTGCAGTTGTTCGAGCATCTTGCGCTTCGGCTCGGGCAAATTGGCCTCGACGCGGTGCAGGAAGAGCGCGGTCTCGGCGAGCAGACGCTCGGGCGAACTCACCTCCTTGACGATGATCGCGTCGGCCACTTTGCGCAGTTGCGTCTCCTCTTTCGGCGTCAGTTCCTTGCCCGTGTAGACGATGATGGGTAGGTCTGCGCGGCCGAGGTCTTTCTGAATCTTTTCGATCAACTCGAAGCCGGTCATGTCCGGCAGTTTCAGGTCAACCACCATGCAGTCGAACGGCTCCGTCTGCAAGGCATCGAGCGCCTCCTGCCCGGTGGCGACAGCGGTCGTCGTCACGTCGCCGTTGCCGATGAGTTCGACGATGCTCATGCGCTGCGCGTCGTCGTCTTCGACCACGAGCAGGCGGCGCACGCGCCGTTCGGCGAAGGCCGTGATCTGGTCGAAGGCCGACGCCAAATCTTCGCGGCTCACGGGTTTCTGCAAATGCGTGATCGCGCCGAGGTGGAGAGCGCGCTGTCTCTGCTCCTCGCCCGAAATGATGTGGACGGGGATGTGGCTCGTGTTCGGATCGTGTTTAAGGCGGTCTAAGACCGTCCAGCCGTCGCGGTCGGGCAACTTGATGTCGAGGGTGATGGCGTCGGGTTTGTACTTGCGTGCGAGGGCGAGGGCGGCGTCGCCGCGCGTGGCGACCAGACCCTTGAAGTTCTTCTCGCGCGCGAGGTCAAGCAGGATGCGCGCGAAATTGAGGTCGTCTTCGACGATGAGCACGACGCGTTCGCCGTCGAAGATTTGATTGCGGTCGTCGGCCACGTCGCTCGCCCCGACGAGCGCGGCGTCCACATCGTACAGCGAAGACGAACCCCACGCGGCGTAGTCGGCCGCGGCCGGGACGGCGGCGGTGACGGTGCGCGTGCCTCCGGTCACGTCCAGATTGTGGCCGGAGCCGTTGCCGGACGGTGCGGGCGCGTAGGTAAGTGGCAGGTAGAGCGTGAAGGTGCTGCCTTCGCCGGGCGCGCTCATGACGCGAATTTCGCCGCCGAGCAGGCGCGCGATCTCGCGGCTGATTGATAGCCCCAGACCCGTCCCCCCGTACTTGCGGCTCGTCGTGCCGTCGGCCTGCTGGAACGCCTCGAAGATGATGCGCTGCTTGTCGGGCGCGATGCCGATCCCCGTGTCCGTGACCGAGAAGGCGACGACGCGCTCGGCGCGGTTGAGCGACTCCTGGTAGAACTTCTGACCCGGCAGCGTCGGTTCGATCCTGAGCGTGACGCCGCCCTGCTCCGTGAACTTGAATGCGTTTGAAAGCAAGTTTTTGAGAATCTGCTGCAAACGTTTCTCGTCGGTGCGCATCGAGGCGGGCAACGCCGCGTTGCGTTCGACGGTGAAGTCGAGTTTCTTGTCGAGCGCAACCTGCTGGAAGCTGCGTTCGAGTTGCCCGCCCACTTCGGCGAACGACACGTCGGTGATGTCTATGCCCATCATGCCGGATTCGATCTTCGAGAGATCGAGGATGTCGTTGATGAGCGAGAGCAAGTCCGCCCCGGAAGAGTGAATCGTCTCGGCGAACTGCACCTGCTTGGGCGTCAGGTTGTCGTCCTTGTTCTCCGACAACTGGCGCGAGAGGATGAGCATGCTGTTTAGAGGCGTGCGCAGTTCGTGCGACATGTTCGCCAGAAACTCCGACTTGTACTTGGAGGTGAGAGCCAACTGCTCGGCCTTCTCTTCCATCGCCCAGCGCGCCTCCTCGACCTCGCGGTTCTTCGCCTCGACCTCGGCCTTCTGCTTCTCCAGGAGCGTCGCCTTCTCCTGCAACTCCTCGTTCGTCTGCTGCAGCTCTTCCTGCTGGCTCTTCAACAGTTCTTCCGATTCGCGCAAGGATTCGGCCTGCTGTTCGAGTTGCTCGTTCTTCTTCTTGAGTTCGTCCTGCTGGCTCTGTAGTTCGGCCGCGAGCGATTGCGATTGCAGCAGCAAATCTTCGGTGCGGCTGTTGGCCTCAATCGTATTCAGCACGATGCCGATGGATTCGGTCAGTTGATCGAGGAACGTCAGGTGCGTGTCGTTGAAGCGATTGAAGGATGCGAGTTCGATGACCGCCTTGACCTCGCCCTCGAACAGGACGGGCAGCACGATGATGTTCAAGGGCGCGGCTTCGCCGAGTCCCGACCCGATGCGGATGTAGTTGTCCGGCACGTTCGTCAGCAGGATGCGCTCCTTCTCAAGGATGCACTGGCCGACGAGTCCCTGCCCCGGCTTGTATTCATTCGACAGGTTCTTGCGCTCCGTGAAGGCGTAGCCGCCGAGCAGTTTCATTAACGGCTGGCCGTTATTGGAAGCGTTGACGTAGAAGACGCCCTGCTGCGCATCCACGAGCGGCGCGAGTTCGGAGAGGACGAGTTGCGACACGTTCGCCATGTCGCGCTGCCCCTGCAACATGCGCGTGAAGCGCGCGAGGTTGGTCTTGAGCCAGTCCTGCTCGGTGTTCTTCTGCGTCGTCTCCTTGAGATTGAGGATCATCTCGTTGATGGTTTCCGAGAGCGCGGCCACTTCGCCGAGCGCTTCCACATCAATCGAGCGTGTCAGGTCGCCTTTCGTCACGGCCGTCGAAACGTCCGCGATGGCGCGCACCTGCGTCGTGAGGTTGGCCGCCAGACCGTTCACGTTATCCGTCAGGTCGCGCCACGTGCCCGCCGCTCCCGGCACGTTCGCCTGCCCGCCGAGTTTGCCTTCGACGCCCACTTCGCGCGCCACGGTCGTTACCTGATCGGCAAAGGTCGCGAGCGTGTCGGTCATGCTGTTGATGGTGTCGGCCAACTCCGCGATCTCGCCCTTCGCCTCGACGGTCAGTTTGCGTTTCAAATCGCCGCCCGCAACCGCCGTCACGACCTTCGCGATGCCGCGCACCTGACCCGTCAGGTTGCTCGCCATCGAATTCACGTTGTCGGTGAGGTCTTTCCACGTCCCGGCCACGCCGCGCACGTCGGCCTGCCCGCCCAACTTCCCTTCCGTTCCCACCTCGCGCGCCACGCGTGTTACTTCCGACGCGAACGAGTTCAACTGATCCACCATCGTGTTGATGGTGTTCTTGAGTTCGAGAATCTCGCCTTTCACATCCACGGTGATCTTCTTCGAGAGGTCGCCGTTGGCAACCGCCGTCGTCAC
>DATHBB010000273.1:0-14710 GCA_035296385.1 Pyrinomonadaceae bacterium | reverse complement strand
CCTTCACCTGGGAGGCGCGCCAGATCCCGTAGCGAAAGTGCCGCGCGGGCCTAGGCCGCGGCGGCGGTGGCGACCGGGAGGAGCTCGCGCAGGAAGCGGCCCGTGTAGCTCTCCTCCACCTCGGCCACGTCCTCCGGCGTTCCGGTCGCGATCACCTCGCCTCCGGCCTCGCCGCCCTCGGGACCGAGATCGACGAGCCAGTCCGCCTGCTTGATGACGTCGAGGTTGTGCTCGATCACGAGCACCGTGTTGCCACTGTCGACGAGCCGCTGCAGCACCTCGAGCAGCTTCTCGATGTCGGCGAAATGGAGGCCGGTCGTCGGCTCGTCGAGGATGTAGAGCGTCCGGCCGGTCGCGATCTTCGAGAGCTCCTTCGCGAGCTTCACCCGCTGCGCCTCGCCGCCGGAGAGGGTCGTCGCAGGCTGCCCGAGCTTCACGTAGTCGAGTCCTACGTCGTGCAGGGTCTGAAGCCGACGGCGGATCTTTGGGATCTTCGCGAAGAAGGCCAGTGCCTCCTCGACCGACATCTCGAGCACGTCCGCGATCGTCTTGCCCTTGAAGCGGACCTCGAGGGTCTCGCGGTTGTAGCGCTTCCCCTTGCAGGTCTCGCACGGAACGTAGACATCCGGGAGGAAGTGCATCTCGATCTTGATCGTCCCGTCGCCCTTGCACGTCTCGCAGCGCCCGCCGCGGACGTTGAAGGAAAAGCGCCCGGGCTTGTAGCCGCGGACCCGCGCGTCCTGAGTCTGCGCGTAGAGCTCGCGGATCGGCGTGAAGAGGTCGGCGTAAGTGGCGGGGTTCGAGCGCGGCGTGCGCCCGATGGGCGACTGATCAACGAGAACCACGTCGTCTACGGCTTGCCCGCCTTCGAGTTTTTGAAACGCGCCGACGTGTCCCTGCCATTCGCCGCGCTGTTTCTTTAAGCCCGCGAAGAGAACGTCGTGGACGAGCGTTGACTTGCCCGACCCCGAAACGCCCGTGATGCAGACGAACATTTCGAGCGGGATGTCCACGTCAACGCCCTTCAAATTATGCTCGCTCGCGCCGCGCACGGAAATTCTCTTTTTCTTCGCCGCGCGCCGCTGCTTCGGCTCTTTGATCTCCGATTCGCCGCGCAGGTATTTGCCCGTCAGCGTGGCGGAATCTTTCAACAGCCCCGCGAAGTCGCCCTCGAAGACGATGCGCCCGCCGAGTTCGCCCGCCGCCGGGCCTACGTCCAGAATGTGATCGGCGGCGCGCATCATGTCCGCGTCGTGTTCGACGACGAGGACGGTGTTGCCTATGTCGCGCAGGTTGTGCAGCAACTTGATGAGGCGCTCGCTGTCGCGCGGGTGGAGGCCGATTGAGGGTTCATCCAAAACGTAGAGCGCGCCGACGAGCGCCGAGCCGAGGTTGGTGGCGAGTTGGATGCGCTGCGCTTCGCCACCCGAAAGCGTCGAAGCGAGACGGTCGAGCGTTAAATAATCCAGACCGACATCGACGAGGAAACGCAGACGCCGCCGCACTTCAAAGAGCACTTTGTCGGCGATGGCCGATTGCTCGTCCGAGAGCGCGAGCGTCTCGAAGAACACGGCGGTCTCTTTCACCGGCATCGTGCAGATGTCGGGGAGCGTGCGTTCGCCGACGCGCACGTCGCGCGCTTCCTGACGGAGACGCCCGCCGTTGCATTCGGGGCAGCGCGTGTAGCCGCGATACTTGGCGAGGAAGACGCGCACGTGCAGCTTGTATTTCTTCGTCTCCAGCCACGCGAAGAAACCGCGCACGCCCGCCCAGTGTCCTTTGCCTTCGACGATGGCGTTTTTGTGCGCGCGCGAGAGTTCACTGTAGGGCACGTCGGTCGGGATGCCTTCGGAGCGCGCGAAGCGCCTGAGTTCGGTGCGCGCCCATTCGTGCTGCGGTTTCGTCCAGGGCTCAATCGCGCCCTCGTCAATCGAGAGCAGCGGATTGGGGATGACGAGATCGAGATCGAGGCCGATGGTGTTGCCAAAGCCCTGACAGGTGGGGCACGCGCCGAACGGGTTGTTGAAACTAAAGAGGCGCGGTTCGGGCTGCGCGTAGACGGTGCCGTCGTAGCGGCACTCGAAGCGCTCGGAGAATTTCAGAGTGCGCGGCTCGGCATCAGCCGTCTGAACGAGCGCCGTGCCGTGCCCCTCTACGAAACATGTCTGGAGCGAATCGGTGAGGCGGCTGCGCACGTCCTCGCGTGCGACGAGACGATCAACAAGCACGTAAACGTCCGTAAAATCCGCGCGCGTGTAGTCGTCGGGCGAACGCATTTCAATCGTCTCGCCGTTCGCGTAGAGACGCGTGAAGCCGCGCTGCATCAAACTCATCACGTGCGCCGTCACCATCTGGCGACTGAGCGCGCCCGCAGCCTCTTCGCCCGTCTTACTTTTCTTCGCGCGCCCCTTCGAGCCGCCCTTCTTGCCCTTGCCGCTCTCGCCGTTCGCTTCAAGACGCAAGCCCGCTTCGGCGGGGAAGAGCACGTAGAAACGCGTGCCTTCGGCGAGCGCGCTCAGAGTCTCCGCGGCGGCGGAATCGGGAGAGTCTTTGTGCACCTCGCGCCCGCAGACGCGGCAGATGGTCGTGCCGACGCGCGCGTACAAGAGCCGCAGGTAATCGTAAACCTCTGTCTGCGTGCCGACGGTCGAGCGCGGGTTGCGCGTGGAGTTTTTCTGCCGGATGGCGATTGCCGGAGGGATGCCGCGCACCTCGTCCACGTCCGGCTTGTCCATGCGTTCGAGAAACTGCCGCGCGTAGGACGACAGAGACTCGACGTAGCGGCGCTGGCCTTCGGCGTAGATCGTGTCGAAGGCCAGCGAGGATTTGCCCGAACCCGAAACGCCTGTCACGACCGTCAGGCGTTCGATGGGGATGGTGAAATCTACGTTCTTTAAGTTGTTGACGCGCGCGCCGCGCACTGTGATCGCTTCTTCAGTCATGCTTCACTTCAAACGCCGACACCTACAGCGGCCAATTTCATGTCCCGGCGAAACACACATGATAACCCGATCCGGCGCGCGAACGAAATGGCGACGGGGTAAAAACAAAAGCCTCACGCCCGAGGCGCAAAGGCGCGAAGGAAGACACAAAACCATTGAGCGATTCAATGCTTCGTGCCTTCTGCTTTATGTTTTCTGCTTTGCGCCTCGGGCGTGAAAATTTCTTTTACTTAAAGAAGCCTGTCACCAGCGCACGTCGTAGCGCGCGAGTCCGGCGCGCCAGCAGGAGGGCTTGCCCGCGTCGAGCAGTGGAATCGAGCCGTCGAAAGTGAGCGGGGCTTCGGGCGGGCGGCGCATGCGGTAGGTGCGCCCCGTCGGAGAGGAGACGGAGAGCGTGATCTTTTCGAGTTCGACGGCGACGACTGTGGCCGTGCGCCAGTCTTTGCGACAGCGCAGGACGAGATGCGCGCCGAGCGGGAGCGCGCCGAGCGTCGCCGCGCCTGCGATTGAACTCGCCGGAGATGAATCGAGGCCGCCCGAGGTGATCAGCGCTTTAACGGCTGAGTCGTCCGGCGGCCTCTCGAATGTGGTGCTCAAGATTGTTAGTTAAACTTGTAAGCGTTCAATTGAAATACGGGAAGTTGACGACGATCAAAGATACGGGGCGATTTTTGCCGCCGCCTCTTGCGAGGTCATCACCGGAAACACCTCGAAGTCAACGATGTCTTTCCAATTAGCGATCCACTCGTCGAGCAGGGTTCGATCCGTCGTTTCCATCAGTTGGAAACATCGCTCCAAGCTCTCGTCAACCCAACTCGAAAGATAAATCAACCCTTCGGGAGCGAGCCGCCCGCGTTCGCGAAACCGGCGATAGACCGGCGCGGCGTCCCGGCTCTTAAAGTGTTCCACAACCATGTAGAGCATGATTGAATATAGTCACAGGTTAAGAGCCGCGTCTATCCGTTCTTTTAACGACGGACGAACGATCTCTTAAACTTCGAGCGGGTCTTCGAACGGGAGATCGGGTTGGCTCGGGCTGTTGCGGCTGACGGCGTAGGCGCGCATGGCCGCCGTCAGAATCAGACAGGCGATGCCGATCCAGATGAGCGACCAGAAGAGCGCCGGAATCCCTGTCGCCTGCGCCATGTTCATCGCGTCGGTCGGCGCATCGGACGCGACAGACATCCACAACACGTTCTTCAAGTCGAACACCGCGTTCAAGACGCACTGGACGGCGAGAAAGCCGACGATGAAGTTGGCCGCGCGGAGTCCGGCGTATTTCGCCGCCGCCAAGAGCAGCGCGGCGATGGAGACGCCGGAGATGACCGTGAACGGTTGCAACGAAAGATTCGTGAGCGGCGCGATGAAGCCGAAGACGACCGTGAGGCCGAGGATGATGGCGGCGGAGCCGACGAGTATGGCGCGCGCCTTGACCTTGCGGCGCACGAGCCAGAGCAGGAGCGCGCCGAAAGCGATTGTGCCGAGATAGCCCGCGCTGGAGATAAAGAAGCGCGAGAAGAAGCCGCCCTGCGGCGTCAGCGTCTCGGTCAACCCGCTCGTGTCAAGCGCGACGCTCAGACTTTGCACGGAGCTTCCGGTCAGGACGGCGGCCAGCGCATGGCCGCCCTCGTGTATGAAGGTCACGAAGAGGCGGAAGGGATAGGTCAGGAAGCCCGTGTAGGGCAGAAACCAGAGCGCCAGCGTGACGAACGCGGCGATGAGCAGCGTACGCGCCTGCGGGCGCGCGTCGTGTGCGATCTTCATTCTCATCATGTTCTTCATCTCGAAATCTCCGCTCAACTCACCGACTGAACTTTCCCGCCAACGGTAAAACTCATTCTACGACGAAGCGCGAGAAAAGGTAAAAGTAAAAAGGCGACGGCGAAATTCAACTCCCGACTCCCGAAGGCACAATTATAAACGCCTGACAAACTTAAGATGTTCCCTCTGCGTTCGTCTCCGGCTCATTTCCGCCACTCTCGCCCTCTGCCTTCGCCCTCCCCCTTTCGTAGTCGCCCGACTTGCCGCCCGTCTTTCGCTCCAACCTGATCTCCGTGATCGTCATCGCCTTATCTAATGCCTTGCACATGTCATAGACGGTCAGGGCGGCGACCGAGGCGGCGGTCAGCGCTTCCATCTCGACGCCCGTTCCCGCGCGCGTCGCGGCTTCGGCTTCGAGATAGACGCCCGTGTCCTGCAACTCGGCGCGCACCTCTACGTGCGTGAGCGCGAGCGGGTGGCACAGCGGGATGAGTTCCGAGGTGCGCTTGGCGGCCATGATGCCTGCGAGCCGCGCCGTCTCCAGAGGGTCGCCCTTCGGCGTCCGGTGCGCGCGCACGGCCTCGACCGTCCCGGCAGACATCAACACGCGCGCGGACGCGACGGCACGCCGCGCGGTCGTCTCCTTCGCGCTCGTGTCCACCATCGCCACGCGCCCCTCCGCGTCCATGTGAGAAAGTTTATTCATCTGTTTGCATGTTTGACGGCGTGGACGATCAAAGTGTTCCCGCCGAGCAGGATTTCGTCCGATTGCAACTCATCAGACCAGCGCTCGCGCCGCTTCGTGGCGGGCGTCAGGCGCGCGATGAGGCGTATCAGCGCGACGAGCGGCCAGTAAGCCCACAGGTGCGCTTTTGGTTTATCGCGGTAGAGTTTTTGAATCTCAAAGCCGTACTTTTCGAGCGTGTAGCGAAGCTCTGCGTAAGAGATCGGGTTGATGTGCAGCGCCACCTCCTCCAGTGCGCCCACTTCGGCGCGCACGCGCGCGAGTGCTTCGCGCGAGATGGGTTTGAAGTGCGAGGTGTAGCCGTGCATGAGCCACTTGACGCGCTCCTCTATGTTGAGGATGTTCGGGACGGTGACGATAAGTTCCCCGCCCGCGCGCAAGAGTCGCGCAAACTCGCGTATCGCCTGCTGCGGATTTTCGATGTGCTCAAGTCCTTCGACGCACGTGATGAAATCGAAACTCGCGTCCGCGTAAGGGAGCGTGCCGGAAAGGTCGCCCGCTTTGATCTCGACGCGGGGCAGGCGAAAAATTTGCGGGTAGAGATCGCAGCAACGCACGTCGAAGCCCACACGTATGAGACGCGCGGCGAGCGCGCCTTCGCCCGCCGGAACGTCGAGCAGGAGGCCGCGCTTCGTTTGCGCGCCGAGAATTTGCGCCACCGTCTCGTGGATCGCTTCGTGCGCGAGCGGCACGGCTTCGCGCACGTCCTCAGCCGTGCCCGTCGCCGGAGGGGCGCTGCTCGTTTCAAAGGGATCGGGCGCGATTGTCTCGCTCGTCTTCGTCATGCGAACAAACTAAACATCAAATCGTGTTGAATAAGCAAGAGACTAAGCGCCACTTTATCTGCGAAGCATAAAACCGCCGCACCGCCCGCCTCCGTAAATCCCAACAGACGCGCAAACAATGACGATAGATTTTGCGCGACGACTTTTTTCGTTCGACGAATCGTTGCCTGCGGCGAACGCCTGGACGCGCGTGGTGCGCCCCGTTCCGGCTGCGGCAGTGAGAATTCGTCGAAATAGCAATTCCAACAGTTTGAAGATCGAAAGGGACAAAAAATGAAGAAGATTTTTCTGGCATTGATGATCAGTATGTTTGCCGCCGCCGGCACGGCTTCGGCGCAGATGATGAGCGACAACAAGAAGATGGGCGGCAACCCGACCGTCGGCGGCGCGGCGATGTACAAGACCAAGAACATCGTCGAGAACGCGATGGAGTCGCCGGTTCACACGACGCTCGTGGCTGCCGTCAAGGCCGCCGGACTCGTCGAGACGTTGATGGGCAAAGGCCCTTTCACCGTGTTCGCCCCGACCAACGACGCTTTCGCCAAGTTGCCCGCAGGCACGGTAGACACGCTCGTCATGCCTGAGAACAAGGCGATGCTCACCAAGATTCTGACCTACCACGTCGTCGCCGGACGGATGGACTCGAAAGCCATCGCGAAGGCCATCAAGAAGGGCAAAGGCAAGGCGACCTTCAAGACCGTCAGCGGCGGCACGCTGACCGCGATGATGCACGGCAACGGCGTCATGCTCACGGACGAAAAAGGCGGCACGGCGATGGTCACGACCGCCGACGTGTACCAGTCGAACGGCGTCATCCACGTCATCGACACCGTCGTGATGCCTAACTAAGCGACCGCATCAAGTCTCCTTAGCAAAGCAACAAAAGGCGTCTTCGCAGAGTTCAAGCGAAGACGCCTTTTGTCGTCCGCGAATCTTTTGAACTTAACTCAAGCGGGCAGGCGGACGACGCGCACGATTGTCTCCGCTTCCAGAGTCTTCACGCCCGCTTCGACGATGATGAGCGCGTCGGCGCGCGTGAAGGCGACGAAGTCGGACGAGCCTCCCCAGCGCAGAGGCTCTGCCGAGAGTCGCCCCGCCGCGTCCGTACTCAGTTTGGCGGGGAGGTAACTCGCGCGTTCCATCGCGCCGCGCACGGCGCGTGCGAGCACGGCCTGTTCTTCCGCGAGCGCCGCCGCGCCCGCGCCCTGCATCGCGCGGATAGCCGTGCGCGCGAACAAATTGAAGGTGACGGAGACGGAGACGGGATTGCCCGGCAACCCGAAGACGAGCGTGCGCCCGAGACGCGCAAAGACCGTCGGCTTGCCCGGGCGCAAACTGACGCGCTCGAAAAATATTTCCGCACCGAGCGTGCGAAGCGCCGTCTTCGTGAAATCATAGACGCCCATCGAAACGCCGCCTGAAAGCACCAGCACATCGGCGCGCTCCGCGCCCTCGGCGATCACGCGCTCCAAGAGCCGCGCGTCGTCTCCGGCGAGCGGGAGATGTTCGACCGTCGCGCCCGCCGCTTCGGCGTAGGCAAGGAGCGAGTAGGTGTTCGAGTCGCGGATTTGATCCGCAGCGGGTTGCCGCTCCACTTCGACCAACTCCGAACCCGTCGCCAGCACCGCGACGCGCGGGCGCGCGCCGACCTTTACTTTCGCATAACCGAAAGAGGCGAGCGCGGCCATCGACGCCGCGTTTATCTCCGCGCCCGCGCGCAAGACAATCTCGCCGCGCGTGATCTCGGTCGCGCGTTTCGTGATGAACTGCGCGGGCGTAGTTGCACGCTCTATTTCGACCGCCGTGCCGCCGTCGAGTTCGCGCGTCACCTCTACTTGCTGAACGCTGTCCGCGCCCTCAGGCACGGGCGCGCCGGTCATAATCCGCACGGCCTCGCCCGCGCGCAACTCGCCCCCGCGCCAACCCGCGCCCGCCGCCGCCTCGCCAATAATCGCCAGGCGCACGGGCGCGTCCTGCGTCGCGCCTTCCGTGTCCACGGCGCGCACGGCGTAGCCGTCCATGAGAGCGCGATCAAACGGCGGCAAATCGGTGTCGGCGACAACGTCCTCGGCCAGCACGCGCCCGCGCGCCGACGCGAGCGCGACCGAATCTGCGGGCAGGCGCGGCGTCTGTTCTTCTACTATGCGAATGGCTTCGGGGACGGGGATCATGTCGAGAGACGCTAACAAAAATCTTCACGCGTTGCTATCGTCGAACAACTTGCGTTTGTCGCAGGCCGCGTCGAGTTTATAACCGTCGAAGAGAAAGCCGCCGCAGGGCGCGAGCGTGCCGCGCGCGGAAAATTTCCCGCGCGGCCTCGACGGGCGAAATGCGCGTTTCTTTCACGACCTCCAACGTCCTCCCCCAAACCGGCGGCGACGGGTGCAAAAGTTATACGCGCAAAAAGCAAAAGCGGTTGTCTCTTGAGTTCATTAAAAGACAAACGCTCGCTCCGGCATCTCCTGCCGCAGTTTAGAGATTTATTTAAGACATTTTTCGCACTTACAGCCTACGGGCTTGATGTGGTCGTTGAAATACGACTTGCCGTAGTCGATGGTAATCTGCTCTCCGGCTTTGATTTCTCTCAGAGACCATATCCAGATGCGGTTGCCGGTGGTATACCCGCGAGCGTTCGGGCGGCACGAGTGATTGATATAGCGTGCGATGTTCTGGCGCGAACTGCCGTCGATTGAACGCTTCTCGTCAAGCTCGAAGAAATACTTTCCCGATCTTTTCTCCACTTCTTCGTTGGTCAGAATGGGGCCGACGTACTCGATCACGCGTTTATTGTATGGAATCGTTTTCAGCGTAAATAAGCCTAGTCCGGAGTTGGTGCGCTTGACGACGAACTTGTCGTTCTCTTTGTTCATAGGTGGGATGATAACAACTTATTTCCTAATGTATAATCGCGCTCATGAATAAACGCGCTAAAAAACGAGCCAAGGAAGCCATCCAGAAGGAGATCGCGGAACGGTCGGATAAAACTAAGGAGCAAGGTTTTACTCCGCCCGCCAAGAAACTGCCGACGAGTCGCGGTTACACGCCGCGACCGGATAAAAAGCGAGGCTAGCTCTCACTCACTGAAAACACGAACAGCCACCCCGAAGGATGGCTGTTCGTGCTTGAAGTGCCACAATAATAGTGGCGGAGCCGACGGGACTCGAACCCGCGACCTCCGACGTGACAGGCCGACATCCGAGAAAAAGAAAGTGCGCTAAGGCATTGCTCAGCCAACGTTTTAACTCACTTTCCTTAGAGAAGTGTCCTCATGACCTGGAAAAACAAGCTTTACTTTACTACGGCAATAACCTCGACGTATTACGGAAGTTTATTCGGGGCATCGAAGGAATCATGGCATAATTGAGCGGGGTTTCGTGAGGGGATCGACGGACGATGAGCAAAATATCACTGAACCGAAGCTTTAATGCTGCGAAAGCCTCGAAGCAGGACGAGTTTTATACTCAGCTTTCTGACATCGAAAAGGAACTCAAACACTACAAAGCCCATTTCAAAGGAAAGGTTGTCCTCTGCAACTGCGACGATCCGTCGGTAAGCAATTTCTTCCACTATTTCACGCACAACTTCGAGAGCTTGGGGCTAAAAAAACTTATCACGACTTGTTACAAGAACAACCAGCCAAATATGTTCAGTGAACACCAATCTGATAAAGCCGTTTGGTTGGAATACACTGGCGAAAAGGACGGTGACCGTGTTCCAAGCCCCGAAGAGATCGGCGTCAAACACCTCGACGGCGACGGGGACTTCCGCAGTGAAGAATGTATCGAATTGCTAAAACAGGCAGACATCGTAGTAACAAATCCGCCGTTTTCCTTGTTTAGGGAATATGTCATACAGCTTGAGGAGATGGACAAGAAATTTCTTGTGATTGCTAATCATAACGCGATTACGTACAAGGAGATTTTCAAACTCATTAGGAAGAACAAGATTTGGCTCGGTTACAGCCATCCTGTCGCGTTCAGGGTTCCGAATAATTATGAGATGAGAGCGGTTAGAAGCTGGCGAGATAAGGACGGAACAAACTGGCGGAGTCTTGGAAATGCCTGTTGGTTCACGAATCTAGATATTGAAAAACGTCACGAAGAGTTGATTCTATACAAGAGCTACGACCCAGAAATATATCCAGAGTATGACAACTACAAAGCAATCGAGGTTTCGAGATACAAAGAAATTCCCCGCGATTATGATGGAGTTATGGGCGTGCCATTAACATTCCTTGAAAAACATAATCCTGAGCAGTTCGAAATCGTCGGCTCGGATTACGAAGTTAAAGAAGGATTGTTACCACAACTTCTCCGAGCTGATTGGGATGGCAAGATTGACCGCGGATATGTAAAAGGTAAAAGGCTTTACGCCCGCATTCTCGTTAGAAACAAGTGGCAAACTAGATGAAAATTGAATTAAAAGAAATCACAGTCCGTGAATTAACAGACGGCTTCGCAGATAACGCTGAAGCCGGTGTTGTCGGTTTTGGTGGGAAGCTCGATATTCGCCCGCCATATCAGCGGGAGTTTATATACAAGGACAAACAGCGTGATGCTGTCATAAATACGATCCAGAAAGATTTTCCGCTGAACGTGATGTATTGGGCGGTCCGCGAGGACGGGGACTTTGAAGTAATTGACGGCCAGCAGCGAACCATTTCCATCTGCCAATACGTCAACGCCGATTATTCTTTCAATAACCTGTACTTTCACAATCTGCCGGACGACAAAAAGGAGCAAATTCTTAATTACAAATTAATGGTCTACCTTTGTTCGGGAACTGACAGCGAAAAGCTCGACTGGTTTCGCACGATTAACATTGCAGGCGAAAAGTTGACCGATCAGGAATTGCGCAATGCGGTTTACTCTGGACCTTGGGTTACGGATGCCAAAAGGTATTTTAGTAAGACTGGCTGTGCGGCATACGCAATCGGAAGCGACTATCTGAAAGGTACTGCGATTCGTCAGGAATACCTGGAAACCGCGATTGAATGGGTCTCTGAAGGCAAAATCGAGGACTATATGTCCAAGCATCAGCATGACCCGAATGCCAGTGCATTATGGCGGTATTTCCAAGATGTTATTTCCTGGGTAAAAGCCACCTTCCCAAAATACCGTAAGGAAATGAAAGGAATTGATTGGGGCGTACTCTATAACCAATTTCATGGCGATGTTTTTGACACCGCCAAGTTGGAAAGTGAGATAGCGACCTTGATGATGGACGAAGACGTTACCAAGAAGTCGGGAATCTATCAATATGTTTTGACGAAAGATGAAAAGTATCTGAACATCCGCGCATTTACCGACAATCAAAAGCGAGAAGCCTACGAAAGACAAAAAGGGATTTGCGTTAAATGCGGCAAACATTTTGAACTAGATCAAATGGAAGCAGATCACGCAACCCCGTGGCACGAGGGCGGCAAAACATCTGCGGAAAATTGCCAGATGTTATGTAAAGACGACAATCGAAGAAAATCAGGAAAATAAAGGGTTGTTTATTTAAACTAAAAGCCCTCCGGCAACACTTCGTCACAACGCTTCTGTTTATGGACGGTGTACCGGATGCGATTATCCGAAAGATGACGGGTCACACTTCGCAGATTATGGAGCGGTATAAGCACCTTGATTCAGGGTTTGCCAATCAAAGTGTGGAGCGGATGGGAGGCAGGATTTCAAAACAAATAGCTACAAATTCAGCTACACCCACCAAAAAGGCCACTAAAAACACCAATGGCCTCCCCGAAGGAAGGCCACAAGTGCTGCGGATACCACATGTAAGTGGCGGAGCCGACGGGACTCGAACCCGCGACCTCCGACGTGACAGGCCGGCGTTCTAACCAACTGAACTACGACTCCGCAAAAACTTCAAAACTTAAACTGCTCGCGGGCGCTCGCTACCTGCAAGGCTGTGCGCCGCTAATGGTAGGCACGGTGGGACTCGAACCCACAACCCCCGCCTTGTAAGGGCGGTCGTCTACCATTGACAGTACGTGCCTCTAATGAGATGTGGTGAAGACGCGCCGAACATGCGCGCCTATCACACGCAGAAATCTGATCGCGCGACCTGCGCTCCAGCGGCAAGCGGCGGCGACCCTTTCCGTCTCTTCTCACGCCCGCTTCAAAGACCTACGCTCCGGTAAAAAAACCGTCTGGATGTTTGTTGTTCCGAAGCGAGACTCATCCTAAAAGATGCCCTGCATGGTGTCAAGCAGCGCGGCATTAAGCAATAGGCGCGGCGGCAACTTTACAGCAGCCAGACGGGAAGCGCTTCGTCTCGTGCGCGTGACTCGGGCGGCGTCTCCTCGTCGCGTTCTACGGTCGCGGGAGCGGGAGGCTGAGGCTCGTCGCGCGCCTCTTCGTCGGGCGCGCGCTCGCGCCTTCCGAGCGGGTTGATGAGCACGGCTTCGACCTGATCGTCGAGTCTTCCGATGACGGACATCCTGTCGCTCCTTTCAGTCATCAAGGGTTTGCGGCTATATTTAACCGCGCCGAATTTTTACGTGCGAAGTTGTAAGTCTATGTCGAAGCATCCCTCAAAGCAAAAACGCGCGCGGCAATTCGTCGCCGCCCTCGTCGTCCTCCTCGCTCTCAACGCGCTCACGGTGCGACTCGCGGCACACAATTTCGGGCAGCCAACACAGACGCCGCAACAGCAGCAACAGCAGGGCGCGCCGCAACAGCGACCACGCCGCGTCGGGTCGTCCGCGTCGCAACAGCCTTCGCCCACGCCGCCGCGCGCGACGCCTTCGCCCGCACGCGCCGCCGCTGCCGGAGAAGAAGTTGACGAAGACGACGTGGTGCGCGTCGAGACGCAACTCATTACCGTGCCAGTGACGGTGACGGATCGCACGGGACGCACGCTCACGAATTTGCGCGCCGAAAACTTCGCCCTGTACGAAGACGGGAAGCCGCAGCGCGTCGCCAACTTCATCACCTCGGACGCGCCCTTCGAGGTCGCGCTCCTGCTCGACACGTCGGGCTCGACGCGCGCCGAAGTCGGCTTGATACGTCGCGCCGCCAACGTCTTCATCGAAGCGTTGCGTCCGGGCGACCGCATCTCCATACTCGCCTTCAACACGCAGGAAGAGGGCGCGACCAAACTCGCCACCGTCGAACTCCTGACGCACCTGACCGACGACCGCGAGGCGCTCCGGCAAGCCATCGAGAGCATCGGTTCGAGCAACGGCACGCCCTTCTACGACGCGCTCGAACGCGTCGCCACGGAAGTCTTTCGCGAGCCGCCGCGCGCGGAGTTGCGCGGGCGGCGCGCGCTCGTCGCCTTGACCGACGGCGTGGATTCCACGAGCGCGGCGGACTTCGCAGAGGTGCGCGAGCGCCTGCAACGGACGGGCACGCTCGCCTATTTCATACAGGTCAACACGGAGGAGTTCGTCGAAGAGCGCCTGATGCGCGACTGTCAGGACGACGGGCGCTTGAGTTTGTCGCGCGTGCAACTGCAACGCTATCGCAAAATTTTCGACCCGCGCGCCGAAGTGGCCGACTACACGAACTTCTGCCAGATGGGGCCGTTCGAGCGCATGCAGATCAGCCGCGCGCTTTATCAACTCGCCCGCCGCGAGATGGCCGAACTCGCGCGCGACTCCGGGGGCAAGACCTTCAACGCCGCCGACCTGCGCGACGCGCGCGCCGCCTTCGCACAGGTCGCCTCCGACATCGGCAAGCAGTACAGCCTCGGCTACTACTCGACCAACAAGGCGCGCGACGGGCGCTTCCGCTCGATCAAGGTCGAGGTGCGCGGCCTGCAAGGCGCGCAAGTCACCGCGCGCGAAGGCTATCAAGCGCCGAAAAGTTAAACGTCATTCCTCAATCGTGAACGCTCGCGTCTCATGGGAGAGTCGCGTCTGATGTCGGAAGGGATGAATGAGTTGTCACATCGCTCCGGTGATCCGCGTCTCTTTGACAAAAGCGCGGCGAGACGATAACGTCTTTTCACTCATACACATTTTAATCCTGAAGGGGACTTCTTTAAGAACTTATGGCGAAGAGTGGTCACAAGGGCGTGAGCCGTATAGATTGCCCGCAGAGAAAAACGGTCGGCTGGTATGTACGTGTCAGATTGAACAAAGTCACGAAGTCGAAGTTCATCAGCGACAGCGCCAACGGCGGCAAGGAAGCGGCGCTTGAGAAGGCCGTCGAGTGTCGCAACCAACTGGAGCGCGAACTGGGCAAACCGCGCACGGACTGGGTCATCGTCGGCGATAACCCGCGAAACAAAAGCGGCGTCGTCGGCGTTCGCCGCGCGGTGAAGAAGTACAAGGGGAAAGACGGCACGATATATCTCAACGAGGTCTATCAAGTGTCGTGGCACGCCGGAAGAGAGAAGAAAGGGCAAACGTGCGTCTCGATCAGGAAGTACGGGGAGTTGGGCGCGTTTCGTCGCGCGTGTGCGATTCGGCGGCAGAAAGAGCAAGAGATGTACGGGAAGGCCGTGGTGGGCAAGTGGGCTGACTCGCT
>DATHBB010000272.1:0-4927 GCA_035296385.1 Pyrinomonadaceae bacterium | reverse complement strand
GCGGAGTGTTCGAGCGCGTCCTTCAACACTTGCCCCGTCACTTCGAGCACGACGAGCGTGTTCTCGTAAATGTACAGCCCCGCGATGTCGCGCACCGTCACCGCGCCGCGCGGCAAGCGCGCCTGCGGGTTGAAACTCGCCACCATCGAAACGTCCGCCTTGCCCGCGTCCAACTGCACGCGCTGAATCAGATCGAGAATCGCCGTGTCTCGAAAGCGCGCGTCCTCGGCGGTCAACTCCGACGCGGATTCGCCGATGACGCGCGCGAGCCACTGTTGCGTCTCGCGGTCGTAAGGCTCGACCAGTCGCGCGACTTCGGCGTCCGTCTCCGTCTGCTCGTTAACCGCAATTGTGCGCGCAGACTTCGCAGAGACGCGCCAGCGCCCTCCCTCTTCGCGTTCGAGATAGATGTCCGCGCGCGCCAGATGCCGCCCCCAGAAGTTTGCCTGTGTGAGCAGCACGTTATTGATCGTCAAGGAGGGCACTTCGCGGTGCGTGTGCCCCATCACGATGAGGTCGATGCCCGGCACTTCGCGCGCGAGCCGCACGGCGACGTTCTCGTTCGTCACCTGTCCGGGACTCGTTTCGCCCGTGCGCAAATCCTCTTCCAGCCCCATGTGCATCGCGACGACGACCAGATCAACGCGTTCACGCTCGCGCAAAATTGTGACCCACTTGCGCGCCTCCGCGACGGGTTCACGAAACTCAAGCCCCGCGAAATTTTCTTTGTTCTCCCAGAAGGGCACGCCCGGCGTCGTCAGCCCGATGACGCCGACGCGCACGCCGTTCAATTCTTTGACGAGGTAAGGCCGGTGGTAAGTTTCCTGCGTCCCCGTCTTGTAGGTGTTCGCCGAGAGCCAGGGGAAGCTCGCTTCGCGCCGCGCCTTCTCAAGGACGTTGAGCCCGAAGTTGTATTCGTGATTGCCGACGGCGAGCGCGTCGAACCGGAGCGCGTTCATCACGAGCATCATCGGATCGGGCGGCTGGTTGTTCTTCTTGTTGTGAAAATATTCGAGCGGCGTGCCCTGTACCGTGTCGCCCGAATCGAGCAGGAGCGTTCCCGTCGCGTTCTCCTTGCGTGCGGCTTTAACGAGCGTCGCCACCTTCGCCAGGCCGCGCGCGTCCGGCTTATTCGTGTAGTAGTCAAAGGGCAGGATGTTGCCGTGCAAATCGGTCGTCGAGAGGATCGTGATCCACGCACGCCGCGCCGGATCATTCGATTGGGCGAACGCAAGAGAACTGAGCACGCACAAGAGCGCGAGCAGCAACATGAAACGGGACGACAGTTTTTTTGTGGCTAAAAGTTTCCTCATCTCGCTTTTGTTTTCCTTTGCGTCTCCAGCGCCTTTACGTGAATAAAATTTTCTCGCAAAGGCGCTGGAGACGCAAAGAAGAAAATAGAGTCTTACTTAACTTCGTAAACTTCGACCGCGCTCAGGCCGTTGACGAATCCTTCATAAACTTTTTGGCCGCGTGCGCGCGCGTCCGCCATCTTTTCGCGGTTCTCGAAATAGGTGCGCCCGCGTTGGAGTATGACGTAGGCGGGGCGCGGCGTCTCTCCGAATTTGAAAGCGGGGTCGGAGAGCACGCGCGAGTCGAGGTCCGGGCGTGCGAACTTTTGCAGGTAGTAGCGCGCGACGCCGGGCGTCTCGTGGACGATGGTTGCCTTCGGCGGCGCGTTGTCTGCGACGTACTTGATCGCTTCGCGCAGCCCGTCGTCGTAAAACTCGTCGTGCGGGAAGAAGTAGCCCGCGCGCCCCGCGCCGAGCGCGTTCGTGTAAGTCGCGTAGTGCGGCGCGGCGTTTACGGCGATCCACGCGGGCAACGCGACGAAGAACAGCAGGACGACGGCGCGCACTATTCTGAGCGGTGAAAAACTTCTACCGCCGCCGCCGCGCGTGCCCTCTGCGATAAAACGCGACGCGTCCAGGCGACGGAGCAGCCACATGATGCCGACCGCCGCGATCATGTAAACAATCGGCAGGAGCGACAGCGCGTAGCGCAGCCACTTCGCACCCGCAATCGAGTAGGGCACGATCCAGAGTATGAACATCAACAGTAGAAACGCCTCGCCCGGTCGTCTGAAACGTCGCGCGCAGGCTAAGAGTCCGGCGACGAGCGCAAGGAGCAGCGGGAGCGGCGTCTTGATGGCGAGGAACAGCAGGTAAAAATAGACGGGTGTACCGAAGGGCGTCTTCGACATCTGATTGGGATAAAGCGTCTCGCCCATCAGGTAACCGTGATGCGTGAGCAGTCCCTCGCTCGAATAGGCGGTCAGGTAGTGCCACGTCTGCGGCAGGAGGACGGCGGGGTTGGCGATGAGGAACACGAGGAGGACGACGGGGTAGAAGATGGCGGGCGTGCGACCGCGCGGCTCAGACGGCTCGCGCCGTCGCTGCGCGACGAGGTGGTGATAGAGCATGTTCAGGCCGAAGTAGTGCGGGAAATATTTCGACGCGAGCATCAGCCCGAACGAGACGGCGGAGGCCAAATAAAATCTCTTCTTCGCGCGCGGCTCATGTCCGCTCGTCTGCTTGGCGCGCAGGTAGAAGTAGAAGGCGAAGAGCATGAAGAAGACCAGGAGCGTGTCTTCTTTGGCGATGCGGTTGTAGGTGATGGCGTTAACGCCGAACGACCAGAGCAAGGCGGCGATGAGTCCCGTGCGTTTGTCGAAGAAGGCGGCGGTCAGTAGATAGAGCGGTAAGACCGTGAGCGCGCCGAGCAGTACGTTGGGGAAACGCACCGCCGCCTCTTCGCCGATCTGTCGCGCCTCTGCGCCCGCCATCTCATTCCACTTCTCTGCGGCGGTGAGCGAGACGAAGATGAGCGTCTTCATCAGCATCGGGTGCTCGGCGTTCGGCGTGATGTCGCCGCGAGCGTAGGCTCGCACGGCTTCGAGTTTGTTGATCTCGTCTTCGGCGAAACCGAGTTCCGAGATGCCGCGCGCGCGCAGACCCAGGCCGAGCACGCAGAGCACGACGAGCGCGAGCACGACGCCGCGATCCAAAGTCAACGCGCTCACGCCGCGCGAGACCCCGGCGTGCGAGACGCCCGCCGTCGTTGCTTCCGTCTGTTCGGGAGTTAATTCGAGAGATCGTTCCAAGTGAGACTCCGGCGACCTCGCGTGCTCAGCGCGGCGCGATGAGTTCTTCTTCTTCGATCACGCCGCCGCCGTTCTCCTCGTCGCGCCCGTTGCCAGCAGAGGCTTCCTCCCGGCGCGACTCTCCGTTCGTCGTCGCGGCTTCAGCAGCAGCGGCAGCGGCGGAGGCGGCGACCGCCGCCTCCTGCGCTTCGCGCGTCATGCTGCGCACGGACAGGCCGCGCCTGACGAGTATGGCGAGGCCGATGGCCGTCCAGACGATGACGCGCGCTTTGCGTATGATGGCGAGCGTGACGCCGACGGTCGTTCCGAATTTCAAGACTTTGGTGAACAGACCCGTGCCCGCCTCGTCAACGCCGACGCGCATCGGCACGAACTTGAAAATTACGTTGATCACGCGATTGACGGATTCGAGGACGAAGGCGGCGAGCGCAAGTTGTGCGAATGCGGGCGGCGGGTCGAGTATGAAGTAGAGCGTGGCGTAAACTTCGGCGACGCCCGCGAGGTGGAAGCAGGCTTCGAGCGCGAGGATGGCGAGGAAGCGCGAACGGTGGCGCGCGTAAAATCCGTAGATGCGTTCTTCAATGGCGACGAGGCGCGCGCGCCGCTCCGCGCCGACGCGGCGCGCCAGGCCGCGCGCCTGTAGCGCCGCGAGCGCGCCGCTCAAAAATCTCCACTGCCGCCGCACCATCAGATAGCCGAGCGAGACGACAACCACGACGACGGCCAGCGTCGCGTAGCTCGCGAAGCGCAGTTTCGAGTTGAGCGGAAAACTGAGCAGTAACGCCGCCGTGCCCGCGAAGATGAAGAGCGCGACGGAGAGCATGTAGAAGAGGTTTTCGACGGCGATGGCCGAGATCGAGGCGACGATGGGCACGCGGTCGCGCACGAACGCGGCCTTTGCCGGTTCGCTCACGACCATGCCGAACGGCGTCAGGCTGCCGAGCGCGTCGCCCGCCACGTAAGCCTTGAACGCGTCGCGCAGGCGCAGGCGCGTGCCGCTCTCGAAGCAGCGCGTCCACGCGGCGGCGCGCACGAGCGGGCGCACGCCGGAGATGAGGAGCACGACGGCGAAGCCCGCGCCGAGTTGCATGATGTTCGCGAGGATGCTCTGCGGCCCGGCCTTCCACACGTAATAGGCGAAGAGCAGCAGGCCGCCCACGGCGAAGAGGACGCCCGCCGGAGCGAATCTGCCCCGCGCCGTCTTTCGTCCCTCCTGCTTGTCCTCACTCATCGCGCGTGTCCTCGTAAGGAGAGAAATCGCCCTTCAGCGGTCAGAAGTCCCCTCGATAAACTGCCTAGCAAGATACGTTATTGCGCCGCCAGTCTCAACCGCCAGACGACCGAGACGCGCGCCCCGACGCGCCGACGCCCGCCCGTCGCACAGCAACTCCCGCGCCACCCTTCACGCGCGCTCTTCCGCCGCGCCCGAAACCCGCGCCGCACGCCCCCCGTCGCCACCGGCGCATCCTTTGCGTGTCGTAAAAATGCGACAGGAGACGAGAACAGTGACAAGTGACGAATGACAGGTGACGAGATTAAAACCGTGAACCGTCAATCATGAATAGGGAAAGCGGTTCTCTTAAGATTTAGGGTTCAAGGCTTTTTCTTGTCACTTGTCACCTGTCACTCGTCACTCGTCAGTGCTTTCGAGGGTTGACCGGAGGCGCGTTTGTAGGCGATGCTTAGGCTTACAACCGTCTGAGCCATATCATTTTGAATCTTATAAAGAAGGTCTGTAGAGAGAGCGATGAGCAAAGCAGCAACCGAACTTTTGAGCGGCACGCCTTTAACCGTCTATTCCGAAGACGAAAACATGTTTCGCGC
>DATHBB010000271.1:0-7757 GCA_035296385.1 Pyrinomonadaceae bacterium | reverse complement strand
GAGGCGCTCGACAACTGGCACGCGAAGGCCGAGGGGAAGACGGCGATTGATTACAGTTTTCATTTGATCACGACCGATCTGGAAGACGACCGCGTGCCGGAGTTGCATCGCATCATCGACGAGGGCGTGTCGAGTTTCAAGATGTTTATGGCCTACCCGGGCGTCTTTCTGGTTGACGATGCGACGATCTTCCGCGCGATGTCCGCGGCGGGTGAGCGCGGCGGGCTGATCTGCATGCACGCGGAGAACGGCATCGTCATCAACGAGATCATCAAGCGCGCGCTGGCTGCGGGGCGCACCGCGCCGAAGTATCACGCGTTGACGCGACCGACGCGCGCCGAGGCCGAAGGCGTGCACCGCGCGATTGCGATAGCGGAGATGGCCGAGTCGCCCGTGTATATTGTGCATCTGAGTTGCGCCGACGCGCTCGAACAGGTGCGCGAGGCGCGCGACCGCGGGCTGCCCGCGTTTGCCGAGACGTGCCCGCAGTATCTCTTCCTCTCGACGGACAATTACGACGAGCCGGGCTTCGAGGGCGCGAAGTACGTGATGACGCCCCCTTTGCGCGAGCGTTGGAATCAGGCCGAATTGTGGAAGGGTTTGCGGACTGACGACCTGCAAGTCATCTCCACAGATCACTGCCCGTTCTGCATGAAGGAGCAGAAGGAGTTGGGACGCGACGACTTTTCTAAAATCCCGAACGGTGCGCCCGGCGTAGAGCATCGCGTGCCGCTCATCTACAACGGCGGCGTGGTGGAGAATCGCCTCTCGCTCAACCGCTTCGTCGAACTCACTTCGACCGCCGCCGCCAAGATGTTCGGCCTCTTCCCACGGAAGGGCACGATTGCCGTCGGGTCGGATGCGGACATCGTCGTCTTCGACCCCGAACGCGAACAGACCATCTCAGCCTCCACGCACCACATGAACGTTGACTACAGCGCCTACGAAGGCAAGACGATCAAGGGAGTTGTGGAGACGGTCTTGTCGCGCGGGCGCGTCGTCATCGAAAACGGCGAGTACAAGGGCAAGTCGGGCGACGGGCGATTTATCAAGCGCGGCACTTGCGTAACGATGTAGCGGCGCGTTGCACGCATCAACACATTCTCAAGCGGGAAACTTCAAACAATCGAGTCGGGAGCGCTTGTTAACATGAACTTCAAGATGAAAAGTTTCAACGCGACGCTCTGCTGCGTCCTTCTGATGATGAGCGTCGCTTGCAACAGCGGCGACAAAACAGGCTCAAGCGGCGGTGCGGGCGTCTCGCCTGCGGGGAGCGGCGGAAACAGCACGGCGACGACGGCAGCGGCGGCCATCTCCGCCAGCGATAAGCCGCTCGACGCGATGACGAAAGCGATGCGCGCGCAACTCGACGCTAAATCTTACCGCGCAAACGTCACGTCCTCCCTCTCCGATGGCACGACGAATTCGATGGTCATCGAATACGTTGCGCCCGACCGTTATCGCATGACGAGCGAGGCGAAGCCCGGCGGCGGCAAGAGTTTCACGATGGAGTATGTCATCGTCGGCGGCGCGACTTATATCAAAACGCCGGACGGCGTTTGGGGCAAATCGCCGATTGATGCGGGCGAGATGATCAAGGCTTTCCGCGACCCGAAGATGCTGGACGAGTTGGCGAAGAACGCGGACGTGAAGTACGTCGGCGCGGAGACGCTTGACGGCGAGCCGGTGCTCGTCTATCAGTACACGCAGAACAACCCGATGGGCACGAATCTCAAGAGCACTTCAAAGACCTGGCTCTCCGTCGCCGACGGCCTTCCGCGCAAGACCGAAAGCGAGGGCGAGTTTAACGGGCAGAAGACGAAGACGCTCGTGACGATGTCCGGCTACAACTCGGACATCAAGATCGAAGCCCCTGCTGTGAAGTAGAGACCGAGTAGCGATACGAGCGATGGCGACTGAAACCTACAGCGAGGACGTTCTCGTCACGCAGCGCGACTTCGAGGAGTTGCGCGAGGACGTGTCCGCGAGTCCTTTATGGAACCGCGATCTCGCGCCGACGACGATCAAAGAGCGAACGTGGTCAACGTGGAACATCGCCGCGCTCTGGATCGGGATGAGCGTCGTAATCACGACCTACACGCTCGCCGGAGCGTTCATAGAGGCGGGCATGAACTGGTGGCAGGCGATGATCACGATCCTGCTCGGCAACACCATCGTGCTCATTCCCATGATCCTGAATGCGCATGCGGGCACGAAGTACGGCGTCTCGTTTCCGGTCTTGTGCCGCGCCGCGTTCGGCGTGCGCGGCGCGAACATCCCCGCGATCCTGCGCGCGATTGTCGCTTGCGGTTGGTTCGGCATTCAGACGTGGATCGGCGGCACGGCGCTCGACGCGCTGTTCGGCGCGATGTGGTCGGGCTGGAATAGTTTGCTCGGCGGCGGTGGCGTGTTCGGCATCGCTTGGCACACGTGGATCGGGTTCTTCATCTTCTGGTTCATACAAGTCTTCATCATCTTGAAGGGCGTGGAAGGCATCAAGTATTTGGAGACGTGGTCTGCGCCTTTGCTGCTCGCGGGCGGCGCGATTCTGCTCGCGTGGGCGGCGTGGCGCGCGGGCGGGCTAGGCCGCGTGCTCTCCGAGTCGTCGGCGCTACAGGAACAGCAGAACGCGTTCTGGACGATCTTTCCCGCCTCGCTCACCGCCTCCGTCGGCTACTGGGCGACGCTCAGCCTCAACATCCCCGACTTCACGCGCTACGCGCGCTCGCAAAAGTCACAGATGATGGGGCAGGCTCTCGGGCTGCCGCTGACGATGACGGCCTTCGCCTTCATCGGCGTCGCCGTGACGAGCGCGACGCTCTTGATCTACGGCGTGGCGATTCCGAATCCGGTTGACCTGATGCAACGCTTCGACAGCATCATCGTCATACTCTTCGCCACCGCCGTCATCTTCGCCGCGCAACTCACGACCAACATGGCCGCCAACGTCGTCTCGCCCTCGAACGACTTTTCCAATCTCAACCCGAAACTGATCTCATACGTCACCGGCGGACTCATCACCGCGCTCATCGGCGTGCTGATGATGCCCTGGAAATTGATGTCTTCGATGGGCGCGTACGTCTTCACGTGGCTCGTCGGCTATTCGGGCTTGATGGGCGCAATCGCGGGTATACTGATCTGCGACTACTGGGTGCTGCGCCGCCAGCGCCTCGACCTGCACGATCTGTTTCAAATGGAAGGTCGCTACACTTACACGAACGGTTTCAACCTGCGCGCGCTCGCCGTGCTCGTCGCGGCAATCGCGCCCGTCGTCCCCGGCTTCCTGCACGCGGCCACGACGCCCGGCGGGCAGATCGCCGAGCCAGGCTTTTTCGACACGCTCTACACCTACGCGTGGTTCGTCACCTTCGCGATAGGTTTCGTTCTCTACTACTTACTGATGAGGGGAAACTTTAGAAAGGATGAACGATGAAGTAGGAACGATGAATTAAAAGCTGTTCTTTGTCAGTAGTCAGTTGTCCGTTGCATATGACTCTCACACGAGTTACTAAAGACTGTCTTGAACAACTGACAACGGACTACTGACAACTGACAGTTTTTACTTCATCGTTCATCGTTCCTACTTCATCGTTAAAAACATATGCCTCGAACTGTTAAATGCGGACTCATACAGGCGACGAACGCCGCGCCTACGGATGCGCCCATCGAAGAGATCAAGCGCGCCAACATCGAGAAGCACGTCAAGTTAATCGAAGACGCCGCGCGTCAGGGCGTGCAAATCCTCTGCATGCAGGAGGTCTTCACGACGCCCTACTTCTGCGCCGAGCAGCAGACGCGCTGGTACGAGGCGGTCGAAAAAATTCCCGACGGGCCGACCGTCAAACTCATGCAGGAAGTCGCGCGCCAGCACGGCATGGTCATCATCGTGCCGATCTACGAGGAAGACATCGCGGGCGTCTATTACAACACCGCCGCCGTCATCGATGCCGACGGGAAATATCTCGGCAAGTATCGCAAGAACCACATCCCGCACGTCAACCCCGGCTTCTGGGAGAAATTCTATTTCAAGCCGGGCAACCTCGGTTATCCCGCCTTCGACACGGCGTTTGCGCGCATCGGCGTCTACATCTGTTACGACCGCCACTTCCCCGAAGGCGCACGCATTTTAGGTTTGAACGGCGCGGAGATCGTCTTCAACCCGTCGGCCACCGTCGCGGGACTCTCCGAGTATCTCTGGCGATTGGAGCAGCCCGCGCACGCCGTCGCCAACGGCTACTTCATCGGCGCGATCAACCGCGTCGGCCACGAGCAGCCGTGGGACATCGGCGAGTTTTACGGCCAGAGCTACTTCTGCGACCCGCGCGGGCAATTCATAGCCGAAGCCCCGCGCGATGAGGACGCGCTGGTCGTCGCCGATCTCAACCTCGACTTGATACGCGAAGTCAGAAACACCTGGCAGTTCTATCGCGACCGCCGACCCGACACTTACCAGCCGCTCGTCGCGGACTGAAAAGCCTGACGGTCTTTAAGTAAGTTTCTGCCTCGCTAAGGTAATGACAATTGAAAGAACGCCAGCGCATCTCGACCGGTCGCAAGTGGGAATCAATCGTCGGTTACTCGCGCGCCGTGCGCGTCGGCGAACGCATCTATGTGACGGGCACGACGGCGACGAACGACGCGGGCGAGATCGTCGGCGAAGGCGACGCTTACGCACAGGCCGTGCAGAGCATCGAGAACATACGCGCCGCGCTCGCGAGACTCGGGGCGGGACTCGAACACGTTGTCCGCACGCGTATGTACGTTACGGACATCGGACGCTGGGAGGAATACGGGCGCGCTCACGGCGAATTCTTCCGCGACATCATGCCCGCCACCACGATGGTCGAAGTTTCGCGTTTGATCGATGAACGTATGCTCATCGAGATCGAAGCCGACGCGGAGTTGTAAACGAATCGAGGTCGCGCCGGTTTCATTTACGCCGCTCCTTAATCGACGCTTAAAATTCATGTCAATCAATCACGACTCACCCATCAACATCGCGCAGATCGAGCGCAACTTCCGGGAGATCGCGCCGCCTCTGACCGAGGCCGAGGCGATCATGGAATCGCACCGCTGCGTCTATTGCTACGACGCGCCCTGCACGCGCGCCTGCCCCACGCACATAGACGTTCCGGCCTTCATCAAAAAGATCGCGAGCGGCAATCTGGTGGGTTCGGCGCGCGTCATCTTCGACGCCAACCCGATTGGCGCGACGTGCGCGCGCGTCTGCCCCGTAGAAGTGCTCTGCGAGGGTGCGTGCGTGGAGAAGACTTTGATGGCGAAGCCGATTGAGATCGGGCGTCTGCAACGCTACGCGACCGACGCCGTCTTCACGCGCGGGCGCGACGTGCTCAAGGCGGGCGCGCCGAACGGCAAGCGCGTCGGCATCATCGGCTCAGGTCCGGCGGGTCTTTCGTGCGCGACATATCTCGCGCGGCTCGGCTATGCCGTCCGCGTCTACGAGCGCAAACCGCTCGCAGGCGGCATGGACACTTACGGCATGGCCGAATACAAAATGACGCAGCGCGTCTCGCAGGAAGAGGTGGCGCAGGTCGCGCGTCTCGGCGTCGAAATTAAAACCAACACGGAAGTCGGGCGCGATGTGTCGTTCGCAGAACTCGAAGCGGCGCACGATGCGGTCTTTCTCGGCGTCGGACTCGGCGCGACGGCGCGGCTCGCCATTCCCGGCGAAGAACTCGCGGGCGTCTACGATGCGCTCGACTTCATCGAACGAATCAAGACGCGCGACTGGGCGAGCGTCCCCGTCGGGCGCACGGTCGCCGTCGTCGGCGCAGGCAACACGGCGATTGATGCCGTCACGCAGGCCAAACGTCTCGGCGCGGAGCGCGTGCTGATGATCTACCGCCGCACCGAGCGCGAGATGCCAGCCTACGAGTACGAATACGAGTTGGCGAAACGCGACGGGATAGAATTCTGGTGGCAGACTTCGCCGGTCGAGATCGTGGCGGACGCTTCGGGCGCGCGCGTCGCGGCGCTGCGCTGCGTGAGGACACAGGCCGTCGAGACGAACGGCGAGGGCGCTCGGCGCTCGTTTCACGCAATCGCGGGGTCGGAGTTTGAGATTCCCGTAGACATGGTCATCAAGGCGCTCGGCCAGCAGAAGATGGCCGACTGGCTCTCGCAAAACGCCCGCGTCGAACTCGACGAGGCGGGGCGCGTCCGCGTCAACGCCGACACGATGCAGACGAGCAACCCGAAGTTCTTCGCCGGCGGCGACTGCGTCAACGGCGGGCGCGAAGCCGTAGACGCTTCGCAAGCGGGCAAACTCGCCGCGCAAGGCATACACTTTCAACTGTCGGGCGAGCGCGTCGAATTCGCAGGCGCACGCGTTCCGCTCCACGAAGAGACGAGCGAGGTTCACGGTGGGAAGTAGTATTAAGATGGCAAGCTGAGAAAGCCGTCGCCGGAAGTAAGTTGATGTCAACTCAACCACAGGATACGTACACGCTCGAAGAATATTTCGCGCTGGAACTGGCGAGCGAAGAGAAGTACGAATTCTGGAATGGCGAGGTTTTCTGTATGACCGGCGCGAGCCTTGCGCACAACCGGATCACGATTAACATCAGCACAGAAGCCCACTCGCAACTGAGAGAGCGTGGCTGTCAGGTATTCCCAGCCGACATGCGCGTAAAAGTTCCTACCTACCCTCCGTATCGTTATCCTGATTTGTCCGCACTGTGCGGCTCGCCGGAAATTGAAAAAATCAGCGGACTGGATGTACTGACCAATCCGGCGTTGCTCGTTGAAGTGCTTTCAAAATCAACTGAGGCTTTCGATAGGGGCGATAAGTTTACTTATTACAAATCAATTTCTACTTTCAGCGAATACCTGCTTGTCGCGCAGCATCGCCCGCATGTCTCACAGTTTGTGAGACAAGAGAGCGGTGTCTGGACGTTTATGGAATTCAACGACTTGGACGAGACAGTGCGGTGCGCGTCCGTGCCGTGCGAGTTGGCTTTGCGGGAGATTTACCGCGACGTGACTTTCGAGCAGACGGCGCGTGGTGAAACTCAAACTCCACGCGCGGGCGGCACAGACTAACCTTCGCAATAGCACTGAGAGGTAACAACGATGGCGGACTTGAGAGTTAATTTCGCGGGCATCGAATCGCCGAATCCGTTTTGGCTGGCGAGTGCGCCGCCGACGAATATGGGTTCGATGGTGGAACGCGCGTTCGACGCGGGCTGGGGCGGTGCGGTCTGGAAGACTCTGGGCGAGCCGATCCGCAACGTCTGTTCGCGCCTCGCCTCGATTGATCAGGGGCCGCAGCGCATGCTCGGCCTCAACAACATCGAACTCATCACGGATCGCCCGCTCGAAGTTAATCTCAAAGAGATCAGGGAGTGCAAACGGAAATACCCGAAGCACGCGCTCATCATCTCTTTGATGGTCGAGTCTCGTAGAGAGGCGTGGCACGAGATCGCGAAGCAGGTTGAAGACACGGGCGCGGACGGCGTGGAGTTGAACTTCGGTTGCCCGCACGGCATGTCGGAGCGCGGCATGGGCGCGGCGATGGGGCAAGTGCCGGAGTACACGTGCATGGTGACGGAGTGGGTGAAGGAGGCGACGCGCTTGCCCGTCATCGTCAAACTGACGCCGAACGTGACGAGCATCACGCCGCCCGCACGCGCGGCGGTGCGCGGGCGCGCCGACGCGCTCTCGCTCATCAACACGATCAACTCCGTGATGGGCGTCGATCTCGACACGCTCATCCCGCACCCGAACGTCAACGGCAT
>DATHBB010000270.1:0-14502 GCA_035296385.1 Pyrinomonadaceae bacterium | reverse complement strand
TCACCCGACTCCGTGCGGCCTAAATCCACTTGCCCCGTCTCGTTCGCCCTCTCCCTTGCTCACCCCTTGTCATATCCCTCAGAATGTCCCTTCAACACCCCTCGCCCGCTACTGTGGCTGTTGCTGTGGCTGCTGCTGCTGTGGCTGCTTGCTGCTGCTGTGGCTGTGGCTGTTGCTGCGCCTCTGACTCTACTCTCCTGACCCTACTCTCTGCGTGCCTGCGATACACTCCTGCGGCCTGAAGGTGCATCACCTGACACACTGCTCCCCTGTCCCTGATAACTCCAGACGGGCTGTGCACAACGAGTTCGGCTACCCGTGTAGCGCCATCATCATGAACAAAGCCTGCAATGGCTGAGATTGAGAGGCCTGGAGGGCGCGCACGTCGCCACGGTTGAGACAGCAGGCACGTGCGGCTAATAGATAACTTTCGCGGACATGACGCGCCGACAGAAAAAGGTCTCGGCGCTTACGTATCAAATGCTCGGAGGGGAAGATAAGCCATGTATCACGGAATTGTCAAGCCTGCGTGTGCGTTTTGTGACAAATCGACAATTTGTCACAAAACTGATGCTTCCAACTGCGCGACTTTTCCTACTTCGTCTCACCGGCCTGCATGTTGGCGCGGCGGGGCAAGTAGTTGATGTTAAAGAGGTTCGCGTGCTGGAAGGGCGTGAAGTCAATAGATGGCCGATGGTCTCTGACCTGTTTCGGTAAATCTTTTAAGCCGTGACATGAAAGGTCTTGAACTGTCTATTCATAGCGCAGGGCGTCCATCGGATCGATTTTGGTGGCGCGGAGCGCGGGAATTAAACTTGCCAGCACCGCCACTCCAACGAGAATGAGCGAAATGGTGATAAACGTTGCCGGATCGGTGGCGCTGACTCCGTACAGCAGGCTCGACATGACGCGGGTTAGGATGAAAGCCGCGCCGAGTCCGAGCACGATGCCGACGAGGACGAGTTTCAAACCCTGCCCGACCGCCAGTTTCAACACATCGCTGCGCTGTGCGCCGAGCGCCATGCGTATGCCGAACTCGCGCGTGCGCTGCGCCACCGAGTAGCTCATCACGCCGTAGATGCCGACCGCCGCCAGCACGAGCGCCAGCGCGGCGAAGACGCCCAGAAGCAGCATGCTGAAACGCTGCCGCGCGACCGACTCGGAGACGATCTCTTCCATCGTCCTGATCTTTGAAACCGGCTGGTCTTTATCCACTCCCCACACTGCGCCGCGCACAGACGCCGCGAGGCTCAGCGGTTCGAGGTCTGTGCGCACGACCAGATCGTTCGGCGCGAAGAATCCGGCCTGCGCGTATGACAGGTACATCTGCGGCTTCGGGTCTGCGACGAGTTCAAATTGCCGCACGTCTTTCACGACGCCGACCACTGTGATCCAATCGTCGGGGTCGGTTGAAGTCGAAGAGCCGGGCGTGAGTCGCTTGCCCGTAGGGTCCTGGTCAGGCCAGTAGCGGCGCGCCATCGTTTCGCTGATCACAGCCACCGAAGGGGAGTCGGCACGGTCTTGCGCGGAGAATTCACGCCCCTGCAACAAACTGATGCCCATCGTCTGAAAGTAGCGCGGGCTGACAACTCTCGTCGCCACGACCGGCCTTTTGCCCTGACCGGGCGCGGGGTCGGGAATCCCTTCGATGCTGATGCCGATTGAATTGCCTTGCATGTATAAGGGCAGGTTGGTGGTGACGGCTGCGGACTTCACGCCCGGCAGAGCCTCTATGCGTCCCAGCAGTTCGTTATAAAAGTTCGTGCGCTGCGCGTGCTCCGGATACTTCAAGTTCGGCAACTCGACCTGCATCGTCAACAAATTGTCCGCGCGGAAACCCGGATCGACATTGCGCAGACGCAGGAAACTGTTAATCAGTAGTCCCGCGCCGATCAGCAGGACGAGCGAGACGGCGACCTCCGTAACGACCAGCAGGTTGCGTATGCGATTGCCGCGACTGCCCGCAGCCGAATCCCTGCCGCCTTCCTTCAACGTCTCGTTAAGATTGAGGCTCGACGCCTGCGAAGCCGGAGCTAACCCGAAGACGAGTCCCGTCAGCAACGAGACGAGAAGGGTGAAGCCTAACACTTTGGCGTCAATCGTGATGGCCTCGACCTGCGAAATGTTCTCCGGAATGAAAGTTTTCAAAAGGCTCACGCCCCACAGCGACAACAACAGCCCGACGATGCCGCCGAGCACGGAGAGCAACACGCTCTCCGTCAGGAATTGACGAATCAGGCGCAAGCGGCTCGCCCCCAGCGCGACGCGTATGGAAATCTCTTTCTGTCGCACGGCGGCACGCGCGAGCAAAAGGTTCGCCACATTCGCGCACGCGATGAGCAGTACGAACCCGACCGCGCCGAGCAGTACGAGGAGCGCCGGTTTGATGTCGCCCACGACCTGTTCGTGCAGCGGCGTGACGGTCGCGCCCAGCTGTGTGTTCTGTGCGGGATACTGTTGTTGCAGGCGCGCGGCGATGGTGCTCATCTCGGCCTGCGCCTGTTCGAGCGTGACGCCCGCCTTCATGCGCGCGACCACTTCCAGATAGTGTCTGCCGCGATTGGCTGCCTCCTGCGGCGTGAAAGCGATGGGAACCCACAGTTCATCCTCGCGGCTCGGAAACTGGAAGTGCGGCGGCATCACGCCGACGACCGTGTAGCTCTCGCCGTTGAGCGTGAGCGGGCGGTTGATTATCTTCGCGTCCGCGCCGAAACGCCTCTGCCACAGGCCGTGACTGATGACGACCACGCGATTCCGTCCGGGTTGATCTTCTTCGAGCAGAAAACCGCGACCAACTTGCGGCTCGACGCCAAGCAACGTAAAGAGGTTGGCCGAGACGCGCCGCCCTTCGATCTTTTCCGGCTCGCCCGTCCCAGTCAGGTTGAAGTTCTGCTCGGCCATCGCCGACATCCCTTCAAAGACGCTGCTCTGATCGCGCCAGTCTATGTAGTTGGCCGCCGCGGGCGTGTCGCGCGGGTAGCCGCCTTTTGTGTCGTCCTCCCAGAGCATCACGAGCCGTTCGGGGTCGCGGTAAGGCAAGGGGCGCAGCAGGACCGTGTTGACCACGCTGAAGATCGCGCTGTTCGCGCCGATCCCTAGAGCCAGCGCGAGCACCGCGACGACGGTGAACCCGGGGTTCTTCCCCAACACGCGCAGGCCGTAACGCAAATCTTGCCGGAGGTCTCCCATGATATTCGTTCTCCCACTCGCAGCGCCCATCACTACCGGCTCCGTCTGGACGGGACGCTCGACCCGCCGCAGTTCCTCCGCCAGCAGATCGCTCTCCGTTAATTCGAGCAGCGCCGCACGCTGCGCTTCCTCGCGCGTCGCGCCGCCCTGCACCAACTGCTCGAAGCGGTCGTCGAGATGTTGCGACAATTCCTCTACGATCTCCGCCTCGCGCGTCGGCGCGAGCCGCAAGCCCGACAACAAACGTCTGATCTCGTCCTTCCAATCAGGCATGTTCTATTCCTACGATGCGATTGATCGCTTCGACAAACTCTCGCCAACTAATCAACTGCGCCGCCAAAACCTTTTTGCCCGCGGGAGTCAGGCGGTAATAACGACGCCGCCTCTGACCCGCCTTCTCCACCCAGCGGCCTTGAATCCAGCCGCGCCGCTCAAGGCGATAGAGCAGCGGGTAGAGCGAGGCGACGTTGAAACGCAGCAGGCCGCGCGAACGCTGCTCGATCAAGTTGCCGATGTCATAGCCGTGCCGCGGCTGGTCTTCCACCAGCGACAGAATCAACAACTCGGCGCTGCCTTTCTTCAACTCGCGGTCGAGCATCTGTGAGCCTATATATGACATAGCAATATATTAGTAAGAAACATATCGACCGTCAATAAAAATATTTATCTATATATTTGGATCGTTAAGCGTTATTTATCGGATCGGTTGAGGGCTATTTGACCTTGAGGACGACGAGCGTAAGGTCGTCGTCCTGGCGCGCGCCCGCGCACCACTCTCGAAGGCGTGTGATGATGAGGTCGCGAAGTTCCCCGGCGTTCGAGTTCGTCGCCGCAGACGTTCTTCCTCCACCATCCGTTCGACGAGTTTTGCGTTTTCGATGACGAGCGCCAACTGCCCCGTGACGGACATCAACATCTGCTGGTCCTGCGGCGAGAAGCCTGGCGAAGACCGTCTCCGCCCGACCGAGAGGATGCCGCCACCACGACCGTATAATTTTCGCCGCCGATCCGCACCTCTCGAATCGACGACGCGCGGGTCTGCGCCGAAGTTTCTACGCCGGAGTCCGTCGCTCAAGACGACGACGCGATTTTTGCCCGCCGTATCCTCACCCGCGACGAACGCACGCCCCTGCTTCGTCGCGGGTGAGGAACACGTCGAAAAAGTTGGCCGTCACGGACGCACCCGCAGAGCGTTCGGGCAAGTCGCTCCACATCAAACTAAAGTTGCCCTGCTGGTAAGCGGCACTCTGCTCGAAGACATCATTCTGCGCTTGCCGGTCTCTCAAGTTGGGCAACTTTATTTTTCGCCGACACGAAAACCGCGCTAGAAGATGGAGAACTTGATGGTGAGGTATTTCTTGGGGTTTTGGCGGAAGTCGTACATGAGTTTGACGGTTTCCGAGGAGAGTTGATTGAAGTTGTTGTAGAGCTGGTCGTCGGTGAGAAGTTTGCCGGCGGTGCCTTCGCCGCGTTGGATGCCGGTGATGATGTTGTCGATGCGCTCGGCGGAGGTGTTGAAGCGGGCGATGGCGGCGCGCGCGTCGTTGTAGAGGGCTTCATCGGTGAGGAGTTTGCCCGCCGTGCCGCGCCCCGAGCGAATGTCGGTGGTGATCTTGGTGATCTCTTCGACGGAGGTGTTGAGGCGCGCGATGGTCGAGCGGGCGTCGTTGTAGAGGGCTTCGTCGGTGAGGAGTTTGCCCGCCGTGCCGCGCCCGGCGCGTAGGTCTTCGGAGATGCCCTGGAGTTGGGCGGTGACGGCGTTGAGGTTGTTGTAGAGCGCGGGGTCGTTGATGAGTTTACCGGCGGAGCCTTCGCCGCTGCGGAGTTGGCGCATGATGCCCTGCGTCTCGCGGATGGTGACGTTGAGGTTGTCGTAGAACGCCTCGTCGTTGACGAAGCGACCGAGCGTGCCCTGTCCTTCGTTGATCTTGCGCGTGATGTCCGTGACCTGCTCGGAGAGTTGGTTGAGTTGGCCGACGAGTTCGTTGCCGGAGGCGGTGAGTTGCGCCATACCTTCTTCGGTCGTGGTGCGTAGTTCCTGCCCTTCCTGCACGGGGTTGCCGAGCGAAGTGCCGGGCGTGATGTTGATCATGCGGTCGCTGCCGAGGAGGCTCGGCGTGGCGAGTTGCGCGGTCGAGTCCGTGCGGACGAGATCGGTGATGGGCTTGCCGTCGATTTTGCTGTCGAGGGCGAGCACGGCTTCGACCTTCGGGCTGTTCGGTCTGTCTGAGGGCGGCAGCAGGCGCACGTCGTCAACCTTGCCGATGCGGACTCCGGCGAGGCGCACCTCGCCGCCGGGGCGCAATCCTTCAGCCGTCAAAAACTGCGCTTTCAGACGAATCTTGCGCGCGAACGAGATGTCGCCCGACGCTTGCAGGATCAGGAAGATCAAGACCGCAACGGCGATGATGACGAAGAGGCCGACGCGCAACTCGCGAAAACCGATGGTCTTTTTGGTTGGAGGCATAGCGTTAAATGATGAACGATGAATGCGGAATGATGAATGAAAAACAAACGTCTTTAGTTCATCGTTCCGCGTTCATCGTTTATCGTTTTCCTTTCAGTGTCCGCGCAAAAATTTCTTGATGTAGGTGTCTTCCGTCCGCTTGAGCTTTTCGTCCGTGCCGCTGAAGATGATGTTGCCCTCTTTCATCATCAATATCTTGGTGTTGATGAGGCAGAGGCGCTCGCCTTCCTTCTCGAAGATGACTTCGCCCGCGTCGTTCACCGCCGCGTACTCGCCCGTTATGTATTCGACGTTGTTCATCTCGTGCGTGACGAAGATCGAGGACACGTCTTCGAGGTCGCGCAGTTTGATGGCGAGTTCGCAGATGGTGCGTGCGGTGGGCGGATCGAGTCCGGCGGTCGGCTCGTCGAACATCACGATGGTCGGGCCGCCGACAAGCGCGCGCGCGATGCCGACGCGGCGACGCATGCCGCCCGAAAGCTCTGCGGGCATCTTGTCAATCGCGTCTTCGAGATTGACGAAGCGGAGCATGCGGCGCACTTCCTGTTCCACCTGCTCTTCGGGCACGCCCTGCTCGTGCAGGCGGTAGGCGACGTTCTCGTAGACGGAGAGCGAATCAAAGAGCGCGCCCTCTTGAAAGATCATGCCGAAGTTTTTGCGCACGCGCATCATCTCGGCCTCGCTGTAGTTGGTGATGTCCTCGCCGTTGACGAGGATTTGTCCCTCGTCGGGTTTGAGGAGGCCGAGCACGAGTTTGATGGTCGTGGATTTGCCGCAGCCCGATCCGCCGAGGATGATCTTGGTCTCGCCCTTCGCCACTTTGAAACTGAGTCCGTCGAGCACCTTGCGGTCGTCGAAGGAGAGATGCACGTCGCGAAACTCGATGGCGGGCGTGATGCGCTCGTTGTCGTCCTCCGCCGCGAAGGTTGACTCGGCTGCCGCCGCGCTGATGGCAGTGTCTTCCTCCGCTACGGGCGCGCGCGAAATTTCGATGTCGGTTGAGGCCATATGCTTCAAGCGTAAAACTACTTGCCCGGCATGTCCAGAAGAACTTGCAACGCTTTGGCGAGAAAAAAGTCCGCGATGATGCAGACGATTGAGGAGGTGACGACCGCCGAAGTGGTCGAGCGACCGACGCCGACCGTGCCGCCCTCCGTACTCAAGCCTTTGTAACAGGAGATGCTCCCGATGAGGAGCGCGAAGACGAGCGGCTTGATGACGCCGCCAACGATGTCGTCGAAGGTAATGCCGTAGCGCACCGAACTGATGAAGGTCTGCGGCGACTGGCCGTAGAGCACGGTGGCGACCGTGCCGCCGCCGATGATGCCGACCACGTCCGCCGCGACCGTCAGAAGCGGCAGCGTGATAAAGAGCGCGACGAGGCGCGGGGCGACGAGTTTGCGCACCGGGTCAGTGCCGAGCGCGCGCATGGCGTCGATCTGTTGCGAGACGACCATCGAGCCGAGTTCGGCGGAGATGGCCGAGCCGACGCGTCCCGTCACCATCAGGGCGGAAAGGACGGGGCCGAGTTCGCGCACGAGCGAGAGCGCAACGAGGTAGCCGGTCTGATCCTGCGCGCCGTAGTATTTGAGCGTCGGAAAAGTTTGCAGCGTGAGCACGCCGCCGGTGAAGAAGCCCGTGAGCACGATGATCGTGAGCGAGCCGACGCCGATCACGTCCATCTGCGCGATCATCTCGTTGAGATAAGTCGGGCGGCGGAACAGCCTGCGTGCGGCGCGCGCCACCAGCAAACTCGTCTCCTGAACTTCCAGCAGGGAACGTAGGGCAATGTTCATGTGTGAACTTTAGAGATTCGCGTATGCGCCCGTCCGTCGCGAGCGCGCCTTGCCGCCCTGCGTCGGGGTGCGAAATTCACACGCGCGAAACGCGACTGCGGCAAACTGTGCGTGGCCTGTTTTGTACGGCGCGCCGGAGACGAACTACGAGACGAGCATGAACGAGCAGACCAATGATGCGCAATAAGTAGGCAAGGCGTCAAGCCACAACCAAGGCAAAAGTGAAAAGCCAAAAAAGCGAATGTAAGGCGAGAGCGTGGAACGGAAGCCGCGCGCTTTTCCTTCCACACTTTCGCCCTCCGGCTTTTGCGTTTTTAACACTTACTGTCGCGGCGGGCGCGCGTCGCGCGAGGGGGGGCGGCGGCGTCGCTCGTCGCGCGGGACGGACGAAGAGGGCTGCGCGGCGTCCGGATCGTCGGGCGATGGGAGTTGTTGTCGCTGCTGTCGTTCTTGCCTGCGTCGCTCCAGCATGTTTCTGCGACGCGCGGCGGGCGTTCGCCGTTGCAGGCGGCGGAAGGCGTCGAGTTGTTCGGGCGAGAGGACGCGGCGAATCTTCAACTCGGTGAACGTGCGCAGGCGCATGACGGCGGCCTGCGCGGCGGCGACCTCGCGCGTGCGTTCTTCGACGAGGAGTTCGTCGGGGTTCGCGGCATAGATGGCTTCGTCGAGCGCGCGGCGTGCTTGCCTGAGTCGCGCGCCGAGCAGGCGTCCCTGCGGTTCGGTTTCGCGTCGAATCTGAGCGATCTGCGCGCGCTGTTCGGGCGACAAATTCAGGGCGCGCAGCAATCCGGCAGCGCCTTCGACGCCGCGCCGCCGCGCCTCGCGCCTCGCGTCGGGCGTCTGCTCCGTCGCATTCTCATCTTGCGCGCGCACGCCAGAGACGCACGCCGACAGAAACAGCGCCGCGAGCAATGCGCGCGCAACCACAGCGGCGAACCTGCGCGGGCTGAAATAGTTCACACCATCTTCCATACCTAACACGATTAGCACTCTAAGTTTCTTCGGTGGCGCACTCTTAATTTGCCTCACGCAAAAGATCGTAGAGGCGCGGCACGTCGTCTTCATCTCTCTCGTCGCTGAAATTTCCCCGGCGCGCGTTCGGCGCGGGAGCGGCGCGGCGCGCGCGTCGTGTGTTGTTCGGCGTCGAGAGCGTCGTTGAAGCGGAGGCCGATTCAAGCGTGCCGACCGCCGAGATGAGATTGGCCGCGCGGCTGTCGTCCAATTGCGCGCGCGTGTCTTCGAGTTCACGCAAGGCCGCGTCGCGCTCTGCGACGAGACTGTCCAACTCAGCCTGCGTGTAAACTTTTCCGGCTGGCGCGTTAACCTCCGGCGTCGGCGCGGGTTTCGTCTCAACGCGCAGACGCGTGTTGAAGGCCAGCCCGCCGCCGTCCCAGCGCACCTCTGCGTTGACGAGCGCGAGCGCGGCGAGCGCGCACAGGACGAGCGCGGCGGCGGACAAACCTGCGCGCAACCACACGGGCGAGAGCGTGAAGAATTCGCTGAAGGCGGCGCGGGCAGAGCGTCGGCGCGGCGTCGGCGCGACCGTTTCGCGTCGAACTTCCTGCGACGGCGCTGACGACGATGGCGCGACCGTGTCGGCTAACGAAAACGCGGGTGCACTGTTCAGAATCTCCGCGCGCCAGTGGCCGACGGCCTCGCGCACTCCGGCGAAGGCCGCCAGTTCGTCGCGGCACGCGCCGCAGCCCGCGAGGTGCGCGTCAAAACTCCGGCGCTCCGTCGCGCTCGCTTCGCCGTAAAAGTATGCGACGAGTTCGACGCCGCGTTCGCAATCGTTGGTCTTGAATTTCTCATTCATAACTTCGTCTTCCTTGCCGCGCGTTCAGGCGCGCGCCGCCTCCGCGCCGTGCTTTTCGAGACGCAGGCGCAGTTGTTTGAGCGCGGTGTAGAGACGGCTCTTGACCGTGCTCAACGGCACGTCGAGCGCGTCTGCGATCTCTTGAAACGTCAGTTCCTCGAATTCCTTCATCAAGATCACTTCGCGCAGTTCGGGCGGCAGCGCCGCGACCGCGCGCCTGACGGCTTCGCTGCGCTCGCGCCCCTCGACCTCGCGCGCGGGCGAACGCTCGACGGGCACGGCAAACTTTTCGCCGCCCGACTCCGCCTCCGCTTCGAGCGAATTTTCGGCGCGCGTGCGTGCGCGTCTTTGGCGCGTGATGCACTGGTTGACGGCGATGCGGTGCAGCCACGAAGAGACTTTCGCCTCGCCGCGAAAGCCGCGCAAATTGCGAAAGGCCGCGATGAACGTCTCCTGCGTCGCGTCGCGCGCTTCCTCTTCGCGCCCCAGAATGCCGTAAGCGAGCGCGAAAATGCGCCGCTCCCAGCGACGCACGATCTCGCCGAACGCATCAGCATCGCCCGACAGCGCACGCTCAACTATCTGTTCGTCGCTCGTTCCAGCCGTCTCCATTCTCGTCTCTTCCCGCCACGCCGCCGAGCACCTGAAACCAGCGCACTCAGGTCTTTAGACGCGACACACGCGCCGTTGGCCGAAAATATTACACGACGGTAAGCCCCGGCAGCAGCTTCCGCCTCTTCAAGTAAAACATTGACACGGCCAACTCCTAATTCGTACTATCGAAGTGGCCTTTATATGCGTTCGTGAGGCCGCCCCGAAGTTTCGCTTTCTTGCCCGCTTCTAAGAAATCTCCTCTCGTCAACTAACGTCACAACCCTTCGTACATCTTCTTGCCATACATGTTTGAACGTTTCCGGCGCGTGCGCCTGCTCTACATCGTGCTCGGCACACTGCTGGTCGTCGGCCTCGTGCCGCTCGGCCTCGCGGGCTGGATGCTCTCGCAGCGCAGCGCCGACGAACTGCGCTCCATAGAAGGCCGCTATCAGGCGCAACTTGTGCAGGACAAGGCGCGGCAGATAGAACTCTACGGCCAGCGCTACCGCGACGTGGTGACGGGACTGGCGCGCGCCTTTGAACTCGCGGGCGGCGTGCGCGTGCTCGGCGAAGAGGGAAGCGATAAGCGACTCCAAAAGTCCGTCGTTGACGATCCGAATTTGCTCGCGCTCGCCATCCTGCCCGTCGGCAGCGTCCCGCACGTCGCCTACAAGCCCGACGAGATCGGGCGCGAAGAACTCAACGAGCGCGTCGGCGAAGTGCTCGCGCGCATGAGCGGGCGCGGCCTCGTCGTCACGCGCCCGCAACTCATACGTTCGAGTCAGGAGATGAGTTTGACGATTGCCGCGCCCGTCATGGGCGGTGAGGGCGGCGAAGAGGTCGTCGCGGCGGTCGCCGCCATCATCTCTTTCAACGAAGTCTTCGCGGCGGTGCAGCAACCCACTTCCAAGAGCGAGCGCGAACTGCTCGAACAGGGCTTACCCGTCATCTTCGTCGTGGATGCGACGGGGCGCGCGGTCGCGCATCCCGACCAGCGCGTCGCCTACGCCGAGCGTTCGATGAGCGACCTCAAGATCGTGCAGAACTGGATGGAGACGGGCACGCAGGTGCAGTCGCTCCTCGAACCTTTCACGGCTGAACGCGACGGGCGACCGCTCGCCATGCTCGGCGCATACGCCACCGCCCAACTCGAAACGGGCGCGCGCCTCGGCGTCATCGCCATACAGGATGAACGTGCCGCCCTGCGCTCCGTCACGGACATGCGTAAGCAGACGCTTTTGATTAGTCTGCTCGCCGCCACCTTCGCGCTGCTCATCGGTTTCCTTTTCGCCAAACAACTCACGCAGCCCGTGCGCGATCTGGCAGACGCCGCAGGCCGCATCGCCTCCGGCAATTTCGCGCAGCGCATACAGGTTCGCAGCCGCACGGAACTCGGCGAACTCGGCACGTCGTTCAACACGATGACCGATCATCTCGAACAGTACATAGAGGATTTGCGCCGCGCGGCGGAAGAGAACCGACAGTTGTTCGTCGGCACGGTCAAAGCTCTCGCCGCCGCCATCGACGGCAAAGACCGTTACACGCGCGGCCATTCCGAACGCGTCGCGCGTTTCTCCATCGCCATTGCCGAACGCCTCGGGCTGCCCGAAGGAGAGATCGAAGCGCTGCGCATCAGCGCGCTCCTGCACGATGTCGGCAAGATCGGGATTGACGATAAGATTCTCAAAAAGCCCGCGCAGTTGACGGACGAAGAATTCGAGATCATGAAGACGCACCCGCAAAAGGGGTTCAAGATCATGTCGAACATTCCGGCGATGCGTGAGTTTCTGCCCGGCATGTACATGCACCACGAAATGATCAACGGCGCGGGCTACCCGCAAGGTCTCAAGGGCGACGAGATTCCGATGCAGGCGCGCATCGTCTCCGTCGCGGACACCTTCGACGCCATGACGACCGACCGCCCCTACCAGAAAGCGATGGAACTCGACGACGCGCTCGCACGCATCAAAACATTCGTCGGCACGCGCTACGACGAACGCGTCGTCGAAGCGCTCATAGAAGCGTGCGAACTGGGAGAGATCAAAGCGGTGAGCGTCAAACCGCGCACGCGCCGCACGCCGGAGCAGACGACCGCGACAGCGGCGAGCGTCCCGCCTGTGGTCGAACCGGCCATCGAGCAACCGCGCGTCGCCTGAAGATTAGGTGGTGGTTCAGTTTTGAAGCTACAAAGATCATAAAGGGCGACTTAGCCTTGTCATTTTAGCTTCAGGGGTTTATGTAGATTATAGGAATTTTGATGGTTATGAGAATTTCCTCAAAAAAGTTATTTCGTCTGTAAGCAATATATGATAGCTTTACCGAGTTTTTCGCGGGAACGAAAGTCAATCTTTCTGAATTACAGCGGCCTCCCTGCTGATATCCGCAGGCGAAGCTATCATGCCTACCTCACTCTTAATAGTAATTCTCAGCTTATGAGCAAACGCCCACCATCGTTTATAGATGCCAATAAAATGACGTATCTAATTCTTTCTGGAATGGGCGCGATGGCGTTGGCTTTTATTATTTTCTGCGCAAATTGGTTCTTCCCCTTGAAGGAAAAAGTCGCCGTTATTGAAACGAAAATAGACAATATAAATATCACCTTGGGAACCATTAACTCTAAACTTGCAAAAGCAGAAGCTGAAACAAAACAGGCGCAGGAAGAGGTTAGAGCTTCTGTGAACGAAGATACTCTGCCAGCATTATTGAAAAATACTACAGAGGGTAAACCGGAGGAGTTAAAGGAAAAACTGCCGCGCGCTCGCCGCTATATTGCTATTGCTAAAGAAAATAATCTCCCATCTGATCCCAAAGTAATTAGAAGTAGAGGGCTTAATTTACTGAAAGAGCGGAAGCAGCTTGAAGATACTGCTCTTCAGCAACAAGTAATGCTGACCGCCTCAGATATTGCTTCATTTCTTACTTCACTTTATGCTCCTCTACAACAAGCAGTAATAGAAGCGAGCAAGGATAAGAGCATCTATTTTGAGGGGGGAACACACACGTTAAGATTCAATACTCCCGAAGGTGCAGTTTATAAAGACACTACAGTAATTTATGAGGGTGGCAGGTTAGATTTATCAAAAGTCCGCTTTGTAAATGTGAAATTTGAAGTGCCTCAAAACGATCAAGGAGTGGCGTTCTTACAAGCGGTGTTTAATTCTGGAGGCCAACCTATTAACTATCATTTCCCACCCCTAAAGCCCTTTACTCAGCAAGGCAAAGATGATGGGTCTTAGAGAGCAAAAAACTTAAGCTGCCGAGTCCGGCGCAGAGTTAGCGGGGAGATTGACTTCGCACGCCGCCCGCAAAGCCCGAGCGTCTTCGCCCCTTGATTTATCGGGGGCGATTTGCTTTTGTATCGGGGAACGGAAACTGTTCGCGGCTCGCCACGTATCACTTGCCGCGCCGGGAGTCCGTCCAATCCGTCTCAATCCCGAACGTGTTACAGGAGCACATGATGAAACGTCGAGCGTTCGTTCTATACCTCAGTCTGTGTGTGTTTGCGTCAACGCTGGCGCACGGCCAGCAGCCCACGCCTTCGCCGAGTCCTGCCGACAAGCGCACGGAGCAGTTGGAAGATGCTTTGAGGAAGGCCGAGGCCGAGAAGCGTGCAGACAAGTGGGACGTGGAAGGCGATCACGGGCCTTCTACGAAAGTTGAATTCGACACGGACGAAGGAACGTGGATGAGTTGCGACGTGTCGCCAGACGGGCAGCGCATCGTCTTCGATCTGCTCGGCGACATCTATCATATGCCCATCGTGGGCGGGCGCGCGGAGTTGCTTTCAGGCGGCGTCTCCTGGGAGTCGCAGCCGCGTTACAGCCCCGACGGTAAATCAATCGCGTTCACTTCCGACCGCGACGGCGGCGACAACATCTGGGTCATGGACACGGACGGCAAGAACCGTCGCCAGTTGACGAAAGAGACGCTCCGCCTCGTCAACAGTCCCGCGTGGACGCCCGACAGCCAATACGTGCTCGTGCGCAAGCACTTCGTGGATCAACGCTCGCTCGGCGCGGGCGAGATTTGGATGTACCACACGGGCGGCGGCGGGACGGGCGTGCAGATGACGGAGAAGACGAGTTGGACCGCGAACGTCGGCGAGCCTACGATTGACCCGAAGAAGCGTTTCATCTACTTCGTCAACAGCGGCGACTTCGACTACAACAAAAACGTGTACGACAGCATTTACTGGATCGAGCGTTACGACACGGAGCGCGGGCGGCGCGGCGTCTTCGTGCGCGGTGCGGGCGGCTCGGTCAGGCCGCAAGTGTCGCCCGATGGAAAGTTGCTCGCCTTCATCCGCCGCGACCGTCTCAACACCGTGCTTTATCTGCGCGAGATCGAGAGCGGGCGCGAGTGGCCGATCTACGACGGGCTGACGCGCGACCAGCAGGAAACGTGGTCGGTCTTCGGCACGTACCCGGGCTATAGTTGGACGCCCGACGGCAGATCAATCATCATCACGGCGAAGGGCAAGTTCGTGCGCGTCGATACGCAGACGAAACAGGCCGCGCCGATTCCGTTCAGCGCGCGCGTCTCGCAGCGCGTCGCGGACGCCGTGCGCTTCCCGCAAAAAGTCTTCGCCGAGCGCGAACGCACGCGCCTGCACCGTTGGACGAAAAGACACGGCGAAC
>DATHBB010000269.1:0-44066 GCA_035296385.1 Pyrinomonadaceae bacterium | reverse complement strand
GAAGTCGCGCCGCAGGCCGTGCTCTGGGCGCCGCACACGTTCGTCTTTTCGGGCAGCGCGCCCGGCGAAGAAAAAGAGCGGCTCTACCGGCAACTCTATTATTCAAACGTGGACGAACAAAAATTCGCCGCCTTCATCAGCCGCCCGCACCCTTTCCGCACCGCCGTCTTTGGCTGGGCGCGCGTCGTCAACGGTCTCGACATCACGCGCACCCCCATCACCGACGCCGAACTCGAAGGCGAGCGACGCGCCTACGCCGACTACGTCAACACGTTCTCGCGCGAACGCGCCGCACGCACGCCTCTCGACTACGTCCTGCTCTCCGCCCCCGCCGATGCTTCCCGACCCCCGCTCTCCAACCTCGAACGCTGGTACACGTTCGACGCGGGCGAACGCGCAGGTAACTTCGTCATCTATCGCGTGAAGCTACGACCATAAAAAATTGATCCACTGATTCAATTCTTCATCGAATCGATGAAGAATTGAATCAGTGGATCAATAATCGTCTCTTGTTATCGTGACTCAGATTCGCTCGTCGGATTGTCGCGCTCTTTCAATCGTCCGACCGGCAACCGTCTCTGTGCCCTTAGTTTCAACACGTCGTCGTTCAGCACGCTGATTTTGTCTTCCACGCCTTCAAACCCGTCTCTTATCTCTTGTCTGAGTTCCACGATCTCGGCCAGCGCGCGTTCCCGGATAGGCTTGGTTTCCAGCGCTTTCCGTTCGGCCTGTTCCTCCAGCGAACTGAGGCGGGAGTTGATCGAGGCGAGTTGCGCCAGCGCTCTTTCCTCGAAAGATTGGCTGCCGAGTGGTTCGGTTGTGCTTCCGTCCGACATAGCAATATGGTAACGCCGGGCGCGTTCAATTACAAAGCTACTTCTCCTACCTTTCCGCTTCCTGCCCTTCGCTTGCATCCATACTTTCCAGGGCCTTGATCGCGGGGCCGTTGACGACGTGGCCGTCGGTTTGGAAGCGCGAGCCGTGACAGGGGCAGTCGAAAGTCTTCTCCGTCGAGTTCCACTGGACGACGCAGCCGAGGTGCGTGCAGATGGCCGAACGTTCGTGGAGCGCGCCCGACTCGTCGCGGTAGCAGGCCACTTTCGTCAGTCCGCGTCGCATGATCGCACCGTCGCCCGCCTTGAGTTCCGAGACATCGCTGATCTCGCCCGGCGTCGCGAGGTCTTTGTACTGCGCGGCGACGTTCAAGTTCTCTTGCGCGAAGTCTTTGAAGGCGCTCAGGCTCTTGGGCTTGCGCGATGGATCGTAGAGTTCGGCCCAACGGTTGTTGCGCCCCGTGATGAGGTCGGTCAGAAGTATTCCGGCAATCGTGCCGTGCGTCATGCCGTGGCCGGAGTCGCCGGTGGCGATGTAGACGTTGTTGCTGTCGAGCGGGTTGCGCCCGATGAAGGCGAGGCCGTCTATCGTCTCCATGACCTGCCCCGACCAGCGAAACTCGAAACTTTCGACTTGCGGAAAACGCTCGCGCGTCCATTCTTCGAGGCAACGGAAACGCTCCTCCGCGTCGTCCGCCTGCCCCGTCTTGTGGTCCTCGCCGCCGACGATGAGCACGTCATACTCACCTTCGCCCGCGCCTTCGGCTTCGGCTTTGCCGCCGCGCTGCAAGCGCACGTAGTGATACGGGTCGGGCGTGTCCCACAGCAAAATCTGCGGCACGCTCCCGCGCGCGACGCGTGCGCCGACGACGAACGTGCGATACGGCGCTTGCTTCGTGTGAATCGCAACCCGGTCGTTGACGGGCGAGTTCGTCGCCACGACGACCGCGCGCGCCGTCACCGTCGCACCGTCGCTCGTTTCAACGCGCGCCCCGTCGTCGCCGCCTTCGATCTTCGTCGCGTGCGTCGCCGTGTAGATTTCGCCGCGCTCCCGCCGGATGGCTTCCGCGAGGCCGTTCAGATATTTCAGGATGTGAAACTGCGCCTGACGCGGGAAACGCAAGGCCGCCCCCGTGTCGAACGACTCGACGGGCGCGCGTTCCACCTGCTCGACGCCGACGAGTCCGGCGCGATGCGCGGCGCGGAGTTCGTCTTCGAGTTGCGCCGGATCATCTCCGGGCGGGACGAAGAGATAACCGTCCACGCGCGCGAAGTCACAGTCAATTTTTTCCGCGTTGACGATTGACTCGATCTTATCAATCGCCGCCGTGTGGCTCTCCGCCGCGAGACGCGCGCCCTCCTCGCCGTGCAGGCGTTCGAGTTCGTAATAACGATCGTCGAGCGCGTTCGAGAGGTGCGCCGTCGTGCGGCACGTCTCGCCTCCGGCGACGGGGCCGTCGTCCAAAACGACTACGCGCCGCCCCTCTTTCGCGAGCAGGTAGGCAGTCGTCAACCCCGCGATGCCTGCGCCGACTATAACCACGTCCGCCTGCGCGTCCGCTGTGAGTTGCGGCTCGTCAGGCACATCCGCCGTCTGCATCCACACCGAAGTCGTCTGCCCGTTATCAGTTTTCATCACTTCCCCCTACGAAATTTGAGATGCTTTATTCCGTTTCAGTTTTGCCGATCTTCTCTCGCTTGACGGCGTGCGGATTCGTCGAGCGCTCGCCGCGCTTGCGCGTGGACTTGCGACGCTGGCGCACCTCGCCTCTGTGATCGACCGAGCGTATGGGCTGCAAGTCTTCCGCGTCGCCTTCGGGGTCGTCGAGCCGCGTCTCGACTTCGAGCGGCATCTCGTCCGCGCCGTCCGTATCAATCGCCGACGACGACGCATCCGTCGCCGTTGCCGCCGCGCCCGCCGCGTTTAAGTTCGCCTGCGCGTCCGCCGCGCCGTTGCCGCCGCCTCCGGCGAGCGCACGCTGGCGCGCGAAGTGCGCGGCGATCTCCTCGGCGGCCTGTTTGCCCACGAAAGGCGCGAGTTCGGCGGGCGCGGCCTGCGCGATGCGCGCGATTGAGCCGAAGTTCCTCAAGAGTCGGTTCTTGCGCTTGTCGCCGATGCCGGGTATCTCCGTGAGTTCGGAAGTGAAGTCGCGTATCTCGCGCCGCTTGCGGTGATAGGTGACGGCGGCGCGGTGCGTCTCGTCGCGGATCATTTGAATGAGACGCAGCACCGGCGAATGCGAATCGAGATAGACCGGCTCGTGCTCGCGCCCTTTGACCAGGAGGTGCGAGACTTCGTTATGTCGGCGCGGCGGTTTCACCACGCCGATCATCGGGACGGCTTCGAGGTCGAGTTCGCGCATCGCGTCCGCCGCCGCGTTGAGTTGCCCTTTGCCGCCGTCGATCATCACGAGGTCGGGCAGCGGGTTGTCCTCTTCGAGTTGGCGGCGGTAACGACGCGCGACGGCCTCGCGCATAGAGGCCACGTCGTTCGAGCCTTCGACCGTCTTGATCTTGAAGCGGCGGCCTTCGGCGCGGTTCATCTTGCCGTTTTCGCACACCACCATCGCCGCCACGTTCTCCGCACCCGAAATGTTCGAGATGTCGAACGACTCTATGCGCGCGGGGAAACGCGGCAACTCAAGAGTCTCCTGCAACTCTTCCAGCACGCGCTCCATGTCGGGTTTAAGCACGCGGAAGCGCTGCTCGAAAGCGATCTGCGCGTTCTTCTCTACGAGCGCGATCATGTCACGCTTCTCGCCGCGCTGCGGATCGTATATGCGCACGCGCCGACCGCGTCTTTCACTAAGCGCCTTCTCCAACAGTTCGCGGTCCTCGAAATCGACGGGGACGTGTATCTCGCGCGGCACGTAGTCGGTCGAATAATATTGCGTCAACACTTCGCTCAGGAAGGCCGACGGGTCGAACTCGTCGTCGGGCTGTAAATCTTCCCAGAAGAATTCGCGGCGACCGACGATCTTGCCCTCGCGCATGGTGAAGAGTTGCAGGGCGAGCCGCTGCGCTTCGCGGTAGTAGCCGAAGATGTCCACGTCGCGCTCAGGCGAGGTCGCCATCTTTTGCGTCTCGGAGACGGCGAGCACGACCTTGCGCAAGTCTCTGTACTTGGCCGCGAGTTCGTAGCGCATCTCCTCGCTTGCGCGCTCCATGCGCCCCGCGTACTCGTCCGCGAGTTCGCGGTCTTTGCCTTCGAGAAACAATCGCACGTCGCGCACCGACTCCGCGTATTCGTCGGGCGTGCAAAGGCCCCGCACGCAGGGGCCGAGGCAGCGCTTGATGTGATATTCGAGACAGGGGCGCGGCAGCTTGCCGTCGATCTCTATGTCGCAGGTGCGGAGTTGGAACGTGCGGTTGATAAGATCGATGGTGCGGCGCGCGAGCGAGGCGGGCAGGAACGGCCCGAAGTAGAGCGCGCCGTCGCGCTGAATCTTTCGCGTGATCATGATGCGCGGGAAAGGCTCGTTGATCGTCAGTTTGAGGTGCGGGTACTGCTTGTCGTCCTTGAGCGCGATGTTGTAACGCGGCTTGTGCTTCTTGATGAGGTTCGACTCAAGGACGAGCGCTTCGACTTCGGTGTCGGTGACGATGAATTCGAGATCGACTATGCGGCGGACGAGTTCGCGCGTCTTGCGGTCGTGCCCGCGCCCCGACTGGAAATAGGAGCGCACGCGGTTGCGCAAATTCTTCGCCTTGCCGATGTAGATGATCTTGCCCGCCTCGTCCTTGTGTATATAGACGCCGGGCGAGAGGGGCAGATTCTTGAGTTTCTCTTCGAGGGTCATATTGTAAAAGCTGTCCGTTGTCAGTTGTCCGTCGTCAGTTGTTGATTAAAACTTCAAAGTGAGCCGGACATGCCGCTCACATAGGGCGGCAGGCAAAAAACAACTGACAACGGACAACTGACTAATGACGATTTTTAATGTTAGTTTAGCGCATCGAGAGTCGGAGAGGAAAACCACAGTTTGCGATTCCCTTTTCAGTTGCCGGAAGAGAGAGAGTTCGATGCGGTGGGCTTCGGCCTGAACGCCGTTGACCATTTGATCGTCGTGCCCGCGTATCCGGCCTTCGACACGAAGACGCGTCTGACGGCGCACGTGCAGGCGGCGGGCGGGCAGACGGCTTCGGCGATGGTGGCGCTCCGGCGGCTCGGCCTGCCGACGGCCTACGCCGGACGTTTCGGCTCGGATGCGGAAGGACAGTTCGGACTCGCAACGCTCGTCGCGGAAGGCGTGGATGTCGAACACGCACAAACAATCGAGGGCGCGCGAAACCAGATCGCGTTCATCGTCATAGACGCGCGGACGGGCGAGCGCACGATCCTCTGGGAGCGCGACGCGCGTTTGGCCTACGCGGCGGAGGAAGCGCCCACGGGGTTCGCCGCGCGGGGGCGCGTGCTGCACCTCGACGCGCACGATCCTCCGGCCTGCGCACGCCTCGCGCGTGAAGCACGCGCGGCGGGCACCATCGTCTCCGCCGACATCGACAACATCTACGAAGGCTTGCCCGAACTCCTCCCGCTCATAGACGTGCTCATCTCCTCCTCGGAGTTTCCCCGCCGCCTGACCGGAATCGCGGACGAGCGCGCCGCGCTCAAAGAATTGAAGGCGCACCTCCATGAGCGCGCCGTCGTCGGCATGACGCTCGGCGCGCGCGGCGCGCTCCTCTACCACGAAGGGACTTTCACGACCGCCGACGCCTTCCCCGTCCCCGGTGGTTGCCGCGACACGACGGGCGCGGGCGACGCCTTCCACGCGGGCTTCCTCTATGGCCTGCTGCAAGGCGAAGAGATCGAAAGTTGCCTGACGCTCGGCTGCGCCGTCGCCGCGCTCAAATGCCGCGACCTCGGCGCACGCGCCGCGTTGCCGAACTCAACCGAACTCAACCAGTTTTTGACGGCGGAAGGCGAAACCTCCTGACGCGGCGCGGAGAGAAGGCAGAAGTTGTGAGACCGGCAGCAAGTATGAGACTCAAAGCAATCAACCTTCACACGTCGCCGCCCACCAGCCACCCGTCTCCAAGTTCTAACTCAAAAAAGCAGCACATCGCGCTCAACGTTAAACAAAGAGGGATTTGGTTATGCGCGTTCGCGCACAGACGGATGCGCCCGCGGGTGATATAAGCGACATTCAATCCGGACATTTGACGAGAAATAATACCTCTCTGCTTACGTCGCACTGAAAAAGGCGCTCATCTTTAATTGTGCACACCGAAAATGATCCGCTAGCCACAAAGTTTAACTTGCGATTAAGACGCGATTGTTATCCTCGCGCGTCCATGCAATGTGCTGCACTACCAGCAGCCTCTTTAGAAACTATATAGCCCGACTCTATGTAGCCACCGGAGTACCCTCCTCGGTTTAGGACCAACCCACCGAACAGGCTTACCCCCTAAACATTCGTAAGGAGAATCCTAAATGAAGATGTTTGCACGCGTCTGCTGCGCGTTGGCTGTCGCTCTGTTGTTGTCAGCCGCAGCCGCGAGTTACCTCACGGGCGTCTCGTCGGCGGCGACGACGACCCCCATCCCCGCCTTCGACGGCACACATACAGGCCCGCGCGCCACCGGCTCGCCGACCACAGGCACCAATCGCCCGACCGCTTTCCGCTACGACGCGTCGCAGACCGTCAACCCGAGTCAACTGCCGGCGGGCGGCTCCGTCACCTTCCGCACGACCATCGCCATCAACCCCTACGCCGCCAACTGGACGGCGGGCGGCAATCTCGTCACCGTCGGTTTCCTGCGAGAGATCGCGTCTGAGACGCCGAACGGCAACACGCCGCTGGCCTCCCCTGCGCACGACGGCGACCCGGCCATCTGGTTCCAGAACAACAACCCGCAGGGCATCGGCATGTGCTGGAACAAACAGTTTCTCATCAACGGCAACTTCGAGTTTGGCAACGGCGCGCTGTGCGGCCTGCCCAGAGACAACTCGGCGCAGACGGCGGTTGAACCCGGCTCGTTCGCCAACTACTACGTCACTATCTTCGCCAACAACACCTTCCGCCTCGTCGTCGAGCACCTCGATGCCGACGGAGAGCGTGTGACGAACCTCACCGAACTCGGCTCGAACCCGCAGGTCCTTACCGGCACGCTGCCGCACGCGGCCAACTCGAACTATCACCCTTACATTCGCATGCGCGCCGGTTACGACACGGGCGGCAACGACATCGCAAACCCCGAAACCCCCTGGGCGTTTGCGGTGTCGAACAGCAGCCTCCTGACCAACACGCCCGTCGTCGTCTCGCCCGCGAACATGAACGGCTGGGTCTTCTTCAACGAAGGCGCGAACGGCTCGGGCGGCTTCGAGATCGGCCCGGCCACGCCGCCCCTCGGCGACGGCAGCGCCTTCCTGATCGTTGACGCGACAGGCCGCCACAACCTCGGCACGCAGGCTTTCGCCGGAACGCGGCTCGATCAGATCAGCGAACTCCGCTACAGCACTTACAAGAACACCAACCCCGATCAGGCCGTAGACATCGCCCTCCAGTTCGACGTTGACTACGACGGCGCGGGCGGGATCAGCACCTATCAGGGTCGCCTCGTATTCGAACCCTACCAGACCGGCGCGAACCCGCAGCAGAACGTCTGGCAAACATGGCAGCCGTTGGTGAACGGCAGGTTCTACGCATCGAGGCCGGGCACAAACGGGAGCAACGGCGTCTGCCCGCAGAATGCCCCCTGCACGTGGGCGCAGGTGCTCGCCAGTTTCCCGAACGCAACTATCCGCGATAACGGCACGCCTGAAACCAGAGGCGTCCTCCTGTTCCGCGCGGGCGGTCCTTGGCCTAACGGCTATGACGGCAACGTTGACGCTTTCACCATCGGCATCAACCAGAACGAAACGACCTTCGACTTCGAGCCCGACACGGACGGCGACAGCATCCCCGACGGCGCGGACAACTGCCCGAACACGCCGAACCCCGGCCAGGAAGACACCGACATGAACGGCATCGGCGATGCCTGCCAGTCGGCCACGGGCGGGCGCATCCTGACGGTTGACGACGACCGCGTGCAGTGCCCCTTCGCCGCTTACACCACGGTCGGCGCGGCGGTCGCCGCCGCCGCCGCGGGCGATCAAATCAACGTCTGCGCCGGGACTTACCCCGAGACCGTCACCGTTGACAAGACGCTCACGCTCAACGGTGCGCAGGCGGGCATGGACGCGCGCACGCGCCCCTCGCCGCTGCCCACGACCGAATCCATCCTGAATGGGCCGGGCGGCTCGCTCAACATTACCGCCTCGAACGTCACGGTTGACGGCTTCACCGTGCAGGAAGGCAGCGCCGCGCCGCTCGCCAACGGCATTACCCTGTCGGTCTCTCACTCCGGCCACCGGATTCTCAACAACATCATCCGCGACAACACCTTCGGCCTCTACCTGCACAGCAACGGCGCCGTGCAGTCGGTCGTGCGCCGCAACTTCTTCGACAGCAACAACCGCGCGGGCGCGGCTGCCGGCAACGCCATCTATTCAGATCAGGGCGCGTCGAACATCCTCATCGATCAAAACCGCTTCACCGGCCACACGTCGGCGGCGATGGTCTTCGCCGGAACGCAGTCGAACATTACAGTCTCCGCGAACCAACTCGTCAACGACAACTCGATAGTCTTCTTCAATTCGAGCAACATCGTCATCACGGGCAACAGTTCGACGGGTTCGCAGGGCAGCGTCATCTTCCTCGGCGGCAACAATAACGGAATGTCGATCACCTGCAACGACATCTCCAACGCGCCCACGAGGTCTGCCGTCCGCATGGCGAACACCGGCACGGGCGCGAACTCGGGCGTCGTCGTCAACTTCAACAACATTTCGGGCGTGGAATACGGCCTGAACATTGACGGCAACCAGCACACCGGCCCGCTCAACGCAGAGAACAACTGGTGGGGCAGCGCGACGGGGCCGATTGACCAGCCCGCGCCGGATCGCAATCCCGGCGGCACGGGCGTCATCGTCTACGACCCCAACAAGGTCGTTGACTTCTTCCCCTTCCTCACCGCGCCGATTCCCGACACCGACGCCGACGGCACGCTCGACAGTTGCGACACGGACGACGACGGCGACGGCCTCCCGGACGCCACCGACAACTGCCCGACCGTGCCCAACGACGACCAGACCGACACGGACGGCGACGGTCAGGGCAACGCCTGCGACCCCGACGACGATAACGACGGCGTGCTCGACGGCGCGGACAACTGCCGCTACGTCGCCAATCCGGATCAAGCCGACGACAACAACGACGGACGCGGCAACGTCTGCCCGCTGCCCGTCGCACGTCAAATCCTGATCAGCGAATTCCGCCTGCGCGGCCAGGGCACGCCCGCCGCCTCCGACGGTCAACTCGACGAGTTCGTCGAAATCTATAACAACACGGACTCGATCATCGCCGTTGACACCGCCGACAACACAGACGGGTGGGCGGTTGCCGCCGCAGACAACGTCGTACGCTTCGTCGTTCCGGCGGGCACGTTGATCCCCGCGCGCGGCCACTACCTCGGCGCGAACACCGGCTACACGCTCACCGGAGCAGCCGCGCCGAACCGGACTTACACGACCGAGATCGCGGACGACACGGGCGTCGCCATCTTCGGCTCGTCCACGGACTTGACGCCCGCGACGCGCTTCGACGCCGCAGGCTTCACGACCGCCGCCAACCCGCTCTACTTCGAGACGACCGGCCTCCCGCCCGTCGGCTCGACCGACGGCGAGTACAGCTTCGTGCGCAAGCTCACAAGCGGCGTGCCGCAGGACACGGACGACAACGCCAACGACTTCTTCTTCGTCTCGACGACGGCGGGGACGTTCAACGGCGTGCAGTCCACGCTCGGCGCGCCCGCTCCCGAAAACCTCGCCTCGCCCATCCAGCGCAACGCCACGATCAAGGCGTCGAACATTGACAACTGTTCGGGCGCGGGCATTTGCCAGAACCGACGACGCATCGGCACGCCCGTCCCGAACGGCGCGTTCGGCACCTTGAAATTCCGTCGCAAGTTTACGAACACGACGGGCGGGACGATCACGCGCCTGCGCTTCCGCGTCGTTGACATCACGACGCTCAACAGCCCCGGCTACGCGCCCGGCAACGGGCAGGCGGATTTGCGCGTCGTGCCTTCGGACGCCGCCAACTTCAACGTGACGCTCAGCACCGGACAGAGCGTGCCGGTGTCGGGCACGCAGGCGGAGACGCCGCCCGCGCAACCTCTGGGCGGCGGATTGAACTCCGGCGTCTCGCTGATCACGCCAGTGCTGATCGCATCGGGCGCATCGATCAACGTCGAGTTCAATCTCGGCGTGATGCAGGAAGGCTTCTTCCGCTTCCTCGTCAACGTCGAAGCCGTCGTCACAGCGCCGCCCGGCGTCGCGGACGAGAGTAATTCCGCGAGGAAGGGTTCGGCCATGAAGAAGTCGGCCACCTCCAAAGCGAAAGGGGCAGCCGACGCGCGGCGCTTGAAGCGTTAAACTCGTCCGCAAACAATTTTGCGCCTTGCGTTTTAGCTTCGCGCCGCCGTCGAGAATCTTATTTCTCGACGGCGGCGCGAAGTGAAAAACGCAAGGCGCATTTTTTGAGCCGCCGCGCTCGATTTTGAATAACCCGCTTAGCTCAACCTGCGAATAAACGCTTATTCTTCGTACCCGCGCGGGTGTTGTTGCATCCAGCGCCACGCGGATTCGATGATGAGGCGGAGGTCTTGGAATTGCGGCGACCAGTCGAGTTCGCGTTTGATGCGCGCGGAACTTGCGACGAGGAACGCCGGATCGCCCGCGCGACGCGCGCCGACTTTGACTTTTATCTCGCGCCCCGTGACGGCGCGCGCCACGTCTATGACTTCCTTGACGGTGTAGCCGTCGCCGCCGCACCCCAGGTTGTAAATGGCGCTGCGCTCGTCGAGTATCGAGAGCGAGAGTATGTGCGCGCGCGCGAGATCGACGACGTGTATGTAGTCGCGCACGCACGTGCCGTCGCGCGTCGGGTAGTCGTCGCCGTAGATTTCGACCGCATCGCGCGTGCCCGCAGCAGCCTGTAGGATGATGGGGATGAGGTGCGTTTCGGGGTCGTGCATCTCGCCGCAGTGCGCGGTCGCGCCCGCCGCGTTGAAGTAGCGAAGGCTGGCATAGCGTATGCCGTAGGCGCGCTCATACCAGCCGAGGGCGTGCTCGAAGGCGAGTTTGGTCTGGCCGTAGGTGTTGGTCGGGTTGGTCGGGTCCGACTCTTCGATGGGCTGCTTCTCCGGCTCGCCGTAGGTGGCGGCGGTCGAGGAGAAGACGAGACGGCGCACTCCCGCGTCGTTCATCGCGTCGAGCAGGGCGAGTCCGGCGACGACGTTGTTGCGGTAATACTTCGAGGGGTTCGTGACCGACTCGCCGACGAGCGAATCCGCCGCCATGTGTATCACGGCCTCCGTACGCTGCTCGCGGAAGGCGCGGCGCAGGCGTTCGCCGTCCATCAAATCCGCTTCGATCAGTTGTGCGCCCGCGACCACCGCCGCGCGGTGGCCTTTGTAGAGGCTGTCGTAGGCGACGACCTCGTGGCCGTCGCGCACCAACTCTTCCGTCACGACGCTGCCGATGTAGCCCGCGCCGCCCGTCACAAGTACGCGCATGATGTGTCGTGCCCGAGCGCCGCCCGAACCGTGCGGGCGACTCCAGCCCTTCCCCCGTCAATGTAAATTTGTAAATTCACGTCGATGATAGCATGCGCGCTCGGCGCGCCTAACCCGTGCGCGCCGAGCGCACGTCGCGGCGACCGAAGCGAGGCAGCGACAAGGCGTTGACATCTCATACGGACATAATTATCTTCTCAAGTTGTAACGTTCAAATTGTTCGTCTTGAACCGGCTTAGTTCCCCCGCCGGGGCGTCGCGCTTCGCAATCCCTTCAACAGCCGTCAGAAGCACTGCTATGAAAACACTACTTTCACGCTCACTCATCAGCGCCCTGTTAGCCTGTCAACTCTTCGCGCCGTCAACACGCGCGCAGAATCCTCCCGCCGCCGCGCCCACAATTCGGAACATACCTTTCAATCACACTCTGCGCACCGTCTGCGCGGAGAAGAGGATACGACTGAGCGGCGAGTTTCGGACCGAGTACACCATCACGCGCGACGCGGGCGGCGATACCTTCATAGAGGGCAATCTGGACGCAGGCAAAATTTCCGGTCTCGGCCTGACGAGCCGCGCCAAATATGAGGCCGTCGGCACAGGCCGCCTCGAATCCAGAGGGCCTTCGCCGACCAGCTTTACTTACGTCTTCAACTTCGCGCTCAACAAATCGGGCACGACCGACAGCCTGATGGCGCACGTCAAATTTCGCATCAACGTGGACGCGGGCGGGCGCGTGACGACGAGCGTAGCCGCCGCGAACATAGACTGCACCAAATAGAAGCTGTCCGGCCTTGAAACTTCGGGGCGGGACACAACCTCCGCTGCGGCACGCGCTCCGGCAGGGCGTGCCGTGAAGTGATATAACTACCGACGCACGGACGCATTCACACATCACCCGTTCATACGTTTATCAAATCAACATGCAACCACTCCGCATCGCACGCGCGCTCGCACTGATCTCACTTCTCCTCTTCGCCACGACGCACGCCTCGCGCGCCTTTGCGCCGCCGTCGCCGCCACGAAACGCGCAACGCCGCGTTAGCCTCCTGCTGACGAACGGCAGGATTTTCACCGCCGACGCGCGCGGCACAATCGCAGAGGCCGTCGCCGTCGAACAGGATCGCATCGTCGCCGTCGGCACAAACACGGAGATCGCGCGCGACTACACGGCGTCGCGCGTCATCGATCTAGGTGGCCGCCTCGTCACACCCGGCTTCAACGACGCGCACATACATTTTCTCGGCGGCGGCCTCTCGCTCCTGCGCGTCGAGCTCGTCGGCGCAAAAACGCTCGAAGAAGCGAAGCGGCGCATCGCCGCGAAGATTCGCGAACTGCCGCCGGGCGCGTGGATTCTGGGGCGCGGCTGGGATCACACGCTCTGGGGCGGCCAGTGGCCGACGAAGGCCGATCTCGATGCGGTCGCGCCGAACAATCCGGTCTTCGTGCAACGCGTTGACGGGCACGTCAGTTGGGCGAACACGCTCGCGCTCAAACAGGCGAACGTTACGCGCGAGACGCGTGCGCCCGAAGGCGGCGAGATTCTGCACGACGCGGACGGGCAGCCGACGGGGATTTTGAAAGAGACTGCCGCCACGCTCGTCGGACGCGTCGTGCCCGCGCCCACGCGCGAACAGAAGTTGCAGGCCATCGAACGCGCGCTCGCCGAGGCGCGTCGCTACGGCATCACTTCCGTGCATGACGCGGTTTCGGGTTACGACACGCTCGCGCTCTACCGCGAACTGCTCGCGGCGGACAAGCTCACGGTACGCATCTCCGAGTGGCTCGACTTCAACGATCCGGTCGAGGTCCTGACGCGACAGCGCGCGGAATTTGCGGCGCTCAAAGTTGACCCGCTGCGCCTGCGCATCACCGCGCTCAAAGGCTACGTTGACGGCACGCTCGGCTCGCGCACCGCCGCCATGCTCGCGCCCTTCGCAGACGACCCGCACAACAGCGGCATCCCGCGCCGCCCGCCCGAAGAACTCACGCGCATGATCCTCGAACGCGACAAGGCCGGATTCCAGATCACGCTCCATGCCATCGGTGACCGCGCAAACCGCATGGCGCTTGAAGGATTTCAGGCAACTCTCGGTCAATCTTCTTCAAAACTTATTCCGTCGGTCGGCGTGCAAACTGTCACTCCGGCAAAGATAGAAATTCGTGATCCGTCAACAGGCACGGCTCGCGCTTATTCACCGCTCCGTCATCGCATCGAGCACGCGCAGGTCGTCGCGCCTTCGGACTTCGCGCGCTTTCGCGATCTCGGCGTCGTCGCTTCGATGCAGCCGTCGCACGCCATCTCGGACAAGCGTTGGGCGCAGGATCGCCTGGGCGAGTATCGCGTGCAGGGCGCGTACGCGTGGCACAGGATGCTCGCGTTCGGCGTCCGCATGCCCTTCGGCACGGACTGGCCGGTCGAACCCATCAACCCCTATCTCGGCCTCTACGCCGCCGTCACGCGGCAGAGCACGGAGGGCGACCCCATTGGTGGCTGGTGGCCGCAGGAACGACTCTCCATCGCCGAAGCCATACGCTGCTACACAGCCGAATCCGCCTACGCCTCGTTTGAAGAAAAGGAGAAAGGCCAGATCGTGCCCGGCATGCTCGCAGACCTCGTCGTCCACACGCGCGACCTGCTCTCGATCAAGCCCGAAGAGATTTTGCAGACCGAAGCCGCCATGACCATCCTCGGCGGGCGCGTCGTTTACGAAAAATAGCGCGCCGTAAAATTCGCATGACAACTGACGAGAAACATGTCCCGGACGATTCACATTCTTAGTCAGCATCGCCGCTTCCGACGACGACTCGGCGCGGCTCTGTTCACATTCCTTTTTGTTTCGAGCTTCGCGGGCGTAGAGGTTCGCGCGGCGTGGCGCGCGGCGGGCAACGTCTCGCGCGTCGAGCGCGAGACGAACGGCGTCGCGCTCACTTTGTCGAGCGGCGCGCGTGTTCAGGTTTCGTTTTTCGACCTGGACGTGGTGCGCGTGCGTCTCGCGCCGCGCGGCGTGTTCGAGCGTGATTATTCGTATGCGAAGTGGTCGCGGGATCGCAAGACGGTCGCGGCGGTTATCAAGGAGACGCGCGCGAATGTTGAGATCACGACGCGCGTTGAGGGGCCGAAGATAGTGATTCGCCGCGAGCCTTTCTCGTTCAGCGTCCTGGACGCACGCGGGAACGTCATCGTTGACGACGATGCGGCGCGGCCTGTGTCGTTTGACACGGAGACAGGCGCTATCGAGGCGTCGAAGCGGCGCGATGAATTGGAGTTTTATTACGGCTTCGGCGAGAAGGCTCTGCCCACGTCGCGGCAGGGACAAACAATCGTCAACTGGAACACGGACGCTTACGCTTACCAGTTGGGAAACGATCCGATCTATCAATCCGTCCCGTTCTTCATCGCGCTGCGTCAGGGTCGCGCCTACGGGCTGTTTTTCGACAACACTTACCGCACGCACTTCGACATGGGGCGCACCGCCGCGAACCGTTACACGTTCGGTGCGGCGGGCGGTGAGTTGAACTACTACGTCTTCACGGGCGGGCGCGAGCGCACGCCGCAAAAAGTTTTGAGCGACTACACGGAGTTGACGGGGCGCACGCCGCTGCCGCCGCTCTGGGCGCTCGGCTATCAACAGTCGCGCTACTCTTACTATCCCGAGGCGAAGGTGCGCGACATCGCGCGCCAGTTTCGCGCGCGCAAGATTCCGGCAGACGTTATCTATCTCGACATCGACTACATGGACGGCTATCGCGTCTTCACCTGGGACAAGACGAAGTTTCCCGACCCGCCGAAGATGTTGAGCGACTTGTCGAAGGACGGCTTCCGCACCGTCGTCATCATCGACCCGGGCATCAAGGTTGACGAGAAGTATTCCGCCTACACGCAGGGGCGCGCCGGAGGTTTCTTTCACCAGACGCGCGAGGGACGTGAGTTTCAGGGGCGCGTGTGGCCGGGCGTCTGCGCGTTTCCCGACTTCACGAACCCGCAGGCGCGCGAGTGGTTCGGCTCGCTCCACGCGCGGAACCTCGATGAGGGCGTCGCGGGCTTCTGGAACGACATGAACGAACCCGCGACGTTTCCGCCCGACAACCGACCCGCGCAACCGGACGTTATGCATGACCCCGCCAAGACTTTCCCCTTAGACGTGCGCCACTTCGGCGACGGGCTGGCGGGCGACCACGCGCGCTATCACAACGTGTACGGCATGCAGATGGCTCGCGCCACCTTTGAAGGCGTGCAGAAACTAAGACCGGACGCGCGCCCCTTCGTCCTGACGCGCGCCGGTTACGCGGGCGTACAACGCTTCTCCGCCGTCTGGACTGGCGACAACGTCGCGAGTTGGGAACACCTCCAACTCTCCATCGCGATGCTCACGAGCATGAGCGTGTCGGGGCTGCCCTTCGTCGGCGCGGACGTGGGCGGCTTCGCCAACAACGCGTCAGCCGAACTCTACACGCGTTGGCTGCAAGCCGCCGCGCTCACGCCCCTCTACCGTTCGCACGTCGCGACGGGCTTGCAGGAACGCGAGCCGTGGTCGTTCGGCGAAGCGCATGAGCGAATCAACCGCGCCTCTATAGAGTTGCGCTACCAACTGCTGCCCTACATCTACACGCTCTTCCGCGAACACGAAGAGACGGGCGCGCCCGTCATGCGCCCGCTCTGGTTCAACTACCCTACGGACTACAACACCTACGCGCCCACGCTCCCGCTCGAACAATTTCTCTTAGGCAGCGACCTGCTCGTCGCACCTGTTTTGACGCAAGGTGCGACGACGCGCGCCGTATATTTCCCCAAAGGCGACGCGTGGGTTGATTGGTGGACGGGCGCGCGCTACGAAGGCGGGACGTTCGCGGAGATTGACGCGCCGCTCGCGCGCCTCCCGCTCTTCGCGCGCGCCGGAGCGATCATCCCCGTGCAAACAATCGTCCAGCACACGGGCGAGATGCCGCGCGCGCCGCTCTCCCTCAAGATCGTCTCCGGCGCAGACGGCGAGGGGCGCATCTATCAAGACGCGGGCGACGGCTACGGCTACCGCCTGAGCGCCTGGCGCACAACGACCGTCAAACAAAGTGGCGGCACAATTCGCTTCAAACACACGGGCGATTTTCAAGCGGCGCGCGCCGTTAGTTCCGTCGAAATTCTAGGGATCAACGATAAGCCGAAAGAAGTTCGCATTGACGGGCGCGACGCACGCAACGTCTTCTACGAGCAAGACGAGCGACGCCTGCGCCTGCCGTTGCCGGACGGAGGAGCGAGCGAGATCAGGATTGTTCATTAAGATTGAATGTTCGGAGCACCATTCACCGCAGAGACGCAGAGAGGCGCGCAGAGGGGCGCAGAGAAAACCAATGATAAATTTCAAAGTTGTGCTCTCAAATTTAAGTTATGCTTTCCTCTCTGCGATTCTCCGCGGCTTTGCTCTGCGCCTCTGCGGTGAATCCGACTCCGTTCACACTCAACAGCAAAGCGAGGCACAACAACTATGAACCAGCCCACACGTCGCCGCTTCCTCTCGTCCGCAGGTCGTGGACTCGGCCTCGCCGCGCTCACATCTCCGACGGTCGCCGCGCTCTTACGCGACGTGACGGCGGCCTCCGCGCGCGTCGCGCACCTCTCGGCGGAAGACGCCGCGCGCGACGAAGACTTCTGGTTCGACATACAACAGTCGTTCTCAGTCACGCGCGGCATCGTTAATCTCAACAACGGCGGTGTCTCGCCAAGCCCTCGCATCGTCACCGAAGCGCTCGTCCGTTACATCTGGCAACAGGAGGACGCCACCGCCTACACCATGTGGCAAATCCTCGAACCGCAATCCGAGACCATTCGTACCGGACTCGCCGAGATGTTCGGCTGCGACCGCGAAGAGATCGCCATCACGCGCAATGCCTCCGAGTCGCTCGAAGCCTTGCTGCTCGGCATGGACTTCAAAGCGGGCGACGAGATTTTGAGCACCACGCAGGACTACCCGCGCATGCTCTCCACGCTGCGCCAGCGCGAACTGCGCGAAGGCTTAGTTCTAAAGCTCATCAAAATCCCTACGCCGCCGAAAAGTCTGGACGAGATCACACAAGCCTTCGAGCGCGCCATCACGCCGCGCACGCGCGTCATACTCATCTCGCACCAGATCAATTTGACGGGACAGATCACGCCCGTTCGCGCCGTCTGCGACATGGCGCGCGCGCGCGGCATCGAGACGATTGTTGACGGCGCGCACTCCTTCGCGCAGTTCGGTTTCAAACGCGACGACTTGGCCTGTGACTACTTCGGCACGTCCTTGCACAAGTGGCTCTACGCGCCGAAGGGCACGGGGATGCTCTACGTCAAACGTGATAAGATCGCGCGCATCTGGCCTCTGATGGCGGCAGAGAAGCCGAAGTCGTCCGACATACGCAAGTTTGAAGAGATCGGCACGCACCCGGCGGCCAACAAGCTCGCCATCGGCGAGGCGATCCTCTTTCACAACGGCATCGGCGCGGCGCGCAAAGAGGCGCGCCTGCGTTATCTCTCACGCTACTGGATGAATCAACTCAAAGACGCGCCGCGCGTTCGCTTCAACACTTCCTTCGACCCGAAGCAATCGTGCGCCATCGGCAACGTACAGATCGAAGGCATCGAACCCACAGCCATCGGCAGCTACCTGATGGCGACGCACAAAATCTTCACCACGCCCATCGTCCATGACGAATTCAAAGGCATACGCATCACGCCGAACGTCTACACCACGCTCAAAGAACTCGACCGCTTCATAGAAGTGATGGCATCAATCGCGCGCAAAGGCTTGCCGACCGCGTAGACAATTAACTTGTGTCTCAACACTCCTTCTTCTTTGCGCCTTTGCGTCTTTGCGTGAGATTAAGCGTTGGCAAAAGAATTAACTCATGCAAAGACGCAAAGAAGAAAGTTTCAGTTTGAATCGTCTTTAAGCTGACCGGACAAGTTTATGAACGAGACGGCGGACGTGGTCATCATCGGGGGCGGCATCGTCGGGGCAAGCGTCGCGTTTCATCTCGCGGAACGCGGCTGCACGGATGTTTTGATCGTCGAGCGCGAGGCCGTGCAGGGCTTGGGTTCGACGGGCAGGGCGACGGGCGGAGTGCGCGCGCAGTTTGCCACGTCAATCAACATACGGATGTCGCGCTACTCGATTGAGTTCTTCGCGCGCTTCGAGGAAGCGACCGGACGCGGTTGCGGCTACGAGCCTGCCGGGTATTTGTTCGTTGCGACCGCGGAGGCGCAACTCGATTATTTGCAGCGGACGCGCGAGCGGCAACGCGCGGAAGGACTCACGAACGTCGAACTCGTCGGCGCAGAGGATGTCGCGCGGCGCGTGCCGGGCCTTCGCACGGACGACGTTCTGGGCGGATCGTTTTGCCAGACGGACGGGTTCATCGCGCCGCTCGAAGTGATGCGCGGCTTCACCGGGAGCGCGATGGAGCGCGGCGTGCGCGTGTGGACGGGGACACACGTTTCGGGGATCGGAGTCGAGCATGGTCGCGTCGTGCATGTTCAAACGACGCGCGGGTGCATCTCTACGCGCGCGGTCGTCAACGCGTCGGGCGCGTGGGCGGCAGGGACGGCGCGACTGGCGGGCGTGGAGATTCCGGTCGTGCCGCTGCGCCGTCAGTTGGTGAGCGTGCGCCCGCGTGCGCCGCTGCCCGACGGGTTGCCGATGGTGATAGACATGTCGGACGGTTTTCACTTCCGACCCGAAGCGCAGAATTTGGACGCGCCGGGCGCGCTCCTCGCGTGGCCTGACGACGCGGAGACCATCGGCTTCAAGACCGACTTCGATCCGTCCTTCACCGAAAAAGTTTTCCGCCGCGCGCGCTCCCGCGCGCGTTTCCTCGCCGACGCGGAGGTGAACGCGAGCCGCTGCCGCGCGGGGCTTTATGAAGTGACGCCGGACAATCACGCGATCATCGGAGAGTCCGCAGAGGTCGGCGGGCTGTTTTTCGCCAACGGGTTTAGCGGGCACGGCGTGATGCACTCGCCCGCCACAGGCCGTTGCGTGGCGGAGTTGATTTTGGACGGGCGCGCCTCGCTGTTCGACGTGAGCGCGCTCGGCGCGGAGAGGTTTGCGGCGGGCAGACTGATTAAAGAGACTTCCGTGCTATGAAAACGATGAAGTAGGAACGCGGAACGATGAACTGAAAGCAACTCGTCTTCAGTTCATCGTTCCGCGTTCCTACTTCATCGTTTTCTCTAATCGAGCATGACGACTTCGCCGTCAACGACGCGTGCGAGGTATTCGCCGTCGCGCATGAGCCATGCGACGCGGCGGCCTGAGCGCGCGAGTTCAGCCCATTCGCTTTTTTTGTTCGGGTTCTGTTCGACGAGCACCGCGCCGCGCGCGAGGCGCACGTAGCGCAGGCCGGAGCGCGCGAACTTTTGCACGCCGCGCCCGCCGCCGAAAAGTTTTTCGTAGGCGACGAGGATGCGTCCCGCCGTCAACTCGTCCGCGTCGCCGTCAGTCTTGCCCGTGTGTGAGTTGTCCGTCATTGGTGCTGTTGGCGGCGGCGTGTGCGTCTGCTGCCGTGCCGCCCGGAGTTTGGCTCGTGCGTCGGAGCATGTCTTCGACCAGGTCCAGGAGTTCTCTGGAGCGGTAGGGTTTGGCGAGGTAGGCGTCGAAGCCCGCGTCGAGCGCGCGCTGCCGGTCTTGATCGGCGGCGAAGGCCGTGACGGCGATGCAGGGGAGCGCGCGCGTGTGTTCGTCCGCGCGCAGTTCTCCGAGCGTCCCCCAGCCGTCGAGGACGGGCATCGAGAGGTCTATGAGCACGATGTCGGGGAGTTCCGCGCGCGCCGCCGTGACACACTCGCGCCCGTCGCGCGTCTCGCGCACGCTGTAGCCCGCGCTCTCCAGCATCAGGCGCAGGAGTTCGCGGTTATCATCGTAATCGTCGGCGATTAGAATGCGAGCCACGTGCATGTTCGTAAAGTCTCTTGTGAGCGCGTCACCCTTCCGGTAGTTCGATAAAATGCTTTTGTAAGAGCGGATCACAAGAAGTGACAGCGGAGAGGCGGGCACGTTATATCGTAGCGCGCGCCGCGTGTCAAACTTTAAGATCGGGGAAGGGGTAAAGGGAAAGCGGGAAAGGAAAAATCGGGAACGAATAACCGGACGCGCCGCAAACCTTTACTTTTGCCTTCCGCCTTTACCTTTCTCCCTTCACCTTTACCCTTTCCCCTTTTCGATGAGTTGCTTGACACCGCGCGCGCGTGCCCGCCATAATCCCTGACTGGCGTTTGCGCCTCCGGAGCGCGCGCCTCCGGTCAGTCAAAAACACCTGACTCGACCGCCGCCGTAACCTACCGGGCGCATCCGGCCCGCACACTTATCAACAGCAACACGAGTGAAAGAAGGAGAGTCACAGGTGGCAGGAAGCGAAGGCTTGGAACAGAGTTTGCGCGCCGAGGTGGAGAGCTATATCAAGGCGCGCGTGCAGGGGCAGCAGGAAGAGATCGCACGGCTGCAAAGTCAGGTCAACGAGGCGTTCACGCGCCTCAGCGAACGCCTCTCCGACGCGTCTCTGTCGGACGCGCCGATTGCCGTCTCGATCTCGGAACACCTGCGCGCCGCCACCGGCAAGGGCACGGAGGTGGCCGCGGAATATTCAGCCCGCGCCCGCTCGACGAGCGACATCGCGCTCCTCAAAGCCGCCGTTGACGACATAGACAACCAGCGTTCGCAAGCCGACATTCTCAACACGCTCGTCAACCGCGCCGCCACCTTCACGCCCCGCCTCGCCTTCTTCGTCGTCAAGAACGAACGCGCGACGGGCTGGCGCGCGCGCGGCCTCGAAGGCACGGTCGGCGACGACGCGGTGCGCGAGATTTCGCTGCCGCTCGCCGACGACACGCTCCTGAGCCGCGCCGCCACCTCGCGCTCGACGTGGAGCGGCGCGCCCGGCACGAACGCGGACGACGATCAACTCATCTCCAAACTCGGCGACGAAGCCCCGCAACGCATGGTCGCCATCCCGCTCATCGCGCGCGACAAGTGCGTCGCCGTGCTCTACGCCGACAGCGCCGCGCTCGAACCCGACGCCATCAACCTCGAAGCGCTCGAAACGCTCGTGCGCGTCACGAGCATGTCCGTCGAACTGCTCGCGCTCAAACGCCCCGCGCCGCGCCCCGCCGCCGAACGCGCCGCGCAAACGCCAACAGGCTCACACGCCGCGCCGCCCGCGTCCGTCTCCGTCGCACCCGCCGCGCCCGCCGAAAGCGCGGGAGAAGTTTCCGCCCCTGCGCGCGACTCCGAACCTGCCGCGACCGCCGCCTTAGAAGAAGCGCCGCGCGCCGCCGAACCGCGCGAGGAACGCGGCATCGAACCGGCCTTCGGCGTGGAGGGTGTGCGCCCGACCGCCGCGCCCGACACTGCCACTCGCGACGAGCGCGTGATGACGCCATCGCCGGTTGTCTCAGAACCCGCCGCAGCCGCGACGGGCGGCACTGCTCCGGCGGTCGCGCCGCTCGGCGGCAGTTCGCGCCGCTCGGACAGCGAGTTGCCCGTCGAGGTCGGCGAAGAGGAGCGTCGCTATCACAACGATGCGCGCCGCTTCGCGCGCCTCCTCGTCTCCGAAATCAAACTCTACAACGAGCAGAAGGTGCGCGACGGGCGCGAGGCGGGCAACCTCTACGAACGCCTGCGCGAAGAGATCGACCGCTCACGCCAGATGTATGACAAACGCGTCGCGCCGAACGTCGCTTCGCGCTACGACTATTTTCATCACGAACTCGTCAACACGCTCGCCGAAGGCAACGCCGCGAAACTCGGCGACGGTTATCCGGGCGCGAGCGTCGCCGCCTGACGCTTCACGAAACCTTTCAAACTCTCGCTTGGGCAGGGCTTCAACTCCCTGCCCTTTTTCTTTCTCGGGCGAACGGGTTTCGACGCGCGGCGCATCCTAGTCGAGCGAGCATGCGCGCGTGGCGGCGCGTCGGGTTCAACTTGCGCCTCGCCGTTGCGGCAAGTTAGTTTAAGTTTCATGCGTCGCATCAATTCGATCAGATCGTCGCGCGAAGGGAATGGAGAAGTTTTGAGAAACAATTATCGCCAGCATCAAGTCGTCCTTATGTCCGCTGTCTTCGCCGTCGCCGCCGCCGGTGCTCTGCTGCTGTTGCCGTTCGCGACCGTGAGTTGCAAGAGCGCACAGCCGCAGCAAAGGGCGGGCGACTCGGAAGCCGTCGAACGCCTGCGCGCGCTGACGCACGCCGCGCCGCCCGTCACGATGCCCGCCGAGAGCGCCGTCGCTGCCCTTGAGACGCAGTATGCGAACACCGCGGCGGGCGCGCTCGCGCGCTTCATACGCGCGCGCGTAAAAATCGCCGCCGGAGACTTCGCGGGCGCGGCAACGCTTCTCGACTCGAAAGCGTTTCAAGAGCAGACCGCGCTCGGCGATTACGCGCTCCTCCTGCGCGCAGACGCGCTCGCTAAGATCGGCAGGCGCACAGAAGCCCGCGCCGCCTACGAACAACTCGCGCGCGACTACCCGCAAGCCCTGCGCGCGCGCGAAGCCGTCTTGCGCAACGCCGAACTCGCGCTGCAAGACAACGCGGCGGCAGCCGTGCCGCTCCTGGTGAAAAATTTGTCGGACGCGGACGACGCGGGCGCGCTCCTCCTCGCCGCGAAGGCTTACGAGCAGACGGGCGACACCACGCGCGCCCTCGCCGCCTACCGGCGCATCTACTTCTTCGCGCCCGCCTCGCCTCAGACGAACGAGGCCGCGAGCGCGCTCACGCGTCTCGCCTCGCCGCTCGCGCCCGCCTCCCCGCTCGAAGCGACGACGCGCGCCAACAAACTTTACGAGGCGAAAAATTACGCCGCAGCCGCATCCGCTTACGGCGAAGCCTTCGCGCGCTTTCCCGCAACCGCCACGTCCGAAGCGCAACTGCGTCGCGGCATCGCCGCTTTCAACGTCGGCTCGACGCGCCTGCCCGAAGCCGCCGCCGCGTTGAACGCCATCCCTGCGTCCGCCGCGCCTGAGGCGCGCGTCGAAGCCCTCTATTACCTCACGCAGACTCACGCGAAGGCGCGACAGTGGGAACAGGCGCGCACCGTGCACGCCGAGATGCGCCGCGCCTTCCCCGAACATACACACACGCGACGCGCGCTCGCCGCCGCCGGACAGATCGCGCGTGATGCGAAGAACACTGTGGAGGCCGCAAACTTTTACCGCGCGGCGGTCGCCGCCTACCCCGGCGCGACAGAGGTGGCGCAGGCGCAGTTCGAACTCGCATGGGCGGCGCACGAGTCGAAGAACTACGCGGAGTCCGCGCGCCTTCTGCTCGAACACCTCGCGCAGTATGCCGACCGCAACACGGACAACCGAGGCCGCGCCGGATACTGGGCGGCGCGCGACGCCGAACGCGCCGGACAATTCGACCGCGCGCGCACGCTCTATCAAGCCATGCTGCAACGCTACGACGCCAACTGGTACGGCGACCTTGCGCGCCAGCGGCTCGACGCCTTGAAACGCACGCACCCCATCGCCGGGACTGAATACGTGCCCGATACGCAAATCTCGCGCGCCGTCGCGAACCTCAACACGGTCTCCGTCGCGGAAGAAACCGCTACGGCGGAGATGAACGCGTCGCTCGCGAAAGCGGATCAGTTGAACGTCGTCGGTCTGGACGAGTACGCGTTAGAGGAAGTGAACGAAGTTTTGGAGTCTGCGCCGCGCAGCCCGCGCCTGAATCTGGCGAAGGCGCGCATCTATCGCACGCGTCAACAGAACCTGCACGCGTTTCTCGCGCTGCAAAAAAGTTATCCCGACTATTCGCAGATGAAGCCGGAGGAACTGACGCGCGACGAGTGGGACGTGTTCTACCCGCTCGCCTACTGGGACACGATTACGCGCGAGGCGCGCACGCGCAGCATCGATCCTTACCGCATCGCCGGACTCATCCGGCAGGAGTCCGTCTTCGACCCGCGCGCCGCTTCGCACGCCAACGCCTACGGCCTCATGCAACTTCTGCTCGACACCGCGCAGAGCACCGCGCGCAAGTACGGCATCTCTCGCACCGTCACGCGCGACGCGCTGCTCGCAGACCCGCAACTCAACATACAACTCGGCACGGGCTACCTGCGCGATCAACTCGACCGCTTCGGGCGCATCGAATACGTCGCCGCCGCCTATAACGCCGGGCCGGGGCGAGCCGTGCGCTGGCGCGCGGAGCTGCCCGCTGAGATGGACGAATGGGCGGAGGCCGTGCCCTTCCGCGAGACGCGCGGCTACGTGCAGGGCGTCGTCAGAAACACCTTGCAATACAAACGTCTCTACGACGAGAGCGGTCAATTCCGCGCAGAAGTCGGCTCGCGCGCCGTGCGCCCCGTTGCAGCGACGGGCGCAACGACCGCGCAACCTTCAAACAGCACGGTTCGCCCGCGACGCGCGACGCCCGACGACGAGGAATTGAAAGAGGAACAATAAGCGCGCGTGAACTTGAAGGAGATCGCAAATGAAAGAGACGATAAAAGAGACCCGGAAGCCGCACGGCTCAATTCCTGAACGCTTCTCCTCTCGGCTCTTCTCTCTCCCGACCTTCGCCCTACTCGTCGCGCTCGCCGCCTGTGCCGCATCATTCGACACGCACGCGCAGAAGAGTCAACGGAAGCCAACGCCGAAAACAGCCAAAGTCGCGACAACAACCAAAGCCGCCAAAACAGGCAAAGCCGCGACAACAACCAAAGTTGCGACAACAGCCAAAGCCGCGCCCGTCGCTTCGACTAAGCCGAAGCCGCCCGCCGTCGCGTCGAAATCAATCACGTTGAAGAGTGAACCGAAGGCCGTCGTCTGGTTCGATGAAGTGCGGCGCGGCGTGACGGACGAGTCAGGTCAATTTCAGATCGAGAAAGTTTCGGCTGGTCGCCACACCCTGCGCGTGCGCGCCGCCGGATTCGCCGAACGCACGCTCACCGTTTTGCCCACGCAGCGCGGCGCGCTCAACGTCCCGCTCACGCCGACGAAGGACGAAGCCGAACTCGCTTTCCAGCAGGCCGAAGCGGCGCGCGAGAGCGCCACGAACGACGATGCGCGCCGCGAGGCCGTCGAACTTTATCGCCGCGCGATTGCGCGTCGAACGCGTTTCCCCGCCGCGCACGTCGGGCTGGCGCGCGTCCTGTTGGATTTGAATGATTATGACGGCGCGCTCGACGCGGTTGACGAGGCGCGGCAACAGCGAGCGGCGTATGCGGAAGCGTCTGCGGTTGAGGGGCGCATCCACCGCGCCACGTCGCAAAACAATGAGGCCATCGCGGCCTACGAACGCGCCATACGCGAGGCGCGCGGCTTTCAACCCGAAGCGCACACCGGACTCGGCATCATTTACGAAGAGGAAGGCAAGTATGCGGAAGCCGCCGCCGCCTTCCGCAAGGCCGTCGCGCAACTCGCCGACACCGAACCCGTCCTCTACGAACTGCTCGGCAGAACTTACGAGCGTCTGGAGAAATACAAAGAGGCCGTCGCGGCCTACGAGAAATATCTCGCGCTCGCGCCGAACGGCAAGCTCGCGCCCGCTATCCAGTCGGTCATAGATCAACTACGCAAGCAGGCCGCCGAACAGGACGCGCCGCCGCTGAATTAAGAAGGACGACGGAAAGGTCGAATCATTGAATCAATGATTCGATACTTCCGTCGTCGTCTATCCCGCTCCTAGCGCCCGTCATCATTGCAGCGGGGCGCGAGTTTGCCGAACACGGCGCGGCCTATGAGCGCCGCAATTGTTCCCAGAACGGGGCCGGCGATGAATCCGCCCGCGCGCGTCATCATGGCCTGTGCCATCGTCGCGGTCGTCCCTTCCGGAATGTTGAGCGCATCCCAGTGCGTAAAGTAAGTGTCTATGTTTGCGGCGTAGCTAATGAGCGTGGCGAGGAAGATCAGTATTTGCGAGAAGAGGCCGAGCACCACGCCGATGAGGATCGTGCCGACCCAGGTGAAATTGGCTACGCGGTTCGACAACGCGCCGTAGATGATCGTGCAGATGATCGTCAGGCCGAGGATGGAGAACATCGCGTTGCCGCGCGGAGAATAAGGCGTGCCGAAAACCGGGCCGTTGATAAACCGCAGCACCGTCCAGATGACGATTAACACCAGAGGCAGGCGCACGAAGCGCAGCACACGTGAAAGCATTGGGGGAAACTCCTCTTTGAGAATTTAACAGCCGACCGCTTGAAAGTAAGTCGCCGAAAGTTGCGGCAAGTCGCCGAAGTCGGGAGCGTTAGTCGCAGCGGCCTGTTTTATAGTCTCGCCAACCACTGCACGTAAGTTTCCTGCACGCTCTCCAGCCAACGACGGAAAGTTACCTGCTGCGTCGAACGCGCGTCTTCAAATTTTGCGACGGCGCGAAGCAAATCCATCTTGATCTCGTGCTGGTAAAAGCGTAACCCCTCGCTCAACATGCGCCTGTCTTGCTCGCCGAGCGACGGAAACTTCGCCGCCAGTCGTCCGACCACTTGCGGTTCGACCTCTTCACCGAGCGCGGAGACTTGAGCCTTGAAGCGCGCCACAGTTGCCGTCTCGTCGCCCGCGCCCCGCTCTTCGAGCGCGTCTTTTATGAGCGCGAGCGCGCGTGTGATTTGCAGCTTGCGCGCGTGCTGTAGCGCGTGCTGCTCGGCGGCTGCGAGCGGCTCGCCCTCGAAAGTGCCGTCGGCGAAAACGACCGTCGCGATCACCACTTTTTGCAGAGCGCGCGGCGTGTAGCCGTCCGCCGTCAACTCTCCGCCGTCGCCGCCGCCCGACGCGTTCAACTCGTAAACCGCGCCCGCCTTGATGAGCGGCAGGTTCTGCGGGTGCTGCGGCCTCATGCTGCTGTGTCGTTTGCCCGTGTAGTAATCGACGTGCAGGGCGGCGATGTCCTTGCCGGAGACGTTTTTGAGCCGCACGACGTAGGAGGGAAACGTCGCCTCACGCGGCTCGACGCCGACGAGTTCGAGCGCGCTCGTGCGGCTCTCGACGTAAGGCGGCGCGGCCTCCGCCGCGGGCTTCGTACGCACGACCCTCAACTCGATTGGCACGATCCCGTACTGCTTCAACTCCTCGACCGCGACGCGTTCGTCCACGCGCACCGTGTACGCGGCGACCTGCTTCACCTCGTCGTGATAACGCTCGCCCTGTCGCACCGACACCGCAATTTGCAAAGCCGTCTCGCTCTCCACGCGCGAAGAGACTTGAACCGCGCGCACCGGAAGCATACCCGCAGGCTGTTGCCACCCTGCTATACGCTCAAAGCGCCCAAACCACATGCTGCGGTCGCCGGCAAGGAAAGTCGCGTAGTCCTTACGGTAGCGAATCTCGACGGTCAAGTTGGTGGCAGGCGTTGGGCGGGATTGTTTCTGCGGCGTCGTCGCTTGAGCCAAAACGGCGGCGGCGAACGACGCGAACACAAACGCGAGCGCGCAGATTTTTCTCATTTCCCAATCCTTTCGGAAGCGACACGCCTTCGCACCCTAGAGCCAGCCCAACTTCCTCGCCAGCACTGCGAGCAGGAAGGATAGCACGAGAAAAGTCGCCAGCCATGGGCGATTCCCCATCGGGCATTTATTCTCTTTACTCTCTTCGCTCATCGCCGATTTCGGATTTGCCTCGAAGCCGCCAACTGTGCGAGCATCGCGCCTACGAGCAACGCTATTTTCCGACTCTCATCCGTCAGGAGTTAAATTTACATGACACGCCCCGCCGCCACAACACCGCCGCGCCGCTACGTCTCCGAGAAGGCGTCGCGCTTCACCGAGTCCGTCATACGCGAGATGACGCGCGAGGCACTCAAGCACGGCGCGGTCAACCTCTCGCAAGGCTTCCCCGATTTCCCTGCGCCCGCCGACATCAAAGCGGCGGCGATGCGTGCGATTGAGGCGGACGTGAACCAGTATGCGATCACCTGGGGTGCGAAGGACTTTCGCGAGGCGATTGCCGAGAAGACGCGCTGGTATCTCGGACTGGACGTTGATCCGGAAACCGAGATCACCGTCACCTGCGGCTCGACCGAAGGTATGATCGCGGCGATGATGGCGACCGTCGATCCGGGCGAAGAGGTCGTCATCTTCGAGCCTTACTACGAAAACTACGCGCCCGACGCCATCCTCTCCGACGCGCGACCGCGCTACGTCCCCCTGCGCGCGCCCGATTGGTCGTTCGACCGCGACGAGCTTCGCGCCGCCTTCAACGAACGCACCAAAGCCATCATCATCTGCAACCCGAACAACCCGACCGGCAAAGTGTTCACGCGCGACGAACTCGAATTCATCGCCGCGCTCTGCAAAGAGTACGACGCGCTCTGCTTCACGGATGAAATCTACGAGCACATCCTCTACCCGCGCGAAGGCGCGGAGATCAAACACACCTCGATAGCCGAGCTTGAAGGGATGCGCGAGCGCACCGTCATCGTCAACTCGATGTCGAAGACTTACTCGGTCACGGGCTGGAGGGTCGGTTATTGCATCGCGCCGCCCGCCGTCACCTCTGCGATACGCAAAGTGCACGACTTCCTCACGGTTGGCGCAGCCGCGCCGCTCCAGGCCGCCGGAGCGATGGCGCTCCGCCTGCCGCCCGAATACTACGAGCACTTGCAGACCGACTACGCGGCGCGCCGCGACCTGCTTTTGCCCATACTCGAAAAAGCGGGATTCAAAGTTTTCAGCCCCGACGGCGCTTATTACGTGATGACAGACATCTCTGCGTTCGGCTTCGCGAACGATCTTGAGTTCACGCGCCACTTGATACAGCAGGTGGGCGTCGCCTGCGTGCCCGGCTCCAGCTTCTACAGCGACGCTTCGCTCGGCGCGCAACAGGTGCGCTTCTGCTTCTGCAAAAAAGATGAGACGCTCCACGCCGCCGCCGAGCGCCTCCAAAAACTTCGCGTTTGATTCTAGTGGATATAAAGATTCACCGCAGAGACGCAGAGGACACAGAGGAGGCGCAGAGAAAGAGTTGATCTTCTCTGCGTGGACTCTGCGCTCTCTGCGTCTCTGCGGTGAATGCTTTTTCTGACAGCCGTACCAACTAACCCGACGTGTGGGACACGAAACGTCAAATCATCTGGCTCGCGACCGCCATCATCTTCGGCACGTTCGTCGTCTATCAACACGCGCGCGACGAGGCCGAAGGCTTCGATCCCTCCTACTTCGCGCTCCTCGAAATCATCCTGCTCGCCGTCATCGGCGCGATGTTCTATTTCTACTCAAGGAAGAATTAGAGGTCAGAGGTTAGAGGCTAGAGGTTAGTTAAAAACAGGAACTGTCTTTACTAACCTCTGACCTCTAGCCTCTGACCTCTGTTACCTGTGTGTTGGCGGCTGCGCCGACTTGTAGCGCACCTGGATGCCGGGGTTGCCGACGATGAGCAGGCGGCGCGCCTGGGAATAGGGGAGCGAGGTCGGGGCGTATGAGAGCAGGTAGCGGTTCTGGCGCAGTTCGTCGCAGATGGCCTTGGCCGACTCGGCGGGTTTGTCGAGCGGAAGGATGCGCCCGCCCGTGCCCTCGACTAATTGTTGGACGACCTGCGTGGGCTTCGGCTTATCGCGCCGGTGCGCGCCGCCCGTGCGGTCGGGGATTTGCAGCGCATAGACGGTGATGTCCGACTTTTGCAGTTCGTTCAACAGGTCTTTGAACTTCGTCTTGCTGCCGCGATCCAGCCCGTCGCCGACGAAGACGATGACGCGCTTGCGGTTCGAGCCGGTGAGCGGGCGCAAGGCTATCTCGACGACATCGTTGATCGCGTCGAACAAATGCGGGTTGCCCTTTTTGCGCAAGAGCGCGACGGCCTCTTCCACCTCTTTCGTCTTGTCCGTCCAGTCGGCGGAGAGTTGTTCGGCGCGCTCGTCGAAGCCCGCGATGAGCAGTTGGTCGCCCTCGTAAATTTCGTAGGCGAACTCGCGCGCCACGCTCGCCAAGCGCGGGATGTCCGTGCGAAGGCTGAGCGAGTTATCGAACAGGAGCACTATGCGCGCGGGGCCTGTGTCGGGCATCAGGTTCTGTATGTTTTGTTCGATGCCGTCATCGTAGAGTGCGAGGTCTTTGGGGGTGATGGGCACGCGCGAACCGTCCTCGCGCGCGGCGACGATGTTGAGCATCGTCATGCGCTCGCGTGAATTGACGGGACGCCGCCCCGCCTGTCCCGCCGCCACAAGGCAGGCGGCGAAGATAAGACTTACGGCAATCGAAATTTTACTGTACGACACAAGTTTAGGCTCCGAAGTGCGTGATAGGGTTCAGTCGCTTTTCGGGCGGTTGGATGTCGCGGCGGGGCGAGAGGTTTTCTTTCGCCTGGAATCTGTCGAATCGGTCGAAGCGGCGGGTTCGGCTTTCGTCTCCACGGCGGCGGGCTTCACAGCGTCCGTCGCGCCGTCCGTCGCCCCGTCCGTCCTGGTCTCGGTCGCGCCGCCCTTAGCGGTCTCTTTTTCGCCCGCGCCCGCCTTCTTCGCGGCGTAGTCCGTCACATACCAGCCCGTGCCTTTGAACTGAAAACTCGTGGTTGACCACTCCTTCTCCAACTTCCCGCCACAATTTTTGCAACGCTTCAGAGGCTTATCCGTGATCTTCTGCATCACTTCGAGGCGCGCCCCGCACTTCTGGCAACTGTATTCGTAAATCGGCATAATTATTTCTATTGTCTCTACTAAAAATGGATGTGAACGTTAAACTGCACCGATTATACGAAGCAACGCGAAGGGCGCGCAACCGCGTGCGGAGTTTGCCCCGACAAACGTGCGCTCAACTCCGTCCGGACGAAAATACCTCTAAAATTTTTCTCCGAAAGCGAAGTTTTTTGCACCCTTTCCATACGCCAACACCCTTTCAACGTCCCTAATTCATCGCTCAGGATGAACGAACGCGCGGCGAAGCTTTGCCTTATCAGGAACTTGCGTCCGTGCGAATTAAATGCAGACAGCAAAAGGACTTATTCGCATAAGTTTCGTGCGCTCGAAGCAACCGGCAGAGTGTTTCGTCCATCTTATCTCCGGTCTCGATAATGCTCTTTGCACAATCGTTCGACCATGCGTAGCCCCCAACCTTTGCACCGCATTTTACGATGCAACCGATGGCGTCGAACTCAGGTTCGACCCAAGCTCACATGGAGAACGAACTGAATGCAGATTACCCGGCACGTCCCTCATTTCCGCTCTTTTAAATTATCACTCTTAACTTTATTCGCTCTTTTTCTCTTCGTTAATTTTTCCAGCATCGGCACGCGCGTCTTCGCGCCCTCAGTCGCCGCAAATAGAATTCGACTCAACGAAAACTTCATCCCCACGGACGTTCCCACCTCCGGCGACGCCGAAATTGATCTGATGATCTTCCGCGCCGGTAAAGAGTTCGGCGTTGACCCGCGCCTGATTCACGCCGTCGCTTATCAGGAATCGCGTTACAAGATCGGAGCCGAATCGCACAAGGGCGCGCAAGGTCTCATGCAGATGATGCCCGCCACCGCCGCGCGCTTCGCCGTCGAAGGCAAGACGGGCGTGGAACAGAACGTCTACGCCGGAACGAAATTGCTGCGCTGGCTCTTGAAGCGCTTCGACGGCAACATCTCGCTCGCGCTCGCGGGCTACAACGCCGGCGAAGGGTCGGTTGACAAGTACGACGGCATTCCGCCCTACCCCGAAACCGAAAACTACGTACGCAAGATCACCGCCAACTACGGCAAAACCTACCACCCTATTCTCGACCCCGCCGACGCCACGATCTTCTTCCGTCTCACCGTAGAGACCGCGCGGAACTAAATGATGAAGTAGGAACGATGAACGATGAACTGAAAGCAAAGTGTTTTCAGTTCATCGTTCATCGTTCCTACTTCATCGTTCTCTTTGTTATCATCTGCGCTTAACCATACGCACGCCTGAGCGAGCCTGTTGATTAAGGAGCACGCAGCACCGTTGTCTTTGCAGCCCACGCCCATCACGAACGTCGAGACGCTCTCGCTCGAACGCAAGATCAAGATGCACGAAGCGCGCGAGGCGATCATCAACCGCCTTGCGCCCACCATCCACACCAAGATTGATCTCGACAAATTCCTGCAAGCCGTCGTCAGCGAACTCGGGCAAATGATGGACGTGGATCGCTGCGACGTGATCCAGCTCGCCTCCGAAACCGAACTCCGCATCAGCCACGAGTGGCGCGCGAGCGCAGACATTCCTTCGAGCCTCGGCACGTCAGTTCCCGTTGACTTCCGCCAACTCGCCGGGCGCTTCAACCTCGCGCAACCCATACGCATAGACGATACCGGTGCGCCCGATCTCGATCCGAAAGTGAGTCTCCTGCCCGCGAGCCTCAACACACGCTCGCTCCTCGTCGTCCCCGTCGTCCTGGCGGGCGACGTGCTCGGACTCGTCGGCATGCACACCGTGCGCGCCCCGCGCAAGTGGCTCGACGAAGAAGTCTCCTTCCTCCAATCCATCGCGCGCCAGATCGCGGTCGGCTACCAGTATGCGCGTCTCTACACGGATCAGCAGCGCGAGTCGCACCGCACGCGCGCGCTCCTTGAGATCGCGAACACTCTGAACGCGCGTTCGGATTTCAACGAAGTCACTTCGCTCGTCTTGGAGCGCGCGCTCGCGCTCGTCGGTGCTGACTATTGCGCGCTCGGCGTGATGAACCCGACGGGCAAAGCGATCACGCTTGCGGCCTTCAAGGCCGCGCCGCACGCCGCGACCGAAGGCGTGCGCGGCCTCATCAAAGAGCACGGCCAGTCAATCGACATCACGGAGTATCCGGCGCTCCAAGATTTGTTCACCGAAGGCAAGACGCTGCAAGTCTTCGACACGACGCTCCCGCCGCTCGTGCGCTTCGCCTTCAACGCCACGCTCGGCGGCCACGCCGCGCTCGTCGCACCCGTACACATCGGCGGTCAGACGTTCGGACTGCTCGGCCTCGTCTGGAGCGCGGCGCGCGAGAGTTTCGACGAACACGAGACCGCGCTCGTCGAAGGCATCGCCGACCAACTCGGCACGGCGCTTGAACGCGACCAACTCTCCGCCGAAGTGATGCGCCTGCGCACGGTGCTTCATCAACGCCGCGCCGAAGACCGCATCATCGGGCAAGCGCCCGCCATTCGTCGCGCCATCGAACTCGCCTTAAACGTCGCCGACACGCAGACCTCCGTGCTCATTCAAGGCGAATCCGGCACGGGCAAGGAACTCCTCGCCAACCTCATACACTACAACTCGCAGAGCAAAGACCGCACCTACATCAAACTCAACTGCGGCGCGATCCCCGAAACGCTGCTCGAATCCGAACTCTTCGGCCACGAGCGCGGCGCGTTCACGGACGCGCGCGCCCGTCGTCGCGGCAAGTTTGAAGAGGCCGACGGCGGGACGCTCTTTCTGGACGAAATCGGCGAGATGAGTTTGTCGGCGCAGGTGCGCCTGTTGCGCGTGTTGCAGGACGGCGAGTTCACGCGCGTCGGCGGAAACGAAGTCATCAAGGCGGACGTGCGCGTCATCGCCGCGTCGAACGTCGATCTCGAACGCGCCGTCGAGCAGGGCACGTTCCGGCGCGACCTCTTCTACCGTCTCTCGGTCTTCCCCGTACGTTTACCCCCTTTGCGCGAACGCGCCGAAGACGTGCACCCGCTCGTCATACATTTTCTCGAACACTACAAGCAGAAGACCGGACGCTACATCTCCGGCATCTCGAAAGACGCGCTCGCCGCCCTCAAGACCTACGACTGGCCGGGCAACGTGCGCGAACTTGAAAACGCCGTCGAGCGCGCCGTCATCATCGCCTCGGGACGCCAGATCGAACTCGACGATCTGCCCGAAGCCATCTCGCGCCCCCTCGTTGAAGAACGCGCCCGCACACGCACCGAGCGCACGCGCGCCTCCGCCGAAGGCCGCCACATCAAACTCGAACTCGACGTGCCCTCCACACTCGAAGACATAGAACGCCGCGCCATCGAAGCCACGCTCGACTACACCGGCGGCGACAAGACCCGCACCGCACGCACGCTCGGCATCGGTCGCAAAACCCTCTACCGCAAACTCCTCGGCTACCAGCAGGACGGCGATTCGACAAAATAACTGTTGGCTCAGACGTGAAAAGGTAAGTGGAATTTATACTCCGCCATGGAAATCAAATTTTTCAAATCGCCCGAAGACTTTCGCAAGTGGCTGGAGAAGCATCACGAGACGGCGCGGGAGTTGTGGGTCGGTTATTACAAGAAGGATTCGGGCAAGCGGAGCATCACCTGGCCGGAGTCGGTTGATGAGGCTCTGTGCTTCGGGTGGATTGACGGGATTCGGAAGAGCATCGACAGCGAGAGTTACATGACGCGCTTCACGCCGCGACGTGCGCGCAGCATTTGGAGCGCGGTGAATATCAAGCGCGTCGAAGAACTGGCGCGCGAGGGTCGTATGCGTCCGGCGGGGGAGCGGGCTTTCGCGGCGCGTACGGAGAACAGGTCGGGCATTTACGCTTACGAGCAGCGGCAGATGGAGTTAGTCGAACCCTACGGCGAGAAGCTGCGGGGTAATCGAGCGGCGTGGAAGTTCTTCGAGGCGCAGGCGGCTTCGTATCGCAAGGCGGCGACTTGGTGGGTGTTGAGCGCCAAGCGTGAAGAGACGCGGCTCAAGCGTCTGGCGACGCTCATCGAAGACTCTGCCGCAGGCCGCACGCTCAAGCAGTTTACTCGCGCGAAAAAGACCGGTTGAGATCAAGCCCCGTGTGCGCGCGTGTCCTGAAGCGCCTCATTCGAGTTGAACCTGTGTGCGGGGCGGCATCATCCAAAAAATTCTCAAATCAATTTCGGAGGAGACGATTTTGACGGAGCAGACTCTCTCATACGAACAGTATCTCGCGAATTTGCCGGACGGGCGACGCGCGGAAGTCGAGCGCGTGTGGGGCGTGGTGCGCGAGAGCATGCCGGAGGGGTACGCGGAGGAAGTGGGCGCGAAGTTTTTGAGTTTCAAGGCGGGCGATGATTGGTACGTCGCGCTGGCGAACCAGAAGAACTACATCAGCCTGTACCTGATCCCGCTCTACGTCTTTCCCGACATGAAAGCGAAGTTCGACGCGGCGGCCTCGAAGAAACTCAAGTGCGGCAAAAGCTGCGTCAATTTTCTGCGTGCGGAAGAGTTGCCGCTCGAAGTGGTCGGCGAGATCGTCGGCGGCACGGAGGCGCAAGCCTTTGCGGAACATGTGCGGCAAATTCGCAGCGCCGGGCGTACGTCGCGCAAAGCGGCTAAAGGTAAGGACTGAGAGCGTCGCCGCGCGGGGCGGGAGCGAAGCGTTGATAAACGCGCCCGCGCGTGTTGTCGATAAACTTGCCCGCGCGTGTTTTTGATAAACGTGTCTGCGGTTGTTAATAACAACGCGGCGTCCGGCGTTAAATAGACATGGACAGAGAGACTTCATTATTGGATCGCGCGCACGCGAGAGTACACGGGCACAAGGCCCTGCGAGTTTTCACCGTCTGCACGAGAGTGCTGCTGGCGCTCGGTTTTCTGCCTTCGGGGCTGACGAAAGTGCTCGGCAATCGCTTCACCATGCTCGGTCTGGACAGCCCCGTCGGCTTCTTCTTCGAGGCGATGTATCGCACGGGCTTTTACTGGCGCTTCCTCGGCCTGTGCCAACTCGCAGCCGCACTCCTCCTCCTCATCCCGCGCACCGCAACCCTCGGCGCGCTCGTCTATTTCCCGCTCGCCCTCAACATCTTCGTCATCACCGTCTCGCTCCACTTTCAAGGCACGCCCGTCATCACCGGCTTGATGCTGCTCGCGAATGTGTATCTCCTCTGCTGGGACTACGACAAACTGAAACACCTCTTCGCCGTCAGACGAATCGTGGAGAGCGACGCGGACGCACGCGCGCGTCTTGACGGGACGAGAGATGAAAAGCGGGGAACATCCGTCGCGGCGCGCGCGTAAGGCTGCTGGCGGTCGTGATTAGACGACCGCCGGAAGTTGAGCCTCGCACGCCTATGAACTCTTTATCCTCGTTCCTGCTCGTCGCACACATCATCACCGGAACCGTCGCCGTCCTTGTCGGCCTCGTCGCGCTCGTCACACGCAAGCCCGTCGGGTCGCCCACAGGGCGCGCGACGCACAGAAAGTCGGGGAAACTGTTTCTCTACTCGATGTGCGTCGTCATCGGCACGGCGACCGTGCTCACCTTCATCAGCCTCAACCCTTACTTCGCGGGTCTGACAGCCTCGGCCACCATCGCAGTCTTCTCCGGCTACCGCGTGCTCAGACGCAAACGCCCCGACTTGAGCGTGAACGAGAGGGCGCGCGGCCTCGACTGGATCGTCACGCTCACGGTCTTCGCCGTCGGCGCGATGCTCGTCGCGCTCGGCGTGTCGGGTCGCATCCTAGAGCGTCTGCCGGTCGTCTATTCGCTCGGCGTAGGCAGCATGCTCTACGCCGGTTACGATCTCTATCGCTTCGCGCGCCCGCTTGCCTTTCCCTTCTCCCCGAACCTCTGGCTCTACGAACACCTCGTCAAGATGATCGGCGGCTACTTCGGCGCGGTCGCGGCCTTTTCCGGCAGCGTCCTCGTCCTCCTGCCCGAACCCTGGCGTCAACTCTGGGCTACCTCATTCGGCCAGTTGCTCGCCGTCGTGCTCGTCATCTACTACCGGCGCAGACTCAAGGCGCGGAAGACGCACGATAGACAGGCGGACGCGCCCCGTCTCGCTGTCAGCAGATAAAGAAGCCAGAGGAGAGAGCTCTCAAATCAATTGATGCTGTGAGCCTCTTCGCGTCACATGCTAAAATCGGGACGTGAATTATAAAGAGATCATCACCATCGAGCCGGGCAAGCGTGGCGGGAAGCCTTGCATTAGGGGAATGCGCATTACCGTCTACGATGTGCTCTCTTATCTTGCGGCGGGAATGACAGAGCAGGAAATTCTGGACGACTTCCCGTACCTGACTAAAGAGGACATCCTCGCGTGCCTCAGTTATGCCGCCGACCGTGAGCGACAGCAGATGGTAGTTCCGGCGTGAAACTACTCTTCGACCAAAACCTCTCTCCGCGCCTCGTCGCCCAACTATTCGATCTCTATCCTGACTCCACGCATGTTCATCTCGCTGGCCTCGACCAAGATTCGGATCAAAGCATCTGGGAATATGCGCGTCTCAATGATTATATCGTCGTCACCAAAGATGCGGATTACAGCGATCTAAGCGTCTTGTCGGGTTATCCGCCGAAAGTCATCTGGATCAGGCGCGGCAATTGTAAAACCAGCGAGATCGCGTTCCTGCTCCGTCTGGAATACGAAGCGATTAAAGACCTCTACGATGACGCCGCGCTAGGCATTTTGACACTCTTCTAATTCCCACTCTCGCTTCACGAAAACCGTGTCGGCAAAAGTTCATCTATTAGGCGCGCTTCTTGCCGCAACAAGTTTCATGAACCTTATTCGCGTGTAATTTATGAGCGTTTCTTGCGCCTCTTTGCGCCTCTTTGTTATAGTTTTTGCGCGAGGTGATTGTCGTTAAATTTTTCGGACACTGAGCGTCGGAGTCGCACACGCGCTTCGACCGTAGAAAAGAGGTCTAAGGTCATGTCCAGACAGGCTGTACAACCACGACGCGCGCGGCGCGATGGCGGCGACGACGGCGCGAATTTCTCGACGCAAGTTACCTGCTTCCTGCTCGGCGGCGCGCTCGGCGCGCTGGCGGCGCTGCTGTTCGCGCCGAAGTCGGGGCGGGAGTTGCGCGGCGACATCGCCGACGCGACGCGGCAGGGCGTGGATCAGGCGCGCGTCAAAGCTAACGAGTATTACGAAGTTTCGCGCGAGCGCGCGACGGAGTTTTATTCGACCGCGTCGAGCAAAGCGGGCGAGGTGGCGGGCGCGGCGCGTGAGGCCGCCGCACGGCGCGGCGAGAATTTATCCGCCGCCATAGACGCGGGCAAGCGCGCCTACGCCGAAGAGAAACGCCGCACCGAAAGCTCCAACATTCTCAACCAGGCGCCGACGTACTACGAACCGGAAAAATCGTAACGATTGATTCATTAGTTCACGGGTTCATCGGTTCAATGAAGAAATGGATCGATGAATCAATTCTTTCTTGCTTATGTTTGCTTTTCAGATGAGCGTGAATGATCCGGCGTTCTGGGTCCTGGTGATCGTCGCCGTGGCGTTTCTCGCCGTGGCCGCCGCTCTCGTCGCGATGGCGTTCGCGGTGCGGCGCGTCGTGGTGATGGTCGGCAATCTCGAACGGCGCGCGGAGCCTTTGCTGGATCGCGTGGCGTTGATGAGCGAGCAGGTGAAGGACATCGCGGCGCAGGGCAAAGAGGTGGCCGATCAGGTGACGCTGATGTCGTCACATCTGGCGACGGCCTCCGTGCACTTTTCCGAGTCCTCCGCGCTCATCAAGGAAGAAGTGCGCGAACTCAAACAACTCGTCGGCTACACGGCGGTCACGGCGCGCGACAAAGTGGAGAAGATGAGCACCGCCGTCGATCAGGCGCAGAGGCAGTTTACGGCCACGACGCTTTTCATCCACACGAAGCTGGTTGAACCGGCGCGCGAGTTGGCCGCGATCATGGCGGGCGTCCGGCGCGGTCTGGAAGTGTTCGTGTCGCCCGCCCCGAAACAGATCGACCAGACCTACGGAGAGGACGAGATGTTCATCGGCTAGTCGCTCCACCGCCCGCCGGATAAGCCTTTTTGATCCAACCGCGACGTGTTAGACTCCCCGCCTACAGAGGAGGTTCTCTCGCCATGCGGAAACTCGCTAACCTACTAGTCGTCCTCTTCGTCTGCGCCTGCTGTTTCAACTCCTCGGAAGCACGCGCGCAGGATGATCCGATAATCATCACGAGCGGCTCTTTGACCGCGCGCGGCCAGCTCGGCTCGTACAATTTTTCCATTGCGGGAGAGGATTTCGCCTTCAACTCCTACTGGGAGGGCAGCGGTATCCGCATCGCCTGCATTCCCTGTCTCGTCGAGCGAAGGCTCAAGGCCGTGTCCACCATGCACGGCTCCTACAACACGGCTTCGGCGGTCCTCGAAGGCCGCTCGTATTCGGGCATCGGAGCGAACTGGGATTTCAGTTTCTTCCTCGACCCCGTCGTGCTCCCGGACGTCAGACACGACCTGGTCATCACCACCCCGTTCGTCATGACCGGCAACTATAACGCCACCGAGCGTCGTCCTTTACCGGGCGATAGATACTACGATGCGACCTTCTACAGGACGAAACTGGCGGGACGCGGGAACGCGACACACCGTTTCCGTTACGGCGGCTCTTTACTGAACGGGCGACCTTTTTTCTCGTTCGTTGATGTGACCTATAATTTCGCGCCCGCCACGGCGCGCAAGAAGGGCGGCACACTTCGCTCTTCCGACGCGTCCGGCGCGAAGAGCGTCGTGAGTGCCCCGTCTGCCGGGAAGCCTCAAAAATGACGTCATGAAATAGCCGCCCGAACCTCAACACGGCGGAGGCCAGCCACGCCCGAACCTTTTCTCTGTACGAGAGACGGTTCGGGCTTTTTCTGTCGCCGCCGCGAGTCCGTCGCAGGCTGGAAGTGAATGGCTCAGCTTTGGAACGTAAACGGCTCTACTGTTACTATTGTTGATTCCTGAACATCGCCTCCCCCCGCGCCGTATTGACGGGCAGCGAGACGAATTTGAAAGTGATCGATTTTTTATGACTACCGAAACTGCACCGCTCGAACTCAAGAAAACCGTCAATCTGCCGAAGACCGGCTTCGCGCAGAAAGCCAACCTCGCGCAGGCAGAACCCGCGCGCCTCAAACGTTGGTCGGAGATCAATCTCTACGCGCTCATACGCGAATCGCGCAAGGGGCGCGAAAAATTCATCCTCCACGACGGCCCGCCTTATGCCAACGCGGACATTCATCTCGGCACGGCGCTCAACAAGATCGTCAAAGACTTCGTCGTCAAGTCGCGCACGATGCTTGGCCACGATTCGCCCTACGTCCCCGGCTACGATTGCCACGGGCTGCCCATCGAACTCTACGTGGACAAAAAGCTCGGCGCGAAGAAAGCGAACATGCCCGCGTTGAGCGTGCGTCGCGCGTGCCGCGAACACGCGACCGAAGCGCTCAAGCGACAGACGAAAGATTTCCAACGCCTCGGCATTTTGGGCTTGTGGGAGAACCCTTACCTCACGATGTCGAACCAGTACGAGGCGGACACGGCGCGACTCTTCGGTCGCTTCGTCGAGCGCGGCTATGTCTACAAGGGCGCGCGCCCCGTCTACTGGTGCGTCTATGATCAGACGGCGCTCGCCGAGGCCGAAGTCGAATACAAAGAGCACACGAGTCCGTCCGTCTATGTGAAGTTTCCTTTAGCGTCCGACCCGTCGGAGATCGACCCCGCGCTCGCAGGTCGAAAAGTTTTCTTCCTGATTTGGACGACGACGCCCTGGACGCTGCCCTCCAATCTCGCCATCGCCGTCAACCCGAACTTCGAGTACGCGGCGATTGAGAACGGCGAGGAGGTTTATGTTGTCGCGAGCGAACTCGCCGAAGCCGTCGCGGAGAAATGCGGACTAGCTGCGCCGCGAGTCGTGGCGCGCTTTTCGGGCGCAAAGCTCGACCGCCTACAGTGTCGCCACGCGTGGCTTGATCGCGCGTCGCTCGTCATACTCGGCGACCACGTCACGCTCGGCGGCGAGGCCGACGCCGAAACGGAACTCGACGTGAAAGAGGCGCGCGCGCGTGAAGCGACGAGCAAGGCCGGAACGGGCTGCGTCCACACCGCGCCCGGTCACGGGCACGACGATTTCGTCATCGGCAAGCAATACGGGTTGGAAATCTACTGCCCCGTCGATCACGCCGGGCGCTTCACCGAGGAAGTCGAGCACTTCGCGGGCGAGCGCGTGTTCGAGGCGAACGCGAAGATCGTGGAGTTTCTCGCCGGGCGCGGCGCGCTGGTGTTCAGTGAAAATTATAGCCACCGCTACCCGCACTGCTGGCGCTGCAAGAATCCCGTCATCTTCCGCGCCACGCCGCAGTGGTTCATCTCGCTCGACGCGCGCGCGCCCGAAGCACACGCCGAACAGGATGAGGACGGTCGCCCGCTCTCGAACTACACGGACAACGAACAGGACGCCCCCGAATCCCTGCGCGCGGGCGCGCTTCGCGAGGTGGAACGCGTCGAGTGGGTTCCGGCGTGGGGCGTGGATCGGATGCGCAACATGCTGAAAGGGCGTCCCGATTGGTGCGTCTCGCGCCAGCGCGTGTGGGGCGTGCCCATACCCGTCTTCTACTGCGAGGGCTGTAGCGAAACGCTGGCCGACCCGTCCGTCATCAAACATGTCGCGGATATTTTCGAGCGCGAATCTTCCGACGCGTGGTACGCGCGCGAGGCGCGTGAGTTACTGCCGGATGGATTCGCGTGCCCGACCTGCGCGGGCGCGGAGTTTAGAAAAGAGACCGACATTCTCGACGTGTGGTTCGACAGCGGCGCGTCTTCCGTCGCCGTGCTCGAACACTACGAGGAGTTGCGCTGGCCTGCCGACATCTACCTCGAAGGCGGCGATCAATATCGCGGCTGGTTCAACTCGTCCCTGATGGTCGGCCTCGCCGCGCACGACCGCGCGCCCTACGACACGGTGCTCACGCACGGCTGGGTGGTTGACGGGCAGGGCAAGGCGATGCACAAGTCTGCGGGCAACTCCGTGTCGCCGAACGAAGTGATCAAAGAGTCGGGCGCGGAGATCATACGCCTCTGGTGCGCGTCGAGCGATTACCAAGAGGACATGCGTTGCTCCGACGAAATCCTGCAACGCGTCTCCGACGCCTACCGCAAGATGCGCAACACAGCCCGCTTCGCGCTCGGCAATCTGGCAGGGTTCGATCCGGCGCGCGACGCGGTCGTTTATGAAGAGATGTTGGAGATCGACCGCTGGGCGCTCGCCGAACTCGACGCGGTCGTCGAGCGCGTGCGCGCGGCTTACGCGACTTACGAGTTTCACACCGTCTATCACGCGCTCTACAACTTCTGCACCGTGACGCTCTCGGCGCGCTACTTCGACATCATCAAAGACCGCCTTTACACCGCCGCGCCGCGCTCTCACGCGCGACGTTCGGCGCAGACCGCCCTGCACCACATCGCCGACGCGCTCGCGCGCCTGCTCGCGCCCGTGCTCGTCTTCACCGCCGACGAAATCTGGGAGAACATCCCGCGCGCGGTGCACGGCGACGACGACGCGGAGGCCGCCGCTCTCGCCTCCGTCCATCTCGCGGAGTTCCCCGCGCCGCTCAACATACGCGACACGGAGTTGGACGCGCGCTGGTCGCGCCTGTTCGAGGTGCGCGAGGAGGTCCTGGCCGCGCTGGAGCGTGAACGCGTCGCGAAGGTGATCGGCAGTTCGCTCGAAGCACGCGTGGTGTTGAACGCATCGGGCGAGACGTACGAGCTTCTAAAACGCTACGAGGATCAATTGCGTTACCTGTTCATCGTCTCTCAGGTTGACGTAAACGAGTCGGGCGTTAAAGCCGAGTCGGCTTTCACGAGCAGCGTCTCGCGCGCCGAAGGCGAGAAGTGCGAACGCTGTTGGAACTACTCCGTGCGCGTCGGCGAAGCGCCGCGATACCCGACGGCGTGCGAGCGCTGCGTCGAGGCACTGGCCGAGATCGAGCGGGAAGGGGGCGCGGCGTGAGTAAAGATCGCGCCCCTCATCCGCATTCCGAAAGCCGAAAGCCGCATTCCGCCGCCTGGCGCATCTGGTATCTGCTTGCGGCCTTCGGCATCTACATGGCTGATCAGGTGACGAAGGCTTGGGCGGTGCGCAACCTGCGTTTCGGTCAGGACCGGACGATCATCGACGGCTTTCTGGATTTCGCTTACGCGGAGAACCCGGGCATCGCCTTCGGGCAGTTGCAGGATGGCGGCGTGTGGGGGCGTTGGGCGCTCGCGGCGCTCGCGGCGGCGGCGGCGGTCGCCGTGCTCACCTACTTCTTTCGCACTTCGCGCAACGACGACCGCACCCTCGGCGCGTGCGCGCTCCTGCTCGCGGGCATCGCGGGCAACCTGACGGACCGCCTACGCCTCGGCCACGTCATAGACTTCATACTGCTCCACGCGGGCGACTATCACTGGCCGACCTTCAACGTCGCCGACGCCAGCATCTGCGTCGGCGCCGGCCTCCTCGCCCTCGACCTGATTATGGAGGGACGGAAGCAAAAGCAGGAGGCGACCGTCAGTAGCCAGTAAGGTTTGTCCGTTGTCAGTCGTCCGTTGTCCGTTGCATGTGGTTCTCGCATGAGTTGCTAAAGATTGAATTGCACAACTGACGACGGACAAAAAACAACTGACAACGGACGACTGACAACGGACAACTAACCAATCGCATGTATCCAGAAATTTTTCGCATCGGCAATTTTCCGATTAATACTTACGGCGTGCTGCTGGCGTTGGCGTTCCTCGCGGCGCTGCTGGTGGCGGCGCGTCTGGGCGCGCGCGACGGGTTGCCGCGTGAGCGCCTGTTCGATCTGGGGTTGTGGCTGCTCTTGGCCGCGATTGTCGGGTCGAAACTTTTGCTGCTCGTGGTCGAGCCTGAATATGGCGATGCGCCGTCGCGCCTGTTGTCGCTCGATTTCCTGCGTTCGGGCGGCGTGTTCTACGGCGGCTTCATCGGCGCTGTCGTGACGGCATACGTGTTGGTCAGGCGTTACAAGTTGCCCTGGTGGCGGACGGCGGATGCGTTCGC
>DATHBB010000268.1:0-20973 GCA_035296385.1 Pyrinomonadaceae bacterium | reverse complement strand
CCCGGCATGGCGAGCGAACCGTCGTCCGCCACCTCCTGCAAGGCCGCCAGCAGACGCCCCACGCGATTGCGCAAACGCTCAATCTCGATGCGCTCCAACCCGATAACTCGTCCGACGTTTCTCATCTTTTTAAGTGACTAGTGACAAGTGACAAGTGACGAGCCAGGAAAGCCGTGAATCGTGAATCGTAAATCGTAAATAGAAGAAAGCAGTTCTTATCTATTCACAATTTACGATTCACGGTTTTAACTTGCCACTCGTCACTTGTCACTCGTCACTGTCTTTTGGTCGCCGCGCTGCTGCCGCCGCTCTGGCGCGAGCGGACGAGGGTTTTCAGTTCGTGCATGAACTCGGTCACGTCCTCGAATTCGAGATAGACGGAGGCGAAGCGCACGTAGGCCACCTTGTCGAGTTCCTTGAGACGGCGCATGACCATCTCGCCGATCTTGCTCGTCGGGCGTTCGCGCTCCGGCGACTCCTGCACGTACTTCTCGATCTGGTTGACGATGCCGTCGAGTTTAGACGAAGGCACGGGGCGTTTCTCGCAGGCGCGCAGCAGGCCGGACATGATCTTCGTGCGGTCGAACGGCTCGCGGCGCTCGTCCTTCTTGATGACCATGTAGGGAATTTCGTCAATGCGCTCGTAGGACGTGAAGCGCCGCTCGCACTTGAGGCATTCGCGCCGACGCCGTATCGCGTCGCCCTCGCGCGACTCGCGCGAGTCAACCACCTTGTCTTCGAGGTATCCGCAGAAAGGACATTTCATAGACACTCCGTTTTCAAATCGTCAGGGGAAAAGTTTAGACCCGACCCGCTCGCCCGCGAAGGCGTAGCGCGCCTGACCTCGCTCGATAAATTGCCCTTTGCTCGTCCGCACAACTAATTTCAAAACCACGCCATCAACTCAACCCTTTGCGCCTTACGAGTTACTTCTTTGCGGCTTTGCGAGATCGGATTTCTCGCAAAGCCGCAAAGTTAATGCAAGAGGCGCAAGGGGTTTTGTCACACAGTCTTAAGTCTCCGCACTCGCGCGGCGCGTCAGAGTTGCGTCTGTCTCGTCTCGCCGTTCGTCGCTTTGCGCGTCGTTCGTGTCGCTTGAGGCCAAACTTCGCAGGCGCGCGAAACTCACGTCGCTGCGCAGGAAATAGTAGAGGCCGAAGACGACGGCGGGCGCGAAGACGACGAGGTGCAGCACGATTGAGATGGCGGCGGCCTCTTCGCGCGGGATGCCGAGAAAAATCAGACCGGCGGCGGTCGCCGCGTGAAACGCTCCGGCTGCGCCGCCCGGCGTCGGGACGAGCGAGCCGACGAGCGCCCAGCCGAGCACGAACAAAGTCTCCGTCGCGCCGAACGGCAAGCCGAACGCGCGCAGCACGAGCCAGTTCGCGAGCGCGATGATGCCCCACAAGAGCGCGGTCAAACCGACCGTCAAAGCGAGTTCGCGCGCCGAGACGAGCACGCTCAAAGCGCCCGCTACCTGTTCGAGCAGATGCGTGACGAGCGCGCCCGCGCGTTTCAGAAATCGCGGCGCGCGCGCGAAACGCGCTTCAAGCCAGCCGATCACCTGCCGCGAATATCTTTTGAAGAGGACGAGCGCAAAGATGCCTACGCCTGCTGCGACGAGCAGCATGATTCCCGCCTGACGGACACGCGCGTAAGCCTCGGCATCGCCGCCGCCCGGCGCGCGAAACCAGACGAGGTTGACGGCGAACAGGACGACGACGGCGACCATGTCGTAAATGCGTTCGACGCCGATTGTCACGAACGCCGCCGAAGGGCGCACGCGCCTGTCGCGCAGTGGCAGAAATGTCGGGCGCACCACCTCGCCCGCGCGCCCGATCAAAAAGACCGCGCTGAATCCGATGGTCGTCGCCGCGAACAGTTCGCGCAGACTCGACTCCGTGAGCGGCGCGAGCAGAGCGCGCCAGCGCAGTGCGCGCACGAAGTAGGTCGCCCAGACGATGACGACCGCGAGCGCGATCAAACGCCAGTCCGAACGCCCGATGGCCGCGCCGACGCTCGCCCAGTCAAGCCCGCGCCCGAACCACCACAGGACGGCGGCTGCGACCAGAGTTAAAATTATAAATTTGAGATAACGGCGCAAATCAGGGCGTCCCCGCGACGATTTCCGTACAAAATAGTTGCGCATCCGTGCGCGTCTCTTGACCTCTCGGCCTCGACCAACCACAATATGTTGGGTGGCGTTCTAAGGCTACAGTATTCAGGATCAAGGCGCAAGAAGCGACGCCGGAGGGCGCGAGTCTTGCGCGAGAGGCGGACGGGAGGCGTCCGCTGGCGGCCAAACCGGAACGACCGAACCTGACGGGAGCGCGAAATGGCGGCGAAGTTTAGTTTTCCGGGCCGCCTTTGCCGAACGCCCGGCGCGCGCCCGTTACTGCTTTTCCCCGCTATGTTTTACGGGGAACTTTCCCTTTCCGCCCGTCGTAAACGGGTACGGCAATCAAGTTCTCCGCCGCCGGACAGATAGGTTCTGACTCGCGGCGAGAGGCGGAAAGGGCGTCCGTAAGTGTTGGGAGCTGCAAAGGCTTTGACGGTCAACGACGGTGCCGAACTGGTCAGGAGATGTCGCGCGGGCGATGGCGCGGCGTGGGAGGAGATCGTGTCTCTCTATTCCCGCCGCATCTACAATCTCGCCTACCGTTTCACCTCGCGCACCGATGCGGCGGAGGATTTGACGCAGGAAGTTTTCGTGCGCGTCTATCGCTCGCTCGAACAGTACGACCCCAAGCAGGGCGACCTGCAAAACTGGCTGATGCGCCTCGCGCGTAATTTGGTCATTGACGACTACCGCAAGCGCCAGCGCGCGCCGCAGGATTCGCAGGGCGAGGATTTGGAAGGCCACACTTATCACCTGCGCTCCGCCAACTCCTCGCCGCACGCAGACATCGAGCGGCGCGAACTCGGCGAGCAGGTGCAAGCGGGAATCGACAAACTCGCGCCGGACCTGCGCACCTGCGTCATCCTGCGCGATATAGAGGAATTGAGTTATCAGGAGATCGTCGATCTGTTGCAGATACCGGAAGGCACTGTTAAATCGCGCATCAATCGCGGTCGCATAGAGCTTGCGAAAATCTTGCGCCGGATGCGCGTCGTCGCCATGAGTGATGTTTAGTTTAACGCGGAACGATGAAGGAGGAACGATGAAGTTAAAATCAGCCGTTAACAATGTGAGTCTCTTATTCATCGTTCATCGTTCCGCGTTCATTATTTAACAAGAGGGGTGAAACGAGAAAAAGATGCTGTGCGCTGAATTTGAAGAGAGACTGACCGACTACCTCGACGGGCTGCTCGACACGCAAACGCAGATCGCGTTTAACGGGCACGCCCTACGGTGTCCCGTCTGTCACGATCTCCTGAGCGAAGTCAAAAACACCCTGCGCGTCTGCCTGACAGCGCCCGTTCCCGCGCCCAGCGCGAGCCTCGACGCGCGCATACTGATGCAGACCGCGCCCGAGTCCGTGATGACGTGCGGCGAGTTTGAAGATTACCTGACCGATTACCTCGACGGCTTTTTGCCCGCCACGCTCTACCATCGCTGGGAACGCCACGCCGCCCTGTGCGGTCGCTGCACGAACCTGCCCGGCGAGGTCGTGCGCTCCATCGGCGCGTGCTACACATACATCAACGAAGAACGCCCCGTGCCCGCCGCTTTGCACGCGCGCATACTGCAAGCCACGCTCGGCACGACCGAGGCGGAACAACTACGCGCGCCGCTCGCGGCACGTCTGGCCGAAATGGTGCGCGGCTGGCTCGACGCCATCGTCTCGCCGCAACTCGCCACCGTCGCCACGATGCTCCTCGTCGCCGTGCTCGTCGGCACGAGCACGCTCTCGGACGACGGCTCAATCGGCGGCATGTACCGTGCGGGACTGCGCTTCGCGTCGAGAACTTACGAGCGCGGCGCGAACTTGCCGGTCGGCGGCGCGGTGATGTCGGGCGATTTGAAGAAGGTGGCGGGAAGCCTCGGAAATTTGCTCGGCTCGCCCGCGCCCGCCACAGGCAAACAGGCCGAAACGCAGCAACAGCAGCAGCAGAATGCGCAGCCCGCGAATGGTCAAGCGAACGGGCGTAAACAGAACGAACAGCAGAAACGTTAGGATTGACAAATCGGATTGAGTTAAAGAGGTTGGACACGCCGACGAGAAGTTGTTCGGTTGAACCGAAGGATAGCGCGAGTGAGCGCGCGAGTCGTTTAGTAAGTTTTAGTAGCAGAGAGTAGTACAAGGCAAGTTGATGATCTGTTCTTACCACAACATGAACGCGGCGGTCGTGCAATGCAGTCGTTGCGCGCGGCCTTTGTGCCCTGCGTGCGATCACCGCATACGCGGGTTTCCGTATTGTCAGGATTGCATCGTCGCGGGCGTCGAATTGTTGCAGCAGCAACCGGCGCTGCTCGAAGCGCCGCACCAGATACGCCGACGCACTTCCAAGTGGGTGGCGACGCTTCTCTCGCTCATCGTGCCCGGACTCGGCGCGGCCTACAACGGGCAGACCTCGAAGGCGCTCGTCCATTTCGCGCTCTTCGCGAGTTGCTGGCAGATGGCTGCAGTAACGAACGCCGTCATGTTCTTCGTGCTCGGCGCGCTCGGCGTCTGGCTGTTCGCCGCGGTTGACGCTTACCGCACGGCGCAACTCATCAGCGCGGGGCTGACGCCCAACGCCGAATCCGACCCCATCGCGCGCAGGCTTTACGGCCACCCGCTCGCCTGGTCAGTCGTGCTGATCGCGCTCGGCTCGATCTTCCTGATGCACACTTTGTTCGGCGTGCAGTTCCCCGTGCGCCAACTGCTGCCCGTTGCGCTCGTCGTGCTCGGCGCGTACATGCTCTTCGATTTCCTGCGTTCGCGGCGCGACGCGAGCGCGTTCGACGCCTTGAACCAGCCGCCGTCGTTCATGGGCAACTCCTCCGCGCCGCTCGACATGACGCGCTTCAGCACGGGCGAACTCAACTCGCAGTTGAGCGCCTCATCGCGCACGAAGACCGACTCGTCCTGGCCGTTCGACCCGCGCGCTTGAAGATTTCAGAACGCGCACGCGCGTGCAGGCAGCACGGAGCGCACGCGTCGTCTCGCCACGCGGCGAAGTTCTTTGTTATGATGGCAGCGAGCGGCGGCGATATTAACTTGCACGTCGCTGTCACGGGTGTTGGAAGAAGTTAGCACGAGGGAGATTTTATAATGACGGCATTACTCGCAACGTTCGGTCGGTGGGGCGGCATCCTGACGCTCATCGCGCTTCTCATCGTTTTGGTCAAACAACTCATCGCCCTCGTTGCCTTCCTGATGGTCGCGCTCAAGATCGCAATCGTCATCGCCTTCGTCGTGGTGTTTCTGCTGATCATACTCGCCATGCTTCGCGCGCGCGGTCAACGCCGCCGCGAGGCCGGCGACTAAACGACGCCGCTCAATTTTTCAGACAAAAAAAGGCTCGATCCGAAGTTGCCGGAGGCAATTTCGGATCGGCCTTTTGTCGTCAGTTAAAGGATTTTCTCAGGTTTCGTCGGTTGCAATCCTCTTGCGGGGTGTGATAGGGTGCTGCCCCTTAAGCAGATCAAGCGGCTCGCCTCGTGGTTGAGTTTATACTGATCAAGCTGCCGAACTGCCATAATCAGGCAGGTCAAACCTAATAAAGAAGCCCCCAATTGTGGTTTCAAACGCACCGTCGCCGACTTCGGTTCTGACAGTGCCTTTCGCGCTCATCTGCGCTGTTCCCTGTGTGCTTTACGCGCAGATTAGTGATAAAGGAGCTACATCCTCCCGATGACCAGAGACGACCGTTTATACGCATTTATAGTTGCACGCACCTCTCGCTCGCGCTCTAAAATTCGCCGCATCAGCATTCATAAACGTTGGCTCAAAGCCGCCACCGCGCTCCTCTGCCTCGTGCTCTGCGCCGCGCTCTACGGCCTCTACGGCATGTTCCGCGACGCGCAGCACTTGAAGATCGAACAGGAAAATTCGCGCCTGCGCGTGGAGAACGAAAAACAGCGACGGCAACTCGAAAAACTGGAAAACCGCGTCGATGCCATCGAAGACACCTCGCGGCGCATCGCCGAAATCTCCGGCGCGCCCGCCGTGCAGGGCGAAGCGGAAACGAAGCCGGAAGGCACGAGCGCGCGCGGCGCGGGCGGCCCGTTGGTCGAGATGGACGCGGCGGCCATCGCCGAAGTCGAGACGCGCGCACTCCAACTCGAACACGAACTGCGCGCCTACGAATCCGCCTTGCGCGAACTGGCGCGCATCCCTTCGATCTGGCCTGTGGCGGGCGGCGAGGCGACGGATAGTTTCGGCGGGCGGCGCGATCCGTTCGGCGGCGGCTCCTCCGAGTTTCACTCCGGACAGGACATTTCAGCCGAGCGCGGCACGCCCGTCTTCGCCGCCGGAATCGGCACGGTGAAATTTGCGGGCACGCAGGGCGGCTACGGCCAGATCGTCATCATCGATCACGGCGACGGTCTCACGACGCGCTACGGCCACCTCTCGAAGATAGAAGTTACGACGGGGCAAGAACTTACGCGCGGTGCGCAGATCGGGCGCGTCGGCTCTACGGGACGCTCGACGGGGCCGCACCTCCATTACGAAGTGCGCATCAACGAAGAACCCGTCAACCCGCGCTCGTACCTGCCCGCGCCCGAACGCGCCTCCAACGCGGCCACGTGCGCGCAACCTTAAATGTTACAAATCGGTGTATTTTTCGCTTGACAGTTTTGACGGCTTCGCTTAGTATGCGCCGTCGTTTGACGCGGAACGGGCACTCAAACTCGTTCCCTATGTTAGTGTTAGAAGTATAGAAATGGATTTTGTCAGTCTCCCGCTCCGTCCGTATGTGGTGAAGAACGCGCTTTAGACGCCTGTTCGCCATGTGCGGATTTTTTGTTGTCATGTAGTTCCAACGGCGGCGTTCGCTCAAACGCTTCCGGCTCATGAGAGTGTTAACCCACCGGCACGAGAACACAGCAAAAGTTGTTTTTGTATCGGTTCACCCGAATCGTTAGGAGGATTCGTTAGCTATGCCTAGAATTACCGGTAAGGTCAAGTGGTTCAACAATGCGAAGGGCTACGGTTTCATCGAACAGCCCGGCTCGTCAGACATCTTCGTTCACTACAGCGCCATTCAGGGCGACGGCTTCAAGACGCTCGAAGAAGGGCAAGAGGTCGAGTTTGAGGTGACGCAAGGCCCCAAAGGCCCGCAAGCCGAAAAAGTGACCAAGGTGTAACTCCCCCTACTCAGCTTCCGCTCAGGAAAGCCACTGACCGCTTCCGGTCTCTAGAGAGCCGGTAAGCGAAAGACAAGCCCCGCAGGACTCGACCACGAGTTCCCGTAAGGCAAAAATTCGACGGCGCGCTCGTTGGACAATTCCAAGAAGCGCGCCGTCGAATTTTAAGTGCGACTCTTTTTCGCTTTAATCGTTTCCCTACTTGTCGGCCTTCGCCTTGAACTGCACGCGCCCGCCTTCGAGTTGCACCGAATAGCGCACGCGCTCGCAGCCCAGACGCTCCTTCAGCGACTCCGTCTTCTGCGCCAGCATGCGGTGAAACTGCGCGAACGAAAAATCGTCAACGCGCTCGCCGCACTGTCGCTTGGCCTCGACCAGCGAATCATACAGACTCTTCACCGTCAGCACGTCCGTGCGCGCGTCTGCGCAAACGAAGGTCGCGGCGGGCGCGGCTGCCGACTCGTTCTCTTTTTTAGCTGCGGCGGCGCGCTGGGCGAAGGCCCCGCGCCCTTCCTCTCGGTCTTGAATCGTGCGCCGCCAGAGGTCTCGAAACGAGGTGTAGCGCGCGACGAGCGAGTTGTAGTGGTAGCGCTGCGCGTAGGTGAGTTGGCGTTCGTCCGCGAGGCGTTTGATGAGCGTTTCGACGCGCCCCTTCGTGTCGTAAGGCGGTCGCTTCGAGGAGCCGTTGAAGTAGATGTCGAACTCGACCTTCAGCTTGCGCACGTCGTCTTCGAGCCTGACGAGTTGCTCGTCAATGCTCGGCTGCGCGTCGCGCTCGATGATGAGTTTTTTGACCCCGCTCGCCTGCCCCTGCTGTTGCTCACGCAACCGGCGCGCGAAGCTGTTTTGACGAATCGGCACGGCTTTTACCTCTCCTCACCCGCGCCCGCTCTCGCGGCGCGTCCATTTTGAACATAACGTCTGGCTCGCGGCGGTGTCAACGAAAATAGTTGCCCGCTGTCAGTCGTCCGTAGACAGTTGTTCGTACTCCGGTGTTTATTGCTATCATTCACCGATTTTTAGCCTTAAACTATTCGAGTTGCGTCAAACAAAACAACGGACAACTGACCACTGACAACGGACCAATTTCAACGGACAAATTCCCATGCCCGCCACACAACTTCTCCGCGCGCTGCCTTCGATTGACGCGCTGTTGCGCACGCCCGAAGCACGCGCGCTCGTCGAGCGCACAGGCACACAGCGTTTGACCGCGCTCGCGCGCAGCGTCACGGACGAACTGCGCGCCGAGTTGCAAGCGCGCGCCAACGCGCCCGCCGCAAACGTCGCCGACGACGATACGAACAAAGACGCCGACCCGAACGGAGACGCCGCCGACGCGGACAGAGATTTCACACGCGAGTCTCTGTTGGCCGAGGCCGTCGAACGTCTCGGACGCGCCGTTGCGCTCGCGGACGCGAACAATTTGCGCCGCGTCGTCAACGCGACGGGCGTAATTCTGCACACGAATCTGGGGCGCGCGCCGCTCTCCGAGGCCGCGCGCCGCGCCGTCTCCGTGGAAGCCGCAGGATATTGCACGCTTGAATACGATCTGGCGACGGGCGCGCGGGGGCGTCGGGGCGCGCGCGCGGAAGAATTGCTCGCGGAGTTGACGGGCGCGGAAGCCGCGCTCGTCGTCAACAACTGCGCCGCCGCCGCGCTGCTCATCCTCTCGACGCTCGCAGCGGGCGGCGAATCAATCGTCTCGCGCGGCGAACTCGTAGAGATCGGCGGCGACTTTCGCGTGCCCGACGTGATGGCCGCCTCCGGCACTTCGATGCGCGAAGTGGGCACGACCAACCGCACGAACCTCGCGGACTACGAGCGCGCCATCACGCCCGAGACGCGGCTCATCGTGCGCGTCCACCCGTCGAATTATCGCGTCGTCGGCTTCACCGCCGCGCCCTCGCTCGCCGCGCTCGCTGCGCTCGCGCACGAACACAATCTGCCGCTCTACGAAGACGCCGGTTCGGGCGCGCTCCTCGACCTCAGCGCGTACAACCTTCAGGATGAACCCGTCATACGCGAATCCGTCGCCGGAGGCGCGGACATCGTCTCGTTCAGCGGCGACAAGCTGCTCGGCGCAACGCAGGCCGGTCTCATCGTCGGACGCCGCGCGCTCGTCGAACGCTGCCGCCGAAACCCGCTCTACCGCGCCTTGCGTGCCGACAAACTCGCGCTCGCCGCGCTCGCCGCCACGCTCGAAGCACACGCGCGCGGCGCGACTTTCGCGGAAGTGCCCGCCATGCGTATGCTCGCCGCGACGCGCGAAGAGATCGAAACGCGCGCACGCGCTTTTATGCATCGCGCGCAGTCGCGTAGTGGCATATGCGGGTTGCGATTCGAGATCATCAACGGAGAGTCGGCCATCGGCGGCGGCTCCGCCCCTTTGACGCACCCGCCGACGGCGCTCATCGCCCTCAAGCACGCGCAACTTTCCGCCGACGCCCTCGAAGCGCGACTGCGAGAAGCCAACCCGCCCGTCATCGCGCGCATACTCGACGAACGCCTCGTGCTCGACCTGCGCACCGTCGCCGAAGAAGAAGAGTCCGAATTGCTCAACGCGCTCGTCGGGCTTTGAGACGTGGGCGCGCGGGGAAAAGCCCGCGTGTCTTAAGTTAAAAAAACTGCTTGCCTCAAACCGCCCTGCCAAGTCATACTGAATATGCGCCGGGCGTGCTCTGCTCCGGCCATGATTTTGAACGCCCGCCTCTGACCCCTCAGAAATCGTCTTGAAAAGAAGTCCTAACACCTACCTGCTCAAGCTGCTCTACGTCTTCGTCGCGCTGTTTCTACTCGCGGCGCTCGTGCTGCAAATCTTGTCGAGCACCGGCAGACTGCCCGCGACGCTTCCGCCGGGCGTCCCCATGATCGTCTCAATCGCGGCGCTCGCCCTCGCGCTCGGCGTCCTGCTCCGCCGACTCTGGATCATAGACCGCCTGCTCAGGCGACAGCAGCCGCAACGCTCCACGCAACTGTTCCCCGATCATCCCGTGCGCGAAGTGCTACAGATGCAGGAGGCCGAGCAGGAGCGCAGCGTGCGCATCTCGCGCATGTCGCACGAACTGCGCACGCCGATTACCAGTATCAACGGCTTCGCAGAACTGTTGATGGGCGACGACAGCGTCTCGGGCGAGGCGCGCGAGTTTGCCGGAATCATCCACACCGAAGCCCAGCGGCTCTCCCAGATGATCAACACCGTCCTCACCGAAGTCCAACTCGCGGAAGACATGGGAATGAGTGACAAGTGACTTAAAAACAGTGACAAGTGACGAGTGACAGGTGACAAGTTAGAAAAGCCGTCAATAGTGAATCGTAAAAGGTGAATCGTGAATAGAGAGAAAAGCATCTCTTCTCTATTCACGATTCACCTTTTACAATTTACTTCTCTTCAACTCGTCACTTGTCACTCGTCACTTGTCACTGTTTATTAATCGTTCCCCGACAAGTCGGGGCTTTGCAGTGGCAGCGCTTGTCGTTCGAGTGGAGGGTGGTGACGTAGTCGAGCGTGATCTCTTCGCCGGGGTGGATGTCGCGTAAGGCCATGAAGAGGATGTGGCCGTGCGTGATGCGCATGTAGGAGTTGGGCGCGCAGGAGTGGTTGATGTAGTGCGTGCCGTTGCCGCCCCGGCTTCCGTCCAGACTCCAGTAAGAATTGATGGCGCAGATGCGGAGTTTCCGCCGACGGCGCGCGCGCCGCGCCACCTCCCGACGCGAAATCCGCTCGCCCGCATACTCCGCGATCTTATGGCCTTTGCGGAAAAAGAGCGTCGCAAAGCATCCCTTCCCGTCAATCCGCGACGGCCTCACGGCAAGTCCCTGAGCAAGTTGCATAAGGAAGCTGTCCGTTGTCCGTAGTCCATTGTCAGTTGTTCGGTTGAATCTTCAGCAACTTGCGTGAGAGCCACATGCAACGGACAACTGACTACTGACAACGGACATTTTATTTAAGTTGAAAACTGCGCGCCATCGAGTCGGTTTGATTGCGCAGGAGCGAGAGTATGTTGCGCGCGCCGGTGAAGTGCAGGACGTAGACGGTGCGGTTGTCGGCCTGGAGGTAGTAGATGCGTCCGAGCATCGCTTTGCCGCCGCCCGTGTACTCGTAAGATGAGGTCACGCCGTTGATGCGCCCGGTGAATCGCTCCTCTTTGCCTTCGACGTAGCCGGGCTGGAAACGAAGTTTCAGGTCGTGGTCGCGGCGGGAGAGGTCTGCGGCGGTCGTGCCCGCGTCAACCACCTCTTTGCGTATGCGCAGGAGTCCGTCGCTGCGGTCGCCGTAGATGAACTCCGTGTGGTTGTGCGCGCTGTCGGGGCGTGTCAGCGCGCGCCATTTCGCGTGCGGCAATTCGAGCGTGTATTCGAGCCGCTCGTTGGTGTACTTCTGCCCGCCCTCGTCCTGCGCCGGAGCCGGAGCGGCGAGCACGAACGCGCAGGCAATGAGAATGATCAAGCGTCGCATATTTTGGAACTTCACTCCTGTGTGATTTCGTTTGCAGGCGTTCTTTGTGAGACGTGTTCGATTAACTATTTCCGAAGACGTTACTTGAGATGCAAAGGCCGCCGCATCGTGTTGCCCCGCGCGTGTTGCGTTTCAAGCAGCGGACGCAGCCGAGAGCGCGGCGCGTTGCGCGGCGAATAGTTCCTCCAGACCGACAGCGGCTAAGGCGAGCAGTTCGTCCATCTGTGCGCGCGTGTAAGGCTCGCCCTCGGCTGTGCCCTGCACTTCGATGAAACGCCCGTCGCCCGTGCAGACGACGTTCATGTCAACGGCGGCGCGTGAGTCTTCGTCGTATTTCAGATCGAGGAGCGGCGTGCCGTCAACGATGCCGACGCTCACGGCGGCCACCTCGCCCTTGAAGGGTGCGCGCGAGATTTTACCCGCGCGCTGCAACTTCTGACAGGCCAGCGCGCACGCGACATACGCGCCCGTGATCGAGGCGGTGCGCGTGCCGCCGTCGGCTTGCAGCACGTCGCAGTCGATCATGAGCGTGCGTTCGCCGAGCAGCGAGAGGTCTACGACGGCGCGCAAGCTCCGCCCGATGAGTCTCTGAATTTCGTGCGTGCGACCGGAAGGGCCGCCGCGCCCCGTCTCGCGCTGCGTGCGCTGGAGGGTTGCGCGCGGCAGCATCGCGTACTCCGCCGTCAACCAACCCTGCCCGCTGTTGCGGCGGAAACGCGGCACGCTCTCTTCGAGCGTCGCAGTGCAGATGATGCGCGTCGCGCCCATCTCGATGAGCGCGGAGCCTTCGGCGTAGGGCATGAAGTTCGGCGTGATGCGAAGCGCGCGCAACTCCGCGGCCTGTCGCCCGTCCGTGCGCGTGTACGCGGTAGTTTTAAGCGGGGTGAAGCTCATCGTGTCCCCAAACCTCCACAGCCTCCAGGCGCGTCGGCGCGCTGCCCAGGAATCTCTCCGCGACGCGCGCGAAACGCTCCTCCGCGTCCGTCACATAAAAGTGGTCGAGATCATCGCACAAACGACGTTCGCGCGCACGCTCTTTCAACAAACGCCCCGTCGCCGTCTCAAAACTCAGCCGCCGTAAATTCTCTCGCTCCAGCACGGACTCGACGCTCCGCGCCGTCGCCGCGCCCGAATCTATCAGCAACACGTCGCGCCCCACAGTCTCCTGAATCACGCGACGCAAAATCGGGTAATGCGTGCAGCCCAGGACGAGCGCGTCCACGCGCCCGCCCGCGAGTTCCGTCAAATACTCGGCGGCGACCGTTCGCGCCACGTCCGTCTCCGCCCATCCCTCTTCGGCCAGCGAGACGAACAGCGGGCACGCGCGCTCCAGGACTTCGACCGCGGGCGCGAGTTCCTTCATCGCACGACTGTACGCGCCGCTCCTGATCGTCGCCTCCGTCGCGATGACGCCGATGCGCCCGCCCTTTGACGCTTCCACCGCCGCGCGCGCCCCCGGCTCGATCACGCCGACCACGGGCACGCCCACGCCCGCGCGTATCGCAGGCAGCGCCAGAGCAGACGCCGTGTTGCACGCCACGACCAGCAACTTGATGCCGTGCGCTTCGAGAAAACGCGCGTTCTCCACCGCGTAACGCTCGACCGTCGAGAGCGACTTCGTCCCGTAAGGCACGCGCGCCGTGTCGCCCAGATAAACGAAGCGCTCCTGCGGCAACCCCTCGTGCAGCGCGCGATAAACCGTCAAACCACCGACGCCGCTATCAAATATTCCGATTGGTAAATTAGGATTCAACTCAAGCAACGACCCACACGCTCATTCTCAAACGAAAATCTCCGCCACCTTACAACGAAAGCCGGGCACGACCTCCTGCCCGTCCAGCTCATCATTTTTGGACAACACGACGATGGAGGTCAGGGAGCGGTAGACTGTCACGTTTCGTAGTTTCGGACTAACTATCCAGACGGCCTTTGTACCTGCGGCCAACCAATCATCTACTTTATCGCCGACTTCATCAACCGTGTCTCCCGGCGACAAAACCTCAACCGCGAGGTCGGGCGCGCCCGACCAAAACTTCCTGGTAATGCCGATTTGAGATAACCGCTCCGCACCGACGAAGGTGATGTCCGGCGCGCGCACCGTATCTGGCTTGCTGCCTATCTTAAATCCTGTCTCCGCGCCGCAAACGACTCCCAAATTATTCATCTCGACGTGTTGACCCAGCCGCCACGTCAACTTGGCGATGACGATCCCGTGCTCAAAACCGGCAGGAGCCATTTCTTTAAGCTCTCCTTTCACAAGCTCATAGCGCATCCCCTCTTTCGGCATCAACAACAATTCGTCCGCCGTCATGTTTTGTGTCGTGGTACTCATCGCCAAAATCTCCTTGGTTGGGGTGCGCAAACGGAAAAGCGGCCAGCCGCGTCGAATGGTATCACACCACCCGTCAGGGCTGGCCGCTTTCGTCCTTAGCGGTAAAACTCTTGTCAAGTGGAGGCGCCGAGAATCGAACTCGGGTCCAAAGGCCGACACCGTCGGAATCTACATGCTTAGACGCTTCTCAGTTGCCGGTCTTGCTCCGGCGCGTTCGCTGCGTACGGGTTAGTGAAGCGACGAAGACCCCGCACGCGGCTAGCCCGGTTTGGTCTCGCCCGCTCCCCCCGGACACAGGGAGCAGGCCAGCTCAATTGTGTGACATCTCGCTCCGCGCGCTTGAGCAACTTGCGGCGAGACGCTTACTGGCTAACTTTAATTAGGCAGCAAGAGCCATATCGTTTTGATTGGCAATTGTTTTTTCTCAGTGCTTGTTAACGAGCTGCAAAGAGATAAGCCCGGCATGCATCCGCTCGGCGATCAAAACCCCTGTCGAAAGCCTTTCGCCCCCTTGAGCGTTGCGAACAGATTATAACACAGTGACAAGTGACGGGTGACAGGTGACAAGTTAAATCAGAAATCTTGTATTTAACTTGTCACCTGTCACCCGTCACTTGTCACCGCATTTAGACGTTCGCGCTCACCCAAAGGTTGCGTTATAATTGCGGGCGGTCGGTCTCTCCTGACTTTTCACTTGATTGTTTTTCGGCACGCGCTTTTGAGCTAATTTTTTGCGATGTGCCGTCCGGCAACGAGGATCATCTTTCATGTCCGCTAAAAATTCGAATGTCCCCGTCCCGTCGAAACGCGTGCGCGCCGCTAACGTTCCTCCGGCGTCGAACCGTCGCGGCTATTTGCGCCGCTTCTGGCTGCCCGCGGTCCTCCTGCTCTCAATCGCCGCCGGCGGACTGACCGGCATCGTCGTCGCCTACGAGTTGAACTACTCGAAGGCGGCGGGCGAGGTGGCGTCTCTGGCGACTTACAGGCCGAGCCAGGTCACGCGCGTCTACGCCGACGACGGAAAGACCGTCATCGGCGAGTTCGCTTTGGAGCGGCGCATCCCGCTCAAGTTCGAGGAGATTCCGCCCGTCCTGAAGAACGCCATCCTCGCCGTCGAGGACGCCCGCTTCTACGACCACGTCGGCATAGACCCGATACGCATCATCGGCGCGGCGTGGAAGAACTTGAAGGACGACCGGCGCGAAGGCGGCTCGACCCTCACGCAGCAACTCGCCAAGAACCTTTTCCTGTCGCGCGAGCAGACGTACACGCGCAAGGTCAACGAGTGGGCTATTGCGCTCCAGATCGAGCGTTACTACACGAAGAACCAGATCATGGAGATGTACGTCAACCACGTCTTTTTAGGCGCGCGCGCCTACGGCTTCGAGGCCGCCTCGCAGACCTACTTCAACAAGCACGCCAAAGACCTGACGCTCGACGAGGCTGCGCTGCTCGCGGGCATCCCGCGCTCGACCGCGCAATACTCCCCGACCGTTAACCCCAAAGCCGCGAAAGATCGTCGCGATCTCGTGCTCGAACTCATGGCGCGTAACAGTTTCGTCTCGCAATCGGAGGCCGACGCCGCCAAAGCGAAGCCCTTGAAGATCGCCGACACGGCCTACTACCCGCCGCCTTCGGCCTCGCACGCGTGGTTTGAATATCCGGTCGAAGAGATCAGGCAGCATATCGAAGACAAGTACACGACGCGCGTCGCCTTGGGCGGCCTCTCCGTCTATTCCACGATCAACGCCGCCGCGCAGAAGAAGGCTTACGAGGCCGTGCGTCACGGCTTGCGCGTCTATGATCGGGGGCATCGCGGCTGGCGTTCGGCATACACCAACATCATCACCGAGAACAACAACGGCGGGGCTGCCGCCACGCCGCAGCAACTCGCCGCCTTCGTCCTGCCCGAGTGGTACGGCAACAACTACGCGCCCGACAACTACGCCCGCGGCCTCATCACGGAAATCAATCAGGCACGCAACGAGGCGACCGTCCGCTTCGGCGGCTACACGGCGACCCTGACGGCAGCGGACATGGGCTGGTCCGGACGCCAGCCGAAAAGCGAGTTTACCCTCGGCGACGTGTGCGAGTTCAAGATCAAGGCTGTAGACAAAGACGAGCGCCGCCTCGAAGTCGAACTCACGCAAGTGCCGGACATACAGGCCGCGCTCTACTCCGTCAACGCGAAGACCGGCGAAGTCGTCGCCATGATCGGCGGCTACGACTTCTACACCAACAAGTTCAACAACGCCACGCAAGCCTACCGGCAGACGGGTTCGGCCTTCAAACCCTTCATCTACACCGCCGCCGTCGAATGGGGGCTGACGCCGGAATCCACCGTGAACGGCACGCCCATCAAACGCGGCTCGTGGCAGCCGCACAACTTCGACGGCTCTGTCGGCCACGGCGACGTGCCCTTGAAGACCGCGCTCGCCAAGTCTTACAACATCGCCGCCGTACATCTGCTCGACATGGTGGGCATCCAGACGGGCGCGCAGATGGTGCGCCGTTTCGGCATCACCGCGCCGATGGCTCCGTATCTCCCGTCCGCGCTCGGCGCGACCGAAGTGCCGCTCGATCAGATGGTCTCGGCCTACTCGGCCTTCCCCAACAAGGGCGTGCGCGTCGAAGACCACTTGATCCGCAGCGTGCTGGACCGCGACGGCGTCGTCCTCGAAGAGTGGGAGAAGACGACCTACAAGGTGACGAGCGAATACGTCGCTTTAACGATGGTCGAGTTGATGCGCGGCGTGGTGACGAATGGTACGGCGACCGCTGCGGGCGCGGTCGGCGTCCCTTCGGCGGGCAAGACGGGCACGGTCAACGATCACACGGATGTCTGGTACATCGGCTACACGCCGACTTACGTGACGGGCGTGTGGATGGGCTATCCGGACCGCAAGCGGAATCTCGGCAGAGACATGACGGGCGGGCACGGCGCGCTGCCCATCTGGGTCAACTTCATGAAGGATTTCCTGAAGGACAAGGAGAAAGAGAACTTCGAGAAAGCGCCGAAGATGCCCGAAGACATCAAGGAACTCTTCCAGCAACGCCAGCGCGAGATGGCCGAACAACGCTCCGCCGAGTACGCGCAGACGCGACTCCAACGCGGCGACGAACGCAGCACGCTCCCCGCAGCCTTCTCCGAACCCAACCTCGAACAGATCACTCTGCCGCCACCCGCCGGTGCTTCGGGCGCATCTGACGGCAACGCCGACGGCGGCAACGCGTCGAAACGCGCCGAACCCGTCGTGCCCAACCGCGACGACGACGATACGCCGCCCCCGCCCGCCGCACCCGCCACGCGCCCGCGCGAAGTGGAAACCAAAAAGAAGGGCAAGAAGGGCACGGACGACCCGCAGTAGTACAAGCGTTAGGTGAAAGGGAAAAGGGGAAGGGGTAAAGGAAAAGCAATAAGAAAAGCGGAGGCAGCCTTTGAATATGCTGCGCTCCGCTTTTGTCTTTTCCTTTACCCTTTACCCTTTACCCCTTCCCCCATGCTTTACCAGAGAATCCTTTCCAAATAGTACGGCAGCATCTTGCGCCACCAGGGCCAGTCGTGATCAACGTCGTGCCCCCAGAGTTCGAGGTGGTGCGGGATGCCCTTCGACGCGAGCACCGCAGCGAGTTGCTGGCTTCGCTCCGGCGCTTCGTAAGCCCCCTGTCCCGAGACGATGTAGATCGCTTCGGCCTTCCTCAGTATGGGCAGGTAATAGTCGTCGTTCAAATTCGGCAGGTACGACATCGGGTTGTTGAAATAGACGTTCTCGTCGTGGTAACCCTTCAAGTAGGAGCGCACGTCGTAGCTGCCGCTCAGCGCGATGACGCCGCGCAGCAGGTCCGGATGACGAAAGTAAGTGTTGGCCGACAAAAACGCGCCGAGCGACGCGCCCGTCACCAGAGGCCGCTCGCCCGTGTCGTGCCTGATCAGAGGCAGCACTTCCTCCGTGATGTAAGCGTCGTAGCGCGACAACAACTCGGCCTTCCACGCGGGCGACGCCTCCTCATTCAGCAGGCTATAACGGTTGACGCTGTTGATCGAATAGACGCGCACGCGCCCCGCCTCGATCAAATACTTTATCGAGTCAACCAAATGAAAACGTTCGTACTCAAGATAATCTGCGGCAGCCGTCGGGAACATCAACAGAGGGTAGCCCGCGTGGCCGTAAGCCACGAGCGGCATCTCCCTCCCCAAACGATGGCTGTACCAAGCCGTAGTGCGTCTCTCCATAGACACCTCTCACCCCACCTCGCGCTTCACGCGAATAAGATAAACGAGCTAGACCGTCTTGCGTCTGAATTGCGGCGACAAATAATCTCTCACTTCTCGCCCGCACGCAAGGCGCGCCCGTCCCCTCGTTCGCCCCCACGCGTCCCCTCCGCGCCCCGATTGCCCCTCGCTTGACGCTCCCGCAAACCTTCTGCTATAAAAATTCACTCGCGCCCGGCACACACCATTGCCACGCCGAACGCGTCCAACATTCCGCAGTAGCTCAATGGCAGAGCATTCGGCTGTTAACCGAAGGGTTGTAGGTTCGAGTCCTACCTGCGGAGCCAATATCTTCAATGAGTTACGGGCGTCACGATGACGCCCGTTTCGTTTTAGCACCCACTTTTGCACCCATCCTCATCGCCCATCCTCATTTATGGCGAGTGCGCCGGGTTGGCCAGCATCGCCACTTTCAACGCTATGATCCTTGGGAGCGCAACTCTTCGATGGCGGAGAAAATTGCGTGACGTTCGAGCGGGGGAAGATTCGCGAGCTTCGCGCGCCACCGCTTTTTCTTTTTGTTGATGCGTGCCCGCTCGCGGAAGTTTTCGCCGAGATAGCGATAGTCGTGCAACTCGAAAGGCGGAGGGTAGTTGTACCAGACGAATTCTCGCGCGACGCGCCCGCTCCTCGTCACGGCGTTGAATGAATGCGTGTTCCAACCGGCGAGCGCTCCCCGGTAGAGTTCCGAGTCATAGCCGGAGATGATGACCATGCAGGGCAGCCTCCGGATCACGTCGAGCAAGCGCCGGTGCTCACGCACGCTCATCTCGCAAGCGTAGATGCGCCGCTTCGACGAGCGCGTTTCCATCAGGTAGGGCGGGTCGCAATAAACGAGTTCCCCGCCCCGCCAGTCATACCGGCGCAAAAATTCAATCCCGTCACCATGCTCGACCATCGCCGTTTCGAGCGATGGAGTACCGTTGCCGGCGCCGCTCGCCAGATTCGGCGCGGCAAGCAGCTTGAACGCTTCGACGGCGCGCCCGTCGCGGTCAACTCCGATGGAGTGTGCTGCCGGTCGCTTCATCCGCATGATGCTCGCGCCGCCCATGAACGGCTCGATATAAACATCGTGCGGAGGCATCAGGTTAATGATCTGGTGATAAACGTTTCCCTTCCCGCCCGCATAAGTCATAACTCACCTGCACCCTCGTCAGAAACGGCGTTGTCGTCGAGCGGCTGCCGCTCTCGCCACATTCGACGATGCTTCAGATCATCGCCGAAAAGGGCGATGCGGTCAAGCAAATTATGAGCAGGGTGTATCGAGCGGGACGCCACCGGCGAAGACATTGCCGTCGGCTGCGAAGTTGATGAGCGCCTGCGTGCGACGCCAGATGTAGAAAGTCTTCGTCCCTTGCGCGATGACGGCACAGAGCATCCCTGGGAGCGAGATCGAGTTCGGGTATTCTTGAGAGAATCCGTAAAACGGCGGGATGGTGTAGGCGGGCGTCCCGGTCGGAGTGACGGAGTTGTAAGCGGCGGAGGCGAGCGGCGAGCGCAGGATGAAGCATAGCGCGCGCCGGTTGATCTCCGCCTGCGTTGCGCCCGGACCTGTGAGCACATCCGGGTAAACCATCATCCGGCCATGCCAGGCGAAGGGCGTGAAGTTGTAAGGCGTGCCCGCGCCCGTCGTGAAGGTGTGCAGCACCATGCGCGGCACGAGATAGACGCGGACGGCAGAGCGCGTGCTCAAAGAGATAGGAACTTCCGTCGCGGCGAAACTCGGCGTGCTCGTGATCTTATAGTTCGCCGTATCGGACGTGTCGAAGCGTTCATACATGCCCCAGACGTTGAAACCACCGAAGCTCGCGCTGGGTTTGTAAATGTGACGAAGACGCTCCACGCGGCCTGTCGGTTTCAGCGTGGCCGTCTTGTGGGCGACGTTGGCAAACTGAGTGTTGAGGGGATTCCACCGCTCGCTTGCGTCCGTGTCGCTCGCTTTGCGCAACTTCCACTCTTCGACCGTCGCCTGAGGCCATACGCCTCCGGAGTCTTCGAGAGTCCCTTCGCTCAAACGGAACTCGTCATCGCCCACGCCCACCCACATATGAAACCAACCGGCGCGAATGGGCAGCGGCATACAGTTATAGAGCTTGCGCCCCGTGACGTTCGCTTCGGTCGTCGCGAGCGGATCGAGCGCGTCTGCTGCGCCTGGCGCGCGCGAGCCGAGCAGCGCGGCGGTCAGCGATGCGATCTGTTCGCCGGTATAGAGGACGGTTTTCGAGCCTCCACTACGCGGGAGTTCATATTCGATTTCAACATATTCGTTGAAATTGGCGTCGTCGCGCACGGGCGCGCTCGTCTCGGAAGAGAGGCGGATGCGATTGCGGGTGAAAGTCGTCGGCGGAACTGAGCGCAGGCGCGTCGCCAGATCGAGATAGATGATCTCGACGTTGCCGCGGCGGAGATAGCGGGGCGTCTCGTCGTCAACCGGCACGATGCCCTGCGGAGGCGCAGGCCGGGCTTGCTTCGGCGCGGGCTTACGGCGCTTGCGGCGCAGGGTGATCTGCATCGAGCCACCGGGCGGGATTTTGGTCGTGTCATCGCTCACGGGTTGAAAGTGACGCGCACGGGCAGCGCAAGGCGAGCCAGGCCGCTCACGTCTCCGGCCTCGATGCGGATGTCTATAGGGACGGTCTCTCCGTCAAATTCCGTCAAAGTCAGAGGTTCGGCTG
>DATHBB010000267.1:0-12839 GCA_035296385.1 Pyrinomonadaceae bacterium | reverse complement strand
ATGACGCCGAAGTTATCTTTTTCGTTCGCGGGCACGCGCCGCCTGACGCGCATGATCTGTCGCGCCTCCTCGACGGCGTCATCGAACAGTTCGTCGGACTTGGCGGTGGCGATGAAGTAGAGCGAGCGGTTGTTGCGGAAGCCGCCGAACTGGTTGCCGTAGGTCCTGAGCGGGATGTGTATGTAGTTGTCCTGCGGGATGCCGAGGACGCTCCCCTTGGCGACGGCCACGCCGACGACGCGGAAGGGCAGGCCGCCGATGGAAATCTCCTCGTTGATGGCGCTCTTCGAGGGGAACAACTTCGTAGCCACGTCAGCGCCGAGAAAGGCGACGCGCGCGGCGGTCTGGTTCTCCGTCTCGATGTAGAAGCGCCCGTCGGCGATCTCGATGGCGTTGATCTCGGCGACGTTGGCGGTCATGCCGTCAATCGGCACTTCTTCGAGTATCTCCGCGCCGTGTTTGACCATCGCGCGCGTGGGGCGCGCGGCAGCGCCGAGTTTGTCTATGAGCACGGCGCGCGCCTTCAAGAACTCGAAGTCGTCCATCGTCAGGTCCTTGTTGCGGCGCGTGGCGGCGGCGATGGTGTCCGTGTCCTTGAAGTCCTCGAAGATGTTGAAGCGTTGAATGGTGAACGACTTCGCGCCGATGCCGGCGATCTTTTCGTCAACGTAGCGATTGAAACCTTGAATGAGAGAGACGACGACGACGACCGCCGTGACGCCGATGATCATGCCGAGGAGCGTCAGGGCCGAGCGCAGCTTGTGCGCCCAGACGGCGGCGAGCGCGAGTTTTAAGGTTTCGAGTAATTTCACGACTGCGTTATTACGGGCGAGGTTTGCATTTAGTTGCAGGCGAACCGACGCCCTGTGGCGGCAACTCGTCCCGCGTCTCGTGCGCTGTTTATTCTTTGTGCGCGGGAATTATGAATCGTGGCGGCGTTGGAGGTCAAACAAAGCGGAAGGTCGTCGAGAGTTAGATCGGGGTTTTCATACGCCGCGAGAAACTTCGCAGTAGTAGCCAAAATTAATATTGACTGCCAAATCGGATGAGCGTATAAAGTTACCTGTCGGTTCAATCTCTGTGACCCAAATCCTCAACAGATTCCGGCACACTCACGTCAATATTTAAATGTAAACGGCATCCGGTCGTCAGTGAATTAGGAGGCAATCCGAAATGCGCAAGCATGCAACGACACTGCGAAAGAGAATTACCCTCGTTTTAGTTCTTGCCAACATGTTCGTCCTCACCCTTTATGTAAGCGGCTGGGCATTCGCGCCATCACGTTCGCACAATCAAGACGACAAAAAATCGGTCGTCAGAGAACTTCCATCTCCGAACGAACCAATTGAAATTGGCGACATTAAACTCAAAAGTAAAGTCGTTAAATTCGATGAAAAATTTGATGCGGACGACACTTGGCTGAGGGATATTACCTTCAAGGTAAAGAATAAAGGAAAAAAAACGATCACTTATCTCCGACTCGACTTCACCTTTCCTGAGACTAGCTCCAGCGGCCCGGTTATGCTTCACCAACTGTACTTAGGACGGCGTTTTGATTCCCCGTCAACGAATAATCGAGAGCCACTACGCCTGCTGCCGAATCAGTCATCGGAATTCTCGCTGGAGTCAGGGTTCGAGGATATAAAAAGTCTGGTAGAGAGCAGAGAGCCGTCTATTGGCAAAATTAGCAAAATCATCGTCCGTCTGGGTGAGGCCATGTTTGATGACGACACTCTCTATTCCGGAGGTGCCACTTTTAAACGTAATCCAGACCCGAGCAGTCCAAGAAAGTGGGTCGTCATCCGCGATTAGGCAATCACCAACCCTCAGCTACTAAAACCTCACAGGTGACATCCTCATGCGAATCAACATACTTCTCGCCCTAGCACTGTTTATTAATGTCTCTTTTCTGTTGTTGCACTGGAAGTCTAACGCAGTCTCTGCGAGACCGGCCACAACTCCGATGAAGGCAAGTCAGTGTCAGCAGTTTGATCCCGATAGGAATGAGTTATGCGGAAGTGCTCAGTGTGGAAAGGAAATATCATACAACGAGGGATACACAACTGGCCTTCCCGGCACGCAGTCGCTAATGTTAGTCACGACTACGTGTGGTTATGGAATGATCCCCAACTGCCGTCAGGAACAACAAGAATACTATGTCCGAGCCAGCGATTCGAGCTGTTCAACCCCGACCCCGACGCCAACCCCGCCGTGTGGCCTCGGCGTCGCCGCAGGCGGGTCTGAAACCGGCAGCGCATCCGGTGATGTTTCTCCCTCGCTCGCACCCGGCGGCGGCGGCTGCGCCTGCGACCCTGATGAACGCGTCTATTGCGCCACCATCGGCGGGAGTTGGAGCGAGTACGGGTGCTTCTGTAGTTCGCCCGTCGTGATAGATGTCGCGGGCAACGGCTTCGACCTGACGGATGCGGCGGGCGGAGTCGCTTTCGACCTCAACGGCGACGGCACACCGGAACAACTCTCATGGACGGCGCAAGGCTCCGATGACGCCTGGCTCTCACTCGACCGCAATGGCAACGGCACAATTGATGACGGGACGGAACTGTTCGGCAACTTCACGCCGCAGCCCGCCCCGCCCGCAGGCGAGGAGCGGAACGGCTTTCTCGCGCTCTCAGTCTATGACCGCACCGTTAACGGCGGCAATGAAGACGAGATGATTGATACCAGAGATGCCATCTACACACGCCTGCGTCTCTGGCAAGACACGAATCACAACGGCGTCTCGGAGGCGGGCGAGCTACACACGTTGCCGTCGTTGAGGATTCGGAGATTGCACCTCAACTACAAGCAGTCGAAACGCACGGACGAGCACGGCAATCGCTTCCGCTACCGCGCGAAGGTGGACGACGGCGGCGGAGGCGCGCAGGTCGGGCGGTGGGCGTGGGACGTGTTCCTTGTGGTCGGTCAATAGCAAATGTGGTCAGCCGAGAACTGAAACTGCCCGCCGGTCTTGTGCGACCGGCGGGCAGTTTGCTTTGACCTTTGAAGGCGCGCTACCTTTTGGCTATCTGATCTTCTCGTCTTTTTCGATGTTGCCGTCGCGGATGGAGATGACGCGGTGTGCGCGCGCGGCGATGTCGGGTTCGTGCGTGACGACGATGATGGTGTTGCCTTCGGCGTGGAGTTTCTCGAAGAGGTTCATGATCTCTTCGCTCGTGTGCGAGTCGAGTGCGCCGGTCGGTTCGTCGGCGAGCAGGAGCGACGGGTGGTTGACGAGCGCGCGCGCGATGGCGACGCGCTGGCGTTGGCCGCCCGACAGTTCGTTGGGGCGGTGCGTCATGCGGTCGCCGAGTTCGACGGCGAGCAGCGATTGTTTCGCCTGCTCGTGCCGGTCGGCGGAACTCATTCCGGCGTAGATGAGCGGGAGTTCGACGTTGTGCAGGGCAGTGGCGCGCGCGAGCAGGTTGAAGGTCTGGAAGACGAAGCCGATCTCTTTGTTGCGTATGCGCGCGAGTTCGTCGTCGTCCATGTCGGAGACGAGTTTGGAGTTGATCCAGTAGCGCCCCTGCGAGGGCGTGTCGAGGCAGCCGATGAGGTTCATCAGCGTGGACTTGCCACTCCCGGAAGGGCCGATGATGGCGACGTACTCGCCGCGCTGCACGTCGAAGGAGACGCCGCGCAGCGCGTGCAATTCTTCCGAACCCATCTGGTAAGTTCTCCAGATGTCGCGCATCGCGATGAGCGCGGCGGGGACGGCGTCGTGCGCGAGCAGGTCGCCGTGTTCGATACGTTGTTCGAGAGGCTTCTCAGCCACAGTTGCGTTGCTCATAACTTGCTTGCTCTCCGGCTTACTTGCCCTCGCCCGCCTTGCCCTCGCCCTCGCCGGGTTTGCGCGTCTGTTTCTTCACGCTCGTGTCCTCTTTCAGAGTGCGGAGCACGCGGCTCGGCCCCGTGATGACTTCCAAACCCTCTTTGAGTCCGCTCACGATCTCGATGTCGGATTCGCCCGTGATGCCCGTCTCGACTTGCAGGAACTTCACCTTGTTGCCTTCGAGCACGTAGACGCCCTTGATCTCTTTCGGTTTCTCGCCCGGCGCGGTCGGCGCGGGCGACGCTCCGGCGGCGGGCGCAGGAGTGGGCGGCGCTTTCTCTATGACGGCCTGCAAGGGCACGGCGAGCACGTTCTGTTTCGTCTTCGTGGTGATGTTGGCGGTGGCGGTCATGCCGGGGCGCAGTGCGTTGCGCACCTCGTCGGGCATGTTCTTGAGTTCGACGATGACTTTGAACTCTTTCGCCTCCTGCACGTTCACACGATTCTGGAGGCCGCCGCCCGTCGCATCGGACTTGCCGACGGCGAGCGGGTTCTTCTGCGTGACGACGCCTTCGACCTCTTTCTCGCCGAGCGCATCGATCTTGACTTTCGCCACCTGCCCGACTTCGACGTTGCCGATCTCCGTCTCGTCAACGTTGACTTCGACGTTGATCGTGGACATGTCGGCGATGGTCATGAGGGCGGTGGAGGTGAGATTGGCGAGCGCGAACTGGCCTTGCCGCGCGGGGATGTCGGCGATCACGCCGGTCAGGGGCGAGAGTTGCGTGGCCTTCGAGCGCTGGCTCGACTGGCCGCGCAGGATGGCCTGTTGCTGGTTGACGCGCGCCTCGCTCGAAGCGACGCCCGTGCGCGCGCGCTGCACGCCGATCTGCGCGTCGCGCACGGAAACCTTCTGCTGGTTGACGCGCGCTTTGGATTCTTCGACCGCGATCTTCTGCTGCTGGAGTTGAGCCTGCGCCGTGCGGAGCGCGACCTGCGCCTGTTCCAGACGGTCGCGTGCCGCGTCGTAGTCGGAGCGCGACGAGACGCCCGCTTCGACGAGTTCGGTCTGGCGTTTGAGTTCGCGCTGCGCGGAGTTGAGATCAACCTGCGCGCGGTCAACGCTCGTCTGCGAGGTGACGACGCCCTGCCGCGCCTGCGATAGTCCGGCTTCGGCCACCGTCAGGGCTTGCTGCGCCTGCGAGACGTTGTTCTCGGCGGCGGTAACGGAGGAGCGCGCGCTCTGCACGTCGCTGATGGCGACCTGCACGCCCGCCGTCTGCGCCTCTTGCGAAGACTGCAACTGCGTCGGGTCGAGGCGAACGAGCGGTTGGCCTTTCGTGACGGCGTCGCCGGGGTTAACAAAAATCTCTTCGATGCGACCGTTGACTTCGCTCGTCAGGTTGATGAATCTGATCGGGCGCACTTCGCCCGAAGCCGTCACGGTCGAGCGCAGTTCGGGGCGTACCTGCACTTTCACGACCGTCACTTCCGGCTCGTCTTTGCGTCCGGCAAAGACGCTGATGATGACGACGATGGCGATAACCGCCACCGACGCGACCGCGATGATAATTTTCTTCTTTCGGCTGAGAGCCATACGTCTTGCACTTCCTTTAACTAGGGGATCAGGTGGCCGTCGGGGTAAAAACAACCTTTCGGGCGAGCGCGAATCGCTTCACAGATTATAACGCTCGCAACGACAAACCTTTTACGTCCGAAATGCGAAAACAGTTTCAAAATCTCGGATTTGAGTAGTTTGCGAGTAATTGCAGGTCGGAACCGACTGCGGCAGCGGGCGTATCTTATCAGAGCTTGAGAACGCACGCTACTTCCGGCGCTTCTAACAGAGACGCTTTAATTCGTTAAACGTTAATCGTGAAGAGCCGTTTTCCTTCTATTTACAATTCTCGATTCAAGATTTACGGTCTTTCGCGATTTACGGCCTTTAACGATTTACTAGCTTTTCCGTTTCGCGTTACAATCCATTCGTATATCGATTGCGACGGGCGCGGCGGCGAGACGAAGATGATCACCTGCGAGCGATGCCAGACGGAAAATGTTGACGGCGCGCAGTACTGCGACGAATGCGGGCTGCCGCTCACGGGAGCGGGACGCCGCGCCGCCTCCACCGGAAGCGGCGCGCGGTCGGCGGCAAAGGCGGACGCGCGCACGCCCATCCTGCAAATGCTCAATAAGCCCTTGACGACAGCGGGCGGCGTCGTTGACGCGGAGGCTTCCGCGCCGGAAGTGGTTTCGCCCGACGCGCCGACCAAACACGACGGAAGCAAAGACGGCGATGCGTCGTCGCCCGTCATCGTCTCCGAATCGGCGTCCGCCCTGAGAACTTCCGCCGCCGCGCGCGCGACGCCTGCGGCGACGACGGCGACGGCAGCGCGGGGCACGAACGCGTCGCACGTCGCGCACGCCGCGCTCGTCATCAATCGCGGGCGTTCGGCAGGCAAAGAATTTCCCGTTCACGAAGACGAGGCTTACATCGGGCGCTGGGATGCCGACAGCGGCATCTTCCCCGACGTTGACCTCGACTCGGACGATCCGGAAGCGAAAGTCTCACGCCGCCACGCGCGCATCACGCGACGCGGCGGTCAGTATTACATCGAAGATTTGGGTTCGACCAACGGCACTTTTATCAATCGCGGCAGGCGCCTGCTCCCCGGCGACCGCCAACCCTTGAACGATGGCGACGAGATCATCATCGGCAAGACGTTTTTGCGTTTTAATGTGACGAAGTAAAAATTGTCCGTTGTCAGTAGTCAGTTGTCCGTTGCATGTGACTCTCACACGAGTTACTAAAGACTGTCTTGAACAACTGACAACGGACAACTGACTACTGACGAATTACTCTGTGATGTCCTCCTGTCCAAAATGCGGGGCGGAAGTTACGCCGACGGATCGTTTTTGCGGCGACTGCGGGATGCCTTTGCCGCAGGGCGGTGCTGCGTCCGTCGCGGGGGTGAATAATTCCGAAGCGGCGTCGGCCTTCGCGCCCGGCCTCGAAGCCGCGCCCGCCGCGAACGCACAAGAGCGCGAGGCCGAACGAGAGAAGGCGGTCGCACCTGCGCCGCGCGAAGATGAACGCGCGGGTGTGAGTGCGAGAGAGTCGGCGTCGTCAATTTCGCCGTCGGAAGAGACGGTTGAAGCGTCGAGCGTCGAAGCGATGGGCGCGGCTGAAGAAGACAAAGGCGGCAGCGTGCGAGCGGCGGAGGCTGATGCACAACCGGCGAAGGTTGACGTGCAGGCGGCAGCGGCTTCGACGGAGTCGAAAGATGTCGCGGAGGTGGCGGGCGGTCGTAGCGTTGGTGCGGAGTCTGCGGCGGCGGCACCGGCACGCGAGGATGCAGGCGGGACGGGGGACGCGTCGGCGGAGAGCAAGCATGTGACGGGCGGCGGCATGGGCGACAGCAACCGCACGAACGCCGTGGCGGGCACGTCGCGGCGCGGCTCGACGGGGCGTTTGCGCCAGCAGGCCAAGCAACTCGACCCGGGCACGATCCTCTATTCGCGTTACGAGATCGTGCGTCGCATCGGCGGCGGCGGCATGGGCGCGGTCTATCTCGCGCGCGACCGCAACCTCGGCGACCAGCCGCGCGCCGTCAAGGAGATGATCCAGTCGAACATCGACGAGTCGCAGCACGAGAAGGCCATCAACGATTTCAAACGCGAGTCGATGCTGCTGGCCTCGCTCGAACACTCCTCGATCCCGACCATCTACGATTACTTCTACGACGACGAAGCGGCGCGCTTCTACCTCGTGATGAAGTACATCTCCGGCGGCGACTTCCTCGCGCGCCTCCGTAACGCCCCCGGCGGACGCATAGACGAGAAGACCGTCACCGACTGGGGCTGTCAGGTCGCCGATGTGCTCGAATACCTGCACCGGCGCAACCCGCCGATCATTTACCGCGATCTCAAACCCGCCAACCTGATGATCGACGGAAACTCGGGTCGCGTCATGCTCATAGACTTCGGCATCGCGCGCTGGGTCTCCATACAGGAGAAGGGCGTCACGGCGGTCGGCACGATGGGGTATGCTCCGCCCGAACTCTTCAGCGGCAAGGTCGAACCGCGCTCCGACATCTACTCTCTGGGCGCGACGATGTTCCACCTCCTGACCGGCTCAGACCCGCAGGACAACCCGCTCCTCATCTTCGACTTCAACAAGAACCCGCGCCCGCGCCAACTCGCGCCCTCGCTCTCAAACGAGATGGAAGCGATCCTGATGCGCGCCGTCGGCTACAAGCCCGAAGATCGTTTCCGCTCGGCGGCGGAACTGCGCGACACGCTCTCGGCGCATCTCGAAAAACTCCGCGCGGGAGCGGTCACTTACGGCACGGCGCACGGCAACGACCGCACCGGCATGAAGACGATGCAGGTCGAGATGGTCTATTGCGGCTTCTGCGGCGGTCGCATCGCCTACGACGACGTGTACTGCGCGCACTGCGGCCAGCGACAGCCTTTGGCCGTCGCGAGCGCGGCCTTGCGTACGGCGCGCGCGACGGCCAAGCTCGTCGTGATGGGAACAACCGAGCTTGATTCGTCGTTTCAGTTGCACAAGGAGTCGAGCCACATCGGCAGGAGCGACCCGCATTCGCAAATTTTCCCGGAGGTTGACCTGTCGAAGTTCGACCCGCAGACGAAAATCTCGCGCCGCCACGCGCGCATCTTCCGCAAAGGCGACGTGTACCTGGTCGAAGACCTCGGCTCCGTCAACGGCACGGTCTTGAACGACAGTCTGCGACTCGCGCCGCACCAGCCGCGCGCCTTAGAGAGCGGCGACAAACTGCGCCTCGGCGAAACCACGCTTCACTTTTTGATCGGATAGTCAGTTGTCCGTCGTCAGTTGTCCGTTGCATGCGGCTTTCCAGGCGAGTCGCTGAAGACGGAGTCGATCAACTGACGACAGACAAAGAACAACTGACAACTGACCGCGGACAACGGACGTTTTACCATGACACAGATGGAAGCGAGGCTGGGGGGGCGCAAAGGGCGTTTGCAGGAGCGCGGGAGCGTGGTCGTCGAAGCGCGGCGGCGCAGGGTGCGCGCGCCTTTCTCGCTGAGGTGCGGCGCGCTGCTCGTTGACTACACGCTGGCCGTCGCCATCATCGCGTTTGCGACGCTTCTGGCGCGCACGCTCGGCGGCAGCGCGCGCATGACGGGCGAGGCGACGCTCGGCTTCGGTTATCTCGTGAGTCTCGGCGTGATTCTGTTGAACTTTCTGGTGCTGCCCGTCTTCACGGGCGCGACGGTCGGCAAGTGGGCGACGGGTTTGCGCATCGAGCGCCAGAGCGGCGAGCGGCTCGGCTTCGGCCACGCCACCCTGCGCCACACCGTGGGCTATCTGGTTTCTCTCCTCACGCTCGGCCTCGGCTTTCTCCTCGCCGCCTTCGACTCGGAAGGCCGCGCGCTGCACGACCGCATCGCCGGAACAGTCGTCGTGCGCGAACGCGGCGGCGGCGCAGCGGCGGCGTCGCGTCCTCGCATGCGTTAAAATTCAACCCCCTACGTTCTAGAGGAGACGGATGACGAAGACTTGCCCCAGTTGCGACATTCTCGCCCCGCCCGACGCGCGCTATTGCCGCCACTGCGGCACGACCCTCAAGCGCATCGGCGAGATGAGCGCGGACGACAATATCTCGCCCGTCGCCGCCACCGTCCCGCTCTCCGGCCAGAACATCACGGACGAAATCATCGCGCCCCCCGCGAGGCCGCAACAGCAGCCGCCCGCCACGCACACCTCCGAAGTTTCGCGCGACGAGATGAACGACCTGTTGCGCTCCGGCAACGGCGGCGCATCATCGTCCTCGCCGCAAAGTTTTTCGCCCGACGACTTCGACCCCGAGCAGACGCAGATCACGATCCCCGTCAGGCCGCTCACGTCGCGCGACTTACCGGCAGACGCCGCCGCTGCTGCCGCTTCCGCCGCCGCGCGCGCGAACGGCAAACCGCAATTCAACTCCGCGCCGCAACAGGTGACGCTCTCGCCGACCGGCTCTCTCCAAACCGCGCACGCGCAGGCGGGCGCGCCGCCGGCAAGCGCGCCGCACGCGTCGCCCGCTCCGTCGAGTCCGACCGAGTCGCGCGCCCTGCGCGTGTGGCTGGGGGCGGGGCTGGCAGTTCTGTCAATCGTCGCCATCGGCTGCGTGGTCGTGGCCCTCTGGTTCGGCTCGCGCGCGTGGCGCGGCACAGAGCAGGCGCAGCCCGCGATTGCGAGCGGCGAGACGCCTGCGCCCGTCGTAAACGATCCGAAGCAACTGGCGGAGGCCAAACTCGCGGAGGCCGACGCGCTTATCGCCGCGGGCAACTCGCAGGAGGCGCAGGCACGACTGCGCGAAGCCGCCGTGCTCGACCCGGACAACGCCGAGCCGCACCGGCGACTCGCGCGCTTGTTGCTCGCGAGCGGCGAGCGGCGCGCGGCGGTCGAAGAGTTGCGCGTCGTCGTGCGCCTCGCGCCGGAGGATGCGGAGTCCTGGCGCAGTCTCGCCTCGGCGCAGCAGGCCGAAGGGCTTTACGAAGACGCGCTCGAATCTTACAGGGGGTTGGGCGAAGCGTCGCGCTCCGCGCTCGCGCGCGACACGGTGCAGTTGGCCTACGCGGACGCGCTGCGCATGGCGGGTCGGAGCGCGGAAGCGCGCGTGATCTATCGTCGCCTCGCAACTTCTGCGGACGCGGAAGTCGCCGCCGCGAGCAAGCGTCAACTGGGACAACCGACGCCATCGCCGACAAGCGTAGATGTTGAAGAGGCGCGAGAGCAGGCGCTTGAGACGGCGCGCGGCGACGCCGCACGCACCGAGGACGCGAACCGCACGACGCCCGAAGCCTCCACACCCCCCGCGCCCCAGCCGACGCCCGCGCGCGTCGAATCCGCATCGTCTTCAACCAACGCAAACGCGCCGACGCGAGCCTCGTCCGGCTCGCCTTCCGAGCAGTACCAGCGCGGCGTCGGGCTGTGGACGACGAACCGCGCGGCGGCGGTGGCGGAGTTTCGCGCGGCGGCGGAGCGCGGCAACTCGGACGCCAGTTATTATCTCGGCCTGAGCATCGCCGAGGGGCGCGACCCGCGCGCCTTGAAACGCGCCGAACTCGTCGCCGCCATCGTACATTTCGGGCGCGCGCGCAAAGGTAAGTACCGCGCGCAGTCCGTCGCCTACGAAGAACAACTCGGCAGGGAACTCGACCGAAGAAGAAGCCAGTAAAACAGTGACGAGTGACGAGTGACGAGTGACGAGTTAAAATACTTGTTCTAACTTGCGGCTCTTGTTTTAACTTGTCACATGTCACTCGTCACTCGTCACTTAAAAATATGCCTGATCTAATAGTTAATTATCCAGACCGCGCTTCCGACACGTTTCCGCTCGGACGCCTCCGCATCACGATTGGCCGTTCGGCGCGCAACGACGTGTGCATCCCCGACCCGTTCGCCTCCCGCGTCCACGCCGAGGTGCGGCGCGAGGGCGACTCTTACGTCTTGCAGGATTTGGGTTCGGCCAACGGCACACTCTACAACGGCGAACGCGTCGAAGCCGCGCTCATGCTCGCGCCCGGCGGGCGCATCCAGATCGGCGAAACCGAGATCGTCTTCAAAGACAAGGACGCCGGATCGAGCGCGACCATGATCGCCGACGCGTCCGCCTCGCTCCCCGAAGCGACCATCGCGCTCAACTCCGAGCAACGCTCCACCTCCGGCCTGCTCGAAGCCATCGAAGACGCGCGCACGCAGGGCTCCGCCGAGCAGCCGCGCCCCGCTGTTGCCAGCGGCGGCGGGACGATCATCTCTTCGGCGCGCATGAACGCGAACTCCGTCCAGCAGAGCGATCTGCTCGCGCTCATCAGCAAGGTCTCTGTCACGCTGCTCGCGCCCGCCACGCTCGACGAGACGCTGCGCCAGGTCGTCGCGCTCGTCTTCGAGGCCGTGCCCGCCGAGCGTTGCCTGATCATGCTGCGCGACGCCGAAAAGGAACTCAAGATTCGCGTCGCGCAACTTCGCAACAGCAAGGAGGAGACGGGCGAGGTGCGCGTCAGCCGCTCGATCATCGAAGAGGTGGTCGGGCAAGGCCGCTCCGTGCTCACCTCCGACGCGCAGCACGATCCGCGTTTCATGTCTTCGACGATGACGATTCAGGGCATACGCTCCGTCCTCGCCGTGCCCTTAGGCGTCGGCGAACGCATCTTCGGCATGATCTACGCCGACTCGCCGCTCGCCGAAGCCAAGTTCTCGCAAGACCATTTGACGGTCTTGACGACGCTCGCCTCGGTCGCCGCCATTCGCGTCGAAAACGCGCGCCTGATGGAAGAGGATTTGGAGCGCGAACGCTTCGAGCAGGAATTGAACCTCGCGCGCGAGATTCAACAACGCTTCCAGCCGAGCAACGCGCCGAACGTCACGGGCTACGAGATGCAGGGCATCAGTTTCCCCTGCTACGAGATCGGCGGCGACTACTACGATTTCATCGAACGACCGGACGGGCGCATGGTCATCGCGCTCGGCGACGTGTCGGGCAAAGGCACGTCTGCCGCGCTCCTCATGTCGAGCCTGCATGCGGCGATGCACGCGCAGATTCCGGCGCATAAGGCGCTCGGCGACACCATCTCCGCCGTCAACCGCTACCTCGCCGAGACGATCCCTATGAACCGTTTCATCACGCTCTTCTGCGCCGAACTCGATCCGGCGACGGGGTTGCTCTCGTTCTTGAACGCGGGGCATAACCCGCCGCTCATCGCGCACGCCGGAGGCTCTATGGAACAACTCGCGGCGGGCGGCATCCCGCTCGGCATCGTCGCCGACGCCGTCTATCGCGAAGGCCGCACACAACTCCATCCGGGCGACGCGCTCGTCATCTATTCCGACGGCGTCTCCGAGACGCAGAACGCGGCGGGCGAAGAGTACGGCCCCGTGCGTCTCTACAACACGGTCGCGCGCTACCTCGAATCCACCGCCGCGGGCATACGCGACAAGATCGAAGCCGACCTCACCAAGTTTGCGCAGGGTACGCCGGCGGGAGACGACATCACGCTCGTCATCGTCAAACGACAGGCCGAAGGCGTGATGGTCGCG
>DATHBB010000266.1:0-3235 GCA_035296385.1 Pyrinomonadaceae bacterium | reverse complement strand
GCGCGTTCGATCTCAAGTTGCAGTTCGAGTTTCTTGATCTCAAGCAGCGCGGGGTTGGCGAAAGTGGCCGCTTCGATCTGTTTCGTCTGCGCGGAGATTTTGGCGGCTTCGAGTTTGGCTTCTTCGGCCTGCTTCTGCTTTTCGTTGGCGACCACTTCGGAGGCGGCGGCTTCGATCCGGTCGTCTAAGAAATCGGGGTTTCCGATCTGCACGCTCTCCACGACGAGTTGGAGTTGGCTGGCAAGTTGCGGCGTCAGCGCGTCGATGATGCGTTTTTGAATCCCCTCCTGATTCGCGTAAATCTCGTAGGCGTTGAACTCGGAGAAGGCGTTGCGCGCCTCGGTCTGCAACAAGCCTTTGAGAATCTCGCCGCGCCGCTTGTGCCGCTCCTCCACCGACGAGCCGTACTTGCGGAAATACTCCGCGACCTTCGCCGGGTCACTGTAAGCCGTCACGTCGATGTTGACGTTCAACGCCGCGTTGTCCTTGCTCGTCACCCTCACGGGCGCGCTCTCCGTAAATGAGCGGATGGTGACCTCGTGGCTCTCCCTACCCGGCGCGAGCGTCGTAAACCAACCGTCCGAAGGCGTATGGACGCGCTCGATGCGCCCGAAATAGGTGACGACCTTGACCGTCCCCTCCTGCGCGTAGTCGATGTTGGCGTAAGCCGTCATGGTCCCGACCAAAACGATCACAATCAGTAGCGCAATCCCCGCGATCAGGTATTTGCTGCTCGTCATTGAAGCTCCTTTGTTGATGTCCACGATTTCCGGCCAGATGTCTTTTCTCTTTTTCATTTTCTACTCTGTTATACGTAGAAGAGGCGCGGAAGGTTGTTAATTTCGGATTAACACTTAATTCAGGTTGCTGCGGAGCGGCATCGCCCGGCGCGCGGCGCGCCAATGCGCAGCGAGAGGATGACAAATAAACGCCGCTTTGGGAAGTGAAAACTTTGCGCCGCACGGCGCTCCCCGCCTGCGTCCCGGTTCGCTCTCCGGACGCACCCGCGCGCCTCCCCGCGCCCGCTTGCTTTCCCCCCCCTGCTCGGATAAATTTGCCCTACACCCGGAGCGCGATTCCGCAACTCTTTCAAGCAAGCACGTCAGCCGCGAGCGGAACGCTTTTTCTCGGCGCAATTTAATCCCTCTGAAAGGATGTTTTTCTCTCTGTCTATGAAAATTTATCCGACCAACCAGATTCGCAACCTCGCTGTCATCGGTCACGGCGACGCCGGCAAGACGCAACTCATCAGTTCCCTGCTCTACGTGACGGGCGCAACGCCGCGATGGGGCAAAGTCTCGGAAGGCACGACCGTCACCGACTATGAGGAAGATTCCATCGCGCGCCAGATCACTTTGAACACCGCGCTCGCGCACCTCGAATTCCGCGAACACAAGATCAACTTCATAGACACGCCCGGCTACGCCGCCTTCGTCGCGCACGCGCGACCGGCCTTGCGCGTCGCCGATTGCGCGCTCGTCGTCGTTGACGGCGTCAACGGCGTGGAAGTGCAGACGGAGAAGACGTGGGGCTACGCCAACGAGTTTCTCGTGCCGCGCATCATGGTCATCAACAAACTAGACAAGGAGCGCGCGGACTTCGGCGCGGCCTTAGACAGCGCGCGCTCCACCTTCAGCCGCGCCATCGTCCCCTTTACGCTCCCCATCGGCAAGGAGGCGGGCTTCAAAGGCGTCGTTGACATCGTCCACATGAAGGCTTACGAGTTCGACGAAAACGGCAAGGCTAAAGAACGCGAGTTGCCGGAAGCGGGGCGCGACGTGGTGGACCGCGAGCGCGAACGCCTCATCGAAGTCATCGCCGAATCGGACGACGCTTTGATGGAGAAGTATTTCGAGCAGGGCACGCTCGACGAGGCCGACATCATCCCGAACATCTCGAAGGCCATCGCCGCGAGCAAGTTGTGTCCCGTCTTCGCCTGTTCGAGCCTCACGCTCGTCGGCCTGCAAACGCTGCTCGAAGGCATCGTTGACTATGCGCCCGCGCCCGACACGCACGAGGCCGAGCACGGGCGCGCGACGACCGACGCTGACGGCGGCGAGCAACTCACGCGCAAGTACAACGAGAGCGAACCCTTTTCCGCTTACGTCTTCCGGACCATCGCAGACCCCTTCGCCGGTCGCATCACGGTGATGAAAGTCATCAGCGGCCACATCAAACACGACGCCAACGTGCAGAACACCACGCGCGGCATCAGCGAACGCCTCGGCGCGCTCCACTCGATGCAGGGCAAGCAACTCGACAAGGTTGACGAGGCGGGCGCGGGCGACATCATCGCCTGCGTCAAACTCAAGGAGACGCAGACGGGCGACACGCTCGCAGACCGCGCCGCGCCCATCGTCTACGACGCGCTTCAATACCCCGAGGCCGCCATCGCCTTCGCCATCGAGCCGAAGTCGCGGCAGGACGAAGAGAAGATCAGCGTCGCGCTGCACAAGATTCTGGAAGAAGACCCCTCGCTCCACTTCACGCGCGACGCGCAGACCAAAGAGTTCATCCTCTCCGGTTCGGGTCAACTGCACGTCGAGACGGTCGTGCAGAAGTTGAAGGATCGTTATCACGTAGAGGTGGCGCTGCACCCGCCGAAAGTTCCTTACAAGGAGACGATCACGGCGCGCGCCGAAGTGCAGGGCAGGCACAAGAAGCAGACGGGCGGGCGCGGCCAGTTCGGCGACTGCAAAGTCGTCTTCGAGCCTCTGGAGCGCGGCGGCGGCTTCGAGTTCGTGGACAAGATTTTCGGCGGGAGCGTGCCGCAGCAGTTCCGCCCCGCCATCGAGAAAGGCATCATCGAGGCGGCATCGGGCGGAGCGATTGCGGGCTACCCGCTCGTGGATTTCAGAGTCACGCTTGTTGACGGCTCTTACCACAACGTCGATTCGGACGAGCACAGTTTCCGCGCGGCGGGTCGCAAGGCGTTCCGCGCGGCGATTGATAAAGTGAAGCCCTCTCTGCTCGAACCGATCATGGACGTGGAGGTCGTCGCGCCGGTCGAGGCGAGCGGCGACATCATGGGCGACCTCAACTCGCGTCGCGGGCGCGTGCAGGGCATGGAGATGCGCGGCAAGAATCAGGTCATCAAGGCGCAAGTGCCGATGGCCGAGATGCTCGACTACCAATCCAAACTCAACTCCATCACCGCCGCGCGAGGCTCCTACCACATGGAGTTCTCCCACTACGATCCCGTCCCCGGCCAACTCACACACAAGATCGTCGAACA
>DATHBB010000265.1:0-6009 GCA_035296385.1 Pyrinomonadaceae bacterium | reverse complement strand
TGGGGGCAAGGCCAGTTCGCGCACGACTTTCAGGGCAGCCCCGTCGCCGACGAGAAAAATCTGCGCTGGTGTTTCTACCGCTACCACATCCCCGACCCCGTCTATTTCCACAAAGACATACGCGTCACCATACAGCAGATCGGCTATCTCGCCCCGCACAGCCGCCCCGCGATAGTCGAGAACAAGCGTCGCCTCTATCGCGCCGGTCCCGGTCGCGTCGAGATGGACACGTCGAAGGACGGAAAATTCGAGCGCGACGACGACTGGTCGAGTTGCGCCTACTTCTACCTCGCCACGCCCGAAAATCGCCTCCCGCCGCTCGACCCCGTCGCCAAGCGAATCGAAGGGCTGTGAAAACAGTGACGAGTGGCAAGTGACGAGTGACAAGTCAAAGACAAGTCTTTTGTTTTAACTTGTCACTCGTCACTTGTCACTCGTCACTCTCATTAAATCGGTGATGCGCGCGAGGTGATGGTCGTCGTGCTCGGCGATGAAGTAGATGAGGTCTATGAGGCGCATCGGTATGTTTAGACGCGGGTGTAGCGCGGTGCGCGCGGGGAAGTCGGCGTCGTAGGCGTCCAGACGACGGACGAACTCGCCGCGCTCAGCGCGAAACGTGGCGAGTATGCGTTCGATAGAGTCGGCGTTGTGGTCGGCCTCGTGCGTCTTGCGGTTTCCGAGGTCGGCGGGGCGCAAGTTTTCGAGTCCCGCCTCGTAGTCGTCCAGACGCCCGATGTCGAGCGTTCCCAGATCAAGGAGGTGTCCGGCCTGTTCCTGCATGGACCATTTCGCGCCGTCGCGCCGCGTCAATATCTCTCGCGGCAACTGCGCGAGGCGGTCTTCGAGGCGCGCGGGCGTGCCCCTCACGCGCTCCACGACGTTCGGGTACATCTCAAGCGGCAGATCGAGTTTGAACACACGTTCAAACCATATGACGGGCGGGTTCATGCTTCGCACTCCTTTCAAATATTCGGCGGGCAAGCGTTCATCATGTGAAACGGGCTGACAGGCGTTCGAGTTTCAAGGTAGCAAAGTTTCGTCGCGTTTGAGAATTTAGAGCCGTGTTAATATCTCCCGCGATGCGACGAACGCTACTGATCTTTGTTGACGGCCTCGGCATCGGCACGCGCGGGGAGCACAACCCGCTCCACCTGCTCGGCGACGAAGCCGCGCCGCTCGCCGTCTTCGCCGACGGAGAACCCACGCTCCCGCACGACGGGCTGCTCGCGCGCACGGATGCCTGCCTCGGCGTCGAAGGGCGACCGCAGAGCGCGTCAGGCCAGACGACGATCCTGACGGGCATCAACGCGCCCGCCCTGCTCGGTTATCACAAGCAAGGCTTCCCCAACGAGGCCATGCGCAAGATCATCGGCGAGCATTCCATCTTCTTACAACTCCAACGCGCACGCATCGAGCCGAACACTTTCGCCAACGCCTACACGCCGCGTTTCTTCCAGACGCGCCCGCGCTGGGTGTCGGCCACGACCGTCGCCGTCGAAGCAGCAAACATGCGCTTTCGTCAGTTGGAAGATCTGCAACGCGGCGAAGCGGTCTATCAGGATTTTACGAACCGCCTCGTCATCGAAGCGGGCTTCCCGATAGACGAACGCACGCCCGTGCAAGCGGCGGAAGCCCTGGCCGCGCTCGTCGGCGCGCATCGCTTCACGCTCTACGAATACTTCATCACAGACAGGGTCGGCCACGCGCAGGACATGGAGGCGGCGCTCGTCGTCATCTCAAACCTCGCACGCTTCGTGCGCGCCGTTCTCGAGCGCGTGGATTTATCAGAGACGACCGTTATTCTGACGAGCGATCACGGCAACGTCGAAGATTTGAGCATACGCAACCACACGCGCAACCTCGTGCCGACGCTCGCGTGGGGCGCGTGCCGCGCCGCAGTGCAACGACGCGTGCGCACGCTCGCAGACATCACGCCCGCCATTATCGAAACCCTGACAGCGAAAGAGGCCACTCACGCATGAGCCAACGAGAGCGAGAATCTCCCGCCGCCGCTGTTGTGCGCCCGAATGACGCGCAACGAGAGTCGAAAAATGATCGCCGCGAAGTGTTCGGCTGGATGATGTACGACTGGGCGAACTCCGCTTTCTCAAGCACGGTCGCGGGCGTCATGCTCGGCCAGTATGTGACGCGGCTCGCGCAGGTCGAACTCGGCGACAACGGCACGCTCTTCAGTTTCGGCGCGCTCGGCGCGGTCACGGCCAAATCGTTCTTCCCCTTCTGCATCTCCGTCTCGGTCTTCCTGCAAGTCTTTCTGCTCCCCATACTCGGCGCGATTGCAGACTATTCAAACTTGAAGAAGCGCCTGCTCGCCATCTTCTGTTATCTCGGCGTGGCCGCCACCTGCCTGATGTTCGTCGTGACGGGTAGCCTCTACGTCGCGGGCGGCATCCTGTTCATCGTCGCCAACTTGAGTTTCGGCGCGGCGCTCGTCTTCTACAACGCCTTCTTGCCGGAGATCACGACCGAAGACGAGCGCGATAAAGTTTCGAGTCGCGGGTACGCGCTCGGCTATCTCGGCGGCGGGCTGCTGCTCGCGTTGAACCTGCTGCTCGTCTATGCCGCGCCCGCGCTCGGCATCTCGACGGGGATGGCCGTGCGCCTTTCGCTGCTCTCAGCGGGCGTCTGGTGGGGCGGCTTCGCCCTGTTCTCGTTCGCGCGTTTGAAGACGAGGGCGGCGGAGCGTTCGCTGCCGCCGGGCAAAACTTATTTCACCGTCGGCTTCAGCCAACTCGGAGCAACCTTTCGCCAGCTACTCAAACTCAAGCAGACGATGCGTTACCTCGTCGGCTATCTCTTCTTCAACGACGGCATCCAGACCGTGATCAGCATGGCCGGAATTTTCCTTGCGCAGGAGTTGTTCGTCTCGCGCGGCGAGGAGGCGAGCGAGTCGTTTCTGCTCAGCATTTTCCTGCTGGTGCAGTTCCTCGCGTTCTTCGGCGCGTTGCTGTTCGAGCGCATCGCGAATTGGCTCGGCACGAAGCGTGCGATCATGTTGTCGCTCGCCATCTGGGCGTGCATCGTGATTTACGCCTATGCGCTGTTGCAGACGAAGGCACAGGCGTGGGCGATGGCTTCGATGATCGCGATTGTGCTCGGCGGCTCGCAGGCGCTTTCGCGGTCGCTCTTCTCGCGCATGATTCCGAAGGGCAGCGAGGCTTCGTTCTTCGGTCTCTACGAAATCTCGGAGCGCGGCACGTCCTGGCTGGGGCCGCTCGTCTTCGGCATCGTCGTCAGCGCGACGAACTCGTACCGGCAAGCGATCCTTTCGCTCATCGTCTTCTTCGTTGTCGGCCTCATCATCCTCTCGCTCACAGACACCGACAAGGCCATCCACGACGCGGGCAACGTGCTGCCGGAAGAAGTTGAACGTTCTGCGGCTTGACCCGATGCGAGTCGGGTAAGAATAAAAACCTTCACCGCAGAGACGCAGAGGAAAACGCGGAAGTAGGAAGGCGGAACGATGAATGAAAAGCACTTGCTTTCAGTTCATCGTTCCGCGTTCCTACTTCCGCGTTTCTTCTCTCTCTTCGTCTCTGTGGTGAATCTTGCTTTTAGCGTTGATTGCCCGCCGCTCGCGCTGTGGTTTCCGCTCCGGCGGAGCGTTCCATGCAGGCGTGCGAGCAGAAGGCGGAGGAGGTGGAGCGCAGTGTCAGCGCGCGTGAGGCGGGAATCCATGTGCCGCAGGAGGCGCAACGCACGAGACGTTCTTCGGCATCGGTTCTCTTGCGCCGCACTGCGTCCGGCGTCGCCTGTCCGGCGCTCATCGCGCGCGCCTGGCGGAAGACGCCGAGCACGCGGCGCGCGGCGTTGATGTAGGGGCGCAGCCGCAGGTACAAGAGAAATAAGAGCGCGCCGAGTATGGCGGCGACTATCAGGTACTTCAATCCTTCTCCTTCGCGGCGTTTTTGGCCTGCGCCAGTTGCGCGCGCAAGTTTGAGAGCGCGACGTTCGCGTCGTTCACCGCTTGCAGTTCTTCGATGCGCTTTTGCGCCTCTTCGATTGCTCCGGTCGCGATCAAAGCCGACGCCAGACTTTGCAGAGCCATCTCATGTCGCGGCTCGGAGGCGAGCGACCTGCGATATTCCTTGATGGCGCGTTCGGGGTCGGAGGGCTGGCCGTAGTAGTAGGTCATGCCGAGCAGCGTGTGGACGTTCGTGTCTTCCGGCTTCGCCGCGAGCGCCTTGTTGTAATAGACGCGCGCGTCCGCGAACTTCGCCGCGTCGCCGACCTGCGCGAGCGCGAAGAGCGAGTTGCCGACGAGCACCGTCGTTTCGTAATTCTTCGGGTCGGCTTCGTGCGCGCGTCTCAAGAGCCGCACGGCTTCGGGCAACAGCGCGGGTTTGCCCGTGCTGAGCGCGTACATGTAAATCCCCTGCCCCACTTTGCGTTGATAATCGGTGTCGTTTGAATTGGCGTCGGCCTTCGAGATGAGTTCGCGCATCTCGTCTTCGGAGGGCATGGCCGGTGTCGCGGCGTCACCGCCGCCCGCATTGGCGTTCGGAGTCTCGCCCGGCGATTGCCTGTTCGCGTTAATGCGAGCGCGCGCCACTTCCCCGCGCAACTTCTCCAGTTCCTGACTGTCCCAACGGCTGGTGAAGAAAAATCCGATGAGGCAGCCCGCGAAGAGTCCGGCGACGGCGTAAAGAATCTTTTGCGTGTTCACTGTGGCGAAGCGTGTATAAGGAAAACTGGAATCAGGGCGCGAGTTTATCAGAACGCAGTGTGAAAGGCGACGCGCTTCCGCCGTTGAGGCGCGGCGCTCGGATAGTGCGTCGGCGATGCGTAAAAGAGAGTTCGGTTTAGTCGCCCGTGTCGGCGGCGCTGCTAACGCCGCCGTCGCCCGTCGCTTCTTTGTAGGGCACGTCGTCGCGGCGGCGGCGTTCGGGCGGGTCCGAGTCGCGGCGGCGTGGCTGCGAGGTGACGGGGTTGCGGCGGTCAATCGCGCCGGGCGGGAGCGTCTTGCCGTGCACGGCTTCGGTCAGGATGCGCGTGATCTCTTGCGAGAGCGTGCGGTGCTCTGCGGCAGCGCGGCGGCGCAGAGTTTCTTTCAGGTCGTTCGGGACATACGCTCCAATGAAGACACCTTTGCGGTTCACCATGATCGTTCGACGCTCCTGATTGTGAAGTCCGGGTTCGCTAAAACTGTCTACGCGGAAGACCGCTCCCTCGTGTGAGTCTGACGGGTGCGGCCATGCAGTTTGAGAGCAGGTCTGTAAGCCGAATTCTGTACTCCCGACCCTCGCGGGCGGCGGGAGCGGCGACCATTCATCTAGCCCAACCGTCGCCGGTTGGATCGAGCGACCTACCCGGAGGTCGTAGCGCGCATACTTCCTGAAGAAGATGCGCGGCTTCGGGCGGGCAGCCCTGTTTGACGCCTCCCTATTTGGTCTTGCACTGCGAGGAGTTTGCCTAGCCGCGCGTGTCGCCACGCGCGCTGGTGCGCTCTTACATTAAGCCCGGAGGCCGCACCGTTTCACCCATCACCCGCGCGCCGCTCCCGTAGGAGCAAAACGCGCGTCGGCTGGTCTGTTTTCTGTTGCACTTGTCGTCGCGCCGGTCAACCTGGCGGCTACTTAAAGCCACCCTGCCGACCCGCGCGCCCAGCCGTTAGCTGGCTCGCTGCCCTGTAGTGTTCGGACTTTCCTCCCCCGTCACTTTTTCAAGCAACAGCGGCGACCGCCCGACCTGCTCTCCTGCACGACGCGTAAATTATAGCAAAGCATCGTTGAACACGTACAGCCGAAATGTTAAACGCGCCGGTTTTGATTGTCTCGCGCGAAATTAAAAGTTAAGACTCGGCAGTAGTTCTTACGCGTCCGGGCGACCGAAAAGAGCAGCAGCAGTATCGTTGAATTCTTAATGGGAGTATCATGGGCGTCGGCTGCCTGCGATCATTTGCTCAGGCAGCTAGCGCGAGGCTGTCCGTGCGGGACGACCTTGCGGCGTGTCAGCTACCCACCTATCAGAACCCGCTGTGGGGGAGGTTTG
>DATHBB010000264.1:0-10604 GCA_035296385.1 Pyrinomonadaceae bacterium | reverse complement strand
GTTCGGCACGAACAACTTGCCCGACTGCTCGAACATGTGTCACGAATCGAGCGGTTCGGCGTTGACCGAAACCATCGGCGTCGGCAAAGGCACGGTCACGCTCGAAGACTTCGCTCACGCCGAAGCCATCTTCGTCATCGGCCAGAACCCGGGCACGAACCACCCGCGCATGCTCTCGACGCTACAGGCCGCCAAGCGTCGCGGCTGTCGCATCGTACACATCAACCCGTTGCCCGAAGCCGGTATGTCGCGCTTCAAACACCCGCAGGAAGTCTTCGACACGCTCGTCGGCAAAGGGACACAGTTGGCGGACCTGTTTCTCCAAGTCCGCATCAACGGCGACGTGGCGCTCCTGCAAGGCATCGCGAAAGAGTTGTTGGAAGAGGAAGCGCGCCGCGCGGGCGAGGTGCTCGATCACGAATTCATCGCGGAGCACACCACAGGTTTTGCGGAGTACGCCGCGTCGCTCGGCGCAGCCAGTTGGGACGAGATCACGGAAGGGAGCGGCATCACGCGCGAGGGGATACGCGATGCCGCGCGCATCTTCATCGAATCGAACCGCACGATCTTCTGTTGGGCGATGGGACTCACGCAGCACCGCAACGCGGTGGCGAACATTCAGGAGATCGTGAATTTGTTGCTCTTGCGCGGGCAGATAGGAAAGCCGGGCGCGGGCGCGTGTCCCGTGCGCGGCCACTCGAACGTGCAGGGCGACCGCACGATGGGCATCTGGGAACGTCCCACGCCCGCCTTCCTCGACGCGCTCGCGCGCGAGTTCCGTTTCGAGCCGCCGCGCGAGCACGGCTTCGACACGGTCGAAGCGATCAAGGCGATGCACGCGCGCCGCGCGAAAGTCTTCTTCGCGATGGGCGGCAACTTTCTCTCGGCCACGCCCGACACCGAATACACCGCCGAATCTCTGCGACGCCTGCGCCTGACCGTGCAAGTCTCCACGAAACTCAACCGCGCGCACCTCATCACGGGCGAGCAGGCTTTGATCCTGCCGTGTCTCGGTCGCACGGAGATCGACAGGCAGGCGACGGGCGAGCAGTTCGTCAGCGCGGAAAACTCCATGGGCGTCGTGCAATCTTCACGCGGCAACCTGCCGCCCGCCTCCGCAGAACTCCTGAGCGAAACGATGATCGTCGCGCGGCTCGCAGAGGCGACTCTCGGCGCGCGAAGCCGTGTGAACTGGCTCGAACTCGCCGCCAATTACGATCTCATACGCGAACGCATCGCGCGCGTCGTCATCGGCTTTGAAAACTACAACGAGCGCGTGCGCCAGCCCGGAGGCTTCTACCTGCCGAACCTCGCGCGCGAACGCGAATGGAAAACCGCTTCGGGCAAAGCGCAGTTCACTGTCCACGCGTTGCCGCAACACGCGCTCGCGCCCGGACAGTTTTTGATGATGACCATACGCAGCCACGATCAATTCAACACGACCATCTACGGCCTCGATGATCGTTATCGCGGCATACGCAACGAGCGCCGCGTCGTCCTGCTCAACCCCGAAGACATACGCGAGGCCGGACTCGCCGAGGGCGCAGTCGTGGATTTAATCAGCCACTTCGAGGGCGAAGAACGCATCGCGCGCCGCTTCATCATCGTGCCCTACAGCATCCCGCGCCGCTCCGCCGCCACCTACTTCCCCGAAACGAACGTCCTCGTCCCCATCCGCAGCGTCGCCGAAAAAAGCAACACCCCCGCCTCCAAATCCGTCGTCATCTCCCTGCGCCCTCCGTCAGCGCAACCGACAAATAATAATTGAGTTGTCGCTGTGGAAAGCAGGGTTGTAAAATGCGCATAAATATATTATCCAGAACTCGAACGATAAGTTGATTGTGGCAAAAATACCTCATGAAACATTTGTTACTATATTCAACGAATACGTGGCTGGCATTCATGATTTCCAAAGAATATTACAACGATGTACATTATGTCTGGTGTTCTCCATTCTTCAGCTCTAAAGCAATTCCAGCTTACGATTACACGAATCCTCCTTCTTCAAGTCCAAGTGATATTTATGATAACTTTTATGCGGATTCGAATAGCGGGGATTTGCATAGCGCAAGAATTAAGGGCAACAGAGTTGGAATAATTCGAGGCGCAAACAAGAAGGCCAGGGCCGGAATAATTAGCGAGCAGCAGAAAAGGGAGATTTATTCTATCGTCAAACAATCTGAATCACTGAATTTCAGGCCATTACTATACGTCATTCCCTTTGCGCTGGTAGAGGATATTGCTAAAATTGTGCCGCTTGATCAAAGGGCTAGTGCTTTTTCCGTAGAGTATATTATTGAAAATCTTCCCCGGAGCTGTTTTGACGTATTAGAGTATCGGGCATAGCCACAAGGAAGAGCAACAATGTTTGAAACATTATTTTATGCGCATTTTGAGAAGGGCGCTAACGCTGCTAACCATGTTATTCGTTTAATCGAGTGGAGGACTACTGCTCCCGAAATATTAAGCAAAAAAATTGAGTGGTCAATGAACGAGCTATCCGAGTCCGAATGTGAGCTTGCCCTCCAAATCATCAATGAAATTCAGCAACAGGAAGACGCGCCGCTCACTGAACTGAGCGAACCGGCAGGAGATAAATACATCTCACAGCTTTCAAATATCGTCGATGACCGCATGAGCGCTGATCTCTCTCCATCAGAGCTTGAGCACGGCGCGCAGATTTTAGAAATGTGGAAGGAGCAGGGTGCGAAGGTCGAAGAGGTTAAATCGGAATCCACTTTACAGAGTCATACTATAAGAGAAGATATGACTAGAAGTGACACCATTAAAGCCAGAGTCCGCAACCGGAAACAGGAACTAAACAAATTACGAGAATTGTCTGACGATGAACTGAGAGAGGAAGCCGCACGGATAAAGGAGTCGCTGTTCCGTCTGAATTTCAAATTGGCACTTGGCGAGGTTGATGCGGGTGAAAGTATTCGAAGGAAGAAGAAATCGCTGGCGCGCATCAGCACCTTAATGCGCGAGCGGCGTTCGGCAGAGCAGCCTCATTAGAATGAAGCATGAATCCGTCTTGACGGCGACTTCAATTTGTCCCTTAATTTTTTCGCTATCTCTACGACAAGTTACTGATACCCGTCCACCGCGTCTAACAACCCCTCCCGCCCGACGCCTTTAATAACATCGCTTCCAAGTTTGTTTAGTGTGACAACCGCCAGAGCATGAGGCAGCCGATGGTGAGGCCGATGATGATGACGGCGCGGCGTACGAATGTTCTACCGAGTTTGCGCGCGATGGCTGCGCCGTAGTAGCCGCCTGTGATTGCGCCCGCCGCCATGAGGAGTGCGTGCGGCCAGCGGACGAGGCCGGAGGCGGCGAAGGCTATGACCGCCGTGCTGTTCAAAGTCAATCCGAGAAAATTCTTGAGGCCGTTGGCGCGGTGTATGTCGGAGATGCCGAGCAGGCCGAGCGCCGAGAGCATGAGGATGCCGTTGCCCGCGCCGAAGTAGCCGCCGTAAATCGCTGCACAGAACTGGAAGAGGATCGCGCCCGTCCACCAGCCGCGCGCGCGTTCCTCTTCCGTAGTCTCAAGGCGTAGCCAGCGCGTGATCGGTTCTTGCGCCATGAAGAGGATGGTGGCGAAGAAGATGAGGAAGGGGACGAGGCGCGCGAAGGTGTCAGACGGCGTGCGTATCAGCAACCACGCGCCGACCGCGCCGCCGATGAGGCTCGTGATGCCGAGACGCACGAGCAGCGGGCGGCTTTTTTCCAGTTCGCGCCGGAAGCCGAACAACCCGCCGACGAGTCCCGGCCAGAGCGCGACGGTGCTCGTCGCGTTCGCCGCTTTCGCGTCGAGGCCAAGCCAGATGAGCGTGGGAAATGTCAGGAGCGTGCCGCCGCCCGCGATGGAATTGATCATGCCCGCCGCGAACGCCGACGCGAACAGGATGACTCCTTGCAAAAGAGAAACGCCCATGCGAATCGCCACACACTCGAAACCCGAAATTGATGAACACTCCGACTATACATGATGAGCGAGCGCGCGGTCAGTTGCGTTATGATATGCGCGAACGAAGCTAACGGGTGAAGGGGAGTTCAGAGGAATGGCAATCGCGAGTGTTAATCCGGCGACGGGCGAGAAGTTGCGCGAGTTCGCGCCGCTAGACGAAGCGGAGATCGAGGAGAAACTCGAACGCGCCGCACGCGCTTACGCCGCGCACCGTCGCACGAGTTTTGCCGCGCGTGCCGCGAAGATGTTGCGCGCGGCGGAGATTTTGGAGACGGACAATGAACGCTTCGCGCGCCTGATGACGACCGAGATGGGCAAGCCCTTGCAGGCGGCACGCGACGAGGCCGCGAAGTGCGCGCGCGTCTGTCGCTACTACGCCGAAAACGCCGCGACGTTTCTCGCGGACGAAGCGGTCGAGACGGACGCAACGCGCTCCTTCATCCGCTACGAACCTTTGGGCGCGGTGCTCGCCGTCATGCCCTGGAACTTCCCCTTCTGGCAGGTCTTCCGTTTCGCCGCGCCCGCCCTGATGGCCGGAAACGTCGGCCTTCTCAAACACGCCTCGAACGTCCCGCAGTGCGCGCTCGCGATAGAGGAGATTTTCACACGCGCCGGCTTCGACGCCGGAGTCTTTCAAACTCTGCTACTCAACTCCGACCAAGTGGGACGCGTGCTTGAAGACGCGCGCGTGCGTGCCGCGACTTTGACCGGCAGCGAGCACGCCGGGAGCGACGTGGCGAGCCGCGCCGGTAAGTTGATCAAAAAGACCGTGCTCGAACTCGGCGGCAGCGACCCCTTCATCGTCATGCCGAGCGCGGACCTCGACGCCGCCGTCAACACGGCTGTCAAAGCGCGCACGATCAACAACGGCCAGTCGTGCATCGCCGCCAAACGCTTCATCGTCCACGCAGACGTTTACGAAGAATTCACGCGCCGCTTCGTCTCCGCGATGGAGGCTTTGCGAGTGGGCGACCCTGCGGACGAAGCGACCGAGATCGGGCCGCTCGCGACCGCCGATATAGTCGAAGAACTGTACGGGCAGGTGCAAAAGTCCGTCGAGATGGGCGCGCGCGTGCTCACGGGCGGCGACCGCCTGCTACGCGCGGGCAACTACTACGCGCCGACCGTGCTCGCCGACATCCCGAAAAATTCCCCCGCCTATACGGAAGAGTTCTTCGGCCCCGTCGCGCTCATGTTTCGCGCGCGCTCGATTGACGAGGCGATTGATCTGGCAAACGACACCGTGTTCGGACTCGGCGCGAGCGCGTGGACGAACGACGAGCGTGAGCGCGAACAATTCGTCGCCGAGATCGAAGCGGGCGCGGTCTTCATCAACGCGATGGTCGCGTCCGACCCGCGCCTGCCCTTCGGCGGCGTCAAGCGTTCCGGCTACGGGCGCGAACTCGGCGCGGTCGGCATACGCGAGTTCGTCAACATCAAGACCGTCTGGATCAAAAACGACGGCGACGGCGGCGAACGGCGCACCGAAACGGAATAACCGACATTCAACTCTACATACAGCACCACTGTGCGGCTCCGCGCGCGCTGCTCTGCGGTGAGTGCTCTTGATTATTCCCGAACGCAACGCGGTCGTTTCTTTCCACTTGCTCTTCGACCCGCGCGCGGTTGGTCTGAACATTGAAGAGCGAAGTTTGAGAAATACGAAAAGTTGAAAACGCGATCCATCGTCTCGTAAGCCGCGCGCCTTCGTCTGTTCACTTTCGGACAACGCGCGTCCCAGAAGTGGGATACGAAAATTCGTAGCTTCCACGTCTCTCCGCATAAAACCGCGAAAACTCCTTCCCTCAGGCAAGAACCTCACTGGCACGCCGCTTCCATAGGCTTCATCGATCTTCTGTTACTACCAGAGAAGGGCACGAAGGGCGTGCTCATACGCTACCAGACTCCGACCGCCAATTTTAAGAAACGCTTCGGCGCATTCGCGCGTAAGGTGACACATGATTCGTTTGCGTAACGTGGAAAAAGTTTACGAGCAGGGCGTGAATAAAACTTACGTGCTGCGCCGCATTGATCTGGATGTGCGCGAGGGCGAGTTCGTGTCCGTCATGGGGCCTTCGGGCGCGGGCAAGTCAACGCTCCTGAGCATCCTCGGCATGTTCGATAGCGCGTGGACGGGCGAATACTATTTCTGGGATCAAGCCGTTCACAAGCTCGGCAAAAAAGAGCGCGGCGAATTGCACAAACGCTACATCGGCTTCGTCTTCCAGAGTTATCACCTGCTCGACCACATGACCGTCTATGAAAATCTCGACATGCCGCTCTCTTACAAGGATGTTAAGAGATCGGAACGGCAATCAATCGTCGCCGACGTGCTCGACCGTTTTCAGATCGTGGGGAAGAAGGACTTGTACCCGAACCAGTTGTCGGGCGGTCAACAACAACTCGTGGCCGTCGCGCGCGCCGTCATCACGAACCCGAAACTGCTGCTCGCCGATGAGCCGACGGGGAATCTTCATTCGAGTCAGGGGCGCGAGATCATGGAACTCTTCAAGCGCCTGAACGAAGAGGGCACGACCATCATTCAAGTCACGCACTCGGAACAGAACGCCGCCTACGGCAACCGCGTCGTGCAACTCGCCGACGGTTGGGTGGTGAAGGAAGATTGAACTGTTGAATCAATGATTCAGTGGTTGATTTCTTCATTGAAACAATTATCCGGTGAATCGATGAATCAATTCTTGAAAATTTGTCCGGTAGCGAAGCGTGCTTTCCCAAAAGTGGGAATGTCTGATGTCGTTCGGTGGGCGTACAAGTCGAAAAAGCGGCAAAAAGGCGGGGAAATTGAATTTTTGAGGATGGCACGTCTTTCGCTTAAGCGTGCGGCGGAAGGAAGAAATTTTTAAGTATGGACGTTCCTCGCGGTAAATCTTCGGCTCGTAAACGCAAACTGCGCATCGCGCTCTATGCGGCGGTCGCCATCATCGCCATCGCGGCGATCACTTTCGGCGTCTCTCGTATGAAGCCCGCCGCGCCGTCGGTCGAGCGTTCGACCGCGCTCATCGACACGGTGAAGCGCGGGCAGATGCTCAGGCAGGTGCGCGGCATCGGCACGCTCGTGCCGCAGGACATACGCGTCATCGCGGCGGCGACGCAGGGGCGCGTCGAGCGCGTGCTCGTCCAACCGGGCACGGAGGTGACGGCGGGCACCGTGCTCATCGAACTCAGCAACCCCGAGTTGCAGCAGGGCACGGTTGACATAGAGTATCAGGTGCGCGCCGCCGAGGCCGATTACAACAACATACGCGCGCGCTTAGAGAGCGAGCGCATGAGCCAGCAGGCCGCCGCCGCCACCGTGCAGGCCGAATACCAGCAGGCCAAACTGCAATCCGACACCGACGAAGAACTCGCCAAAGACGGTCTGATTCCCGCCATCAATCTTAAACTCTCGCGCGTCCGCGTCGCCGACCTCGCCAACCGTTACAACATCGAGAAGAAGCGTCTGGACGGCACGGCGAAATCCGCGCAGGCGCAACTCGCCTCGCAACAGGCGCGCATCGCGCAACTCAAAGCGCAACTCCAACTCCGCCAGACGCAGGTGGCGACGCTGCGCGTGCTTGCGGGCGCGAACGGCGTGCTGCAACAGATGCAGGTCGAAGTCGGGCAGCAGGTGCAGCCGGGGACGAATCTGGCGCGCGTCGTCGAGCCGCAAAACCTGAAGGCCGAACTCCGCATCGCCGAGACGCAGGCCAAAGACATCTCGCTCGGCCAGCAGGCGATGATTGACACTCGGAACGGCATCATCCCCGGCCACGTCGTCCGCATCGATCCGGCGTCGGAGAACAGCACCGTCAGAGTTGACATCGCGCTTGACGCGGCGCTGCCGCAGGGCGCGCGTCCCGACCTGAGCGTGGACGGCACAATCGAACTCGAACGACTCGACAACATTCTCTACGTCGCGCGCCCCGCCTTCGGGCAGGCGCAAAGCACCATCGGCATGTTCAAACTCGAACCGGGCGGGCAATTCGCCACGCGCGTACAGGTCAAGCTGGGTCGCAGTTCCGTCAACACCATCGAAATTCTGGAAGGCTTACAGGAAGGCGATCAGGTGATCCTCTCCGATACCTCGCAATGGGACGCCTTTAACCGCATCCGACTTAATTAAGAACGTCCGTTGTCAGTAGTCAGTTGTCCGTTGCATGTGCCGCGTGAAGCGAGCGGCTACAGATGAAATCGGACAAATGGCCGCAGACGAAAACCAACGGACAACTGACTACTGACAACGGACAGTTTTAGGAGAAACTAATGAGCGCATCGAAACAACCCCTGATCCGCCTGCAAGACGTGAAGAAGGTTTTCTTCACCGACGAAGTCGAGACGCACGCCCTTGCCGGTACTCATCTGGACATCGCCAACGGCGAATACGTCTCCATCACCGGCCCTTCCGGCTGCGGCAAGTCAACCCTGCTCTCCATCCTCGGCCTGCTCGATTCGCCGACCGAGGGCAAGTACTGGCTGAACGGCAAGCTCGTCTCCGATCTCTCGCTCGGCGAGCGCGCGCACATACGCAACCGCGAAGTCGGCTTCATCTTCCAGAGCTTCAATTTGATCGGCGATTTGAGCGTCTACGAAAACGTCGAACTGCCGCTCACCTATCGCGGCATGTCGAGCGCGGACCGCAAGGCGCGCGTGACGGACGCGCTCGAAAAAGTCGGCATGGCGCACCGCGCGAAACACTTGCCGAGCCAACTCTCCGGCGGTCAGCAGCAGCGCGTCGCCGTCGCGCGCGCCGTCGCGGGTCAGCCGCTCATCCTGCTCGCCGACGAGCCGACCGGCAACCTCGACTCGAAAAACGGCGAGGCCGTCATGGACTTGCTGCGCGAACTGCACCGGGGCGGCGCGACGATTTGCATGGTCACGCACGACCCGCGCTACGCGACGTTTGCCGACCGCGCCATACACCTCTTCGACGGTCGCGTGGTGAAAGAGGAGATGGTCAGTTTCAAAGAAGATGAGGAGGGGGCGCCGCAAATCGCAGGAACGCAGATGGGGGTTGCGTGATGAGAAATCTTTGGCAGGACGTTCGCTACGGCACAAGGACTTTGTTGAAAAGTCCTGGTTTCACGTTCGTTGCGCTCACCGCGCTCGCGCTCGGCATCGGCGCGAACACAGCGATCTTCTCGGTCGTCAACGCGGTGCTCCTGCGCAGCTTGCCCTATCGTGATTCCGGTCAACTCATGATCGTGTGGGAGCGCAATCGCACGACCGACGGACGGAACAACGTGGCCTCACCGGCCAACTTCCTCGATTGGCGGGAGCAGTCCAACAGCTTTCAGGAGATGGGCGCGTTCTACGATGCGGCGTTTAACCTGACGGGTGAAGGCAGCCCTGAAGAGATTCCGGCGCAGGTGACGACCGGCAATCTCCTGACCATGATCGGCACGGAGCCTGCGCTCGGCAGGGTCTATACGAAGGACGAGGCCGAGCCGGGGCGCGACGACGTGGTCGTGATCAGTTACGGCCTGTGGCAGCGACGCTTCGGCGGCGCGCCGGACATAGTCAACAAACGTATCAGCCTCAACGGGGAGGGCGTGACCGTCCTCGGCGTGATGCCGCAAGGCTTCAAGTGGTTCATGAAAGAGAACTCCCGCACCGGCAAGGCGGCGGAGATTTGGACGCCGACAAAATTCGAGGCGACCCTGAGCACGCCTAACGCGGGGAGAGGACGCTACATCAGCGTGGCCGGGCGGCTCAAGCCGGGCGTTACGCCCGTGCAGGCGCAGACCGAGATGGACGCCATCGCGTCTCGCCTCGAACAACAACATCCGCGATTCAACACCAACATGGGCGTCCGCATCGTGCCCGTGCGCGATCAACTGGCGGGCGAGATCAAGACCGCGCTCTACGTGTTGCTCGGCGCGGTCGGGTTCGTACTCCTGATCGCATGCGCCAACGTGGCGAACCTGATGCTCGCGCGCGCGGCCAGCCGCCAGAGCGAGTTTGCGATTCGCACCGCGCTCGGCGCGGGGCGCGGGCGCATGATCAGACAGTTGTTGACGGAGAGCGTGCTGCTCTCGGCGGTCGGGGGCGGATTGGGGTTGCTCATCGCGCTGTGGGGTGTGGACGCGCTCGTCGCTTTAAGCCCGCCGAACCTGCTGGGGACGGAAAGTATCGGCATCAGCCTGCCCGTGCTCGGCTTCACGTTTGCGGTTTCACTGCTCACGGGCGTCGTGTTCGGCCTCGCGCCCGCTCTGGAAGCGACGCGTCTGAACCTGAACGAATCACTCAAAGAGACGGGCAAGAGCAACATGAGCAGCCGTCGGAGCCGACGCCTGAGCAGCGGTTTCGTCATCGCTCAGGTCGCGCTCGCGCTCGTGCTGCTCATCGGCTCGACCTTGATGATCAAGAGCTTCATCCGTATGCAGGCGGTTGACCCCGGCTTCCAGACGCAGAACCTGCTCACCATGCGCATCACGATTCCGGAGACGAAGTACCCCGAGGACGCGCAGATCGTCGGCTTCTTCCGGCAGGCGCTTGAGCGGCTCAGGACTTTACCCGACGTGCGTTCGGTGGGAGCGGTCAGCGCTCTGCCTTTCGGCGGCAACCTCGGCGCGCGGACTTCTTTCTTCATCGAAGGCCAACCCGCCCCGCCGCCGGGACAGGAATTCTCGACCGA
>DATHBB010000263.1:0-4633 GCA_035296385.1 Pyrinomonadaceae bacterium | reverse complement strand
CCGACGCCTACGGCTTCCTACGAACGCTCGAACACCGCCTGCAAATGGAGCACGGCCTGCAAACGCACTCCGTCCCCGACGAAGCGGCGCGGCGCACGCTCGTCGCCCGCCGCATGAATTTCACAGAACCCGACGCGCTCGCCTCTTTCAACCGCGCGCTCGAACTCCACACCGCGCGCGTGCGCGCCGCCTACGAACGCGTCTTCGTCGAGACGCACGACGCCGCCGACGCGCCGCCCTCCGCGCAGACTCGCGCGGAGGCCACAACGCGCGCCTTAATGAAGAACGCAGCGACGAGCAACACAACAACGAACCACGCGGCGTCGAGCGGTGCGACGACAAACGACGCGGCGTTGAGCGACGCGAGGACGAACGACGCGAGGACGAACGCCGCGACAGTGAATAACGCGACGGCGGACGACGCAGCGACAGAAGAGGCGACCGCCAACCACGCTGCGATAGAGGCTGCACACGTCGCCGCCGGAGCGGGCGGCGCGGTTGAAGCGAATGCCGCCTTTGAATCAAGCGCCGCGCTTGAAGCGGGCGGCGAGATGTTTGTTCAAACTACAACCCGCAACGCGCCTTTTCGTGAACCGCGCCTCGAAATCGCGTCGGGCGCACACGCGGACGCCGCCGCGACGCTCGCCGCCGCGCAGGTCTTCGCGCCCCGCCTCATTTTCGATAGCAGCCATGTCAGCCTCCACGCGCGCGACACGGAAGCCGACGCCGTCAAACATGTCGCGCGTCTCCTGCACGACGCGGCGCGCGATTCGCTCAACGCGCGACGCGCGCTCTCCTACGTCGCGCGCGTCGCCGCGTCGCTCGACAAGTCGAACACGAGCATCGAACTCTCACATGAAAGTTTACGTGCGCTGGTGCGTTTGTGCGGCGCGTCGGAATTCTTCGGCGAGATGATCGCGAGCAACCCCGCTTTGATCCACGCGCTCACGACGAATGTTGAAACGGTGCGCGGGCGCGACTACCGTGCGCTCCTGCGCGCGGAGATTGATCGCGAGTCAAGTTTTCGCGCGGAGTTGATCGCGCTGCGCCGCGCGTGGTCGCAACTACTCGTCGAGACGGGCGCGCGCGACGTGGGCGGCGAACTCGCGCACGCCGAGTCGAACCAATTGCAAACCGAACTCGCCGCCGCGAGCATCAACGCCGCCTACTTCATCGCGCGGCGCGAGATGGCGCGGCGCTACGGAAATTTGGCCGCAGGGCCGCGACTCTGTGTGCTCGGACTCGGACGACTCGCGAGCGGCGGCATGGACTACGGCTCCGATCTCGATCTCGTCATCATCTACGATTCGCAAGTGCCTTCGCCCGTCAGCACGCTCACGCGCGAAGAGGCTTACACGCGGCTCGTCGAGTTGATGGTCGCCGCGCTGTCGAGTTTGACGCGCGCGGGCTATCTCTATCGCGTCGATTTGCGCCTGCGCCCCGACGGGCGAAACGGCGCGCTCGTACGCAGCGGCGAGTCGTTCGTCGAATATCTCAAGTCGCGCACGAGCGTCTGGGAGTGGCTGGCCTACGTGAAGCTGCGCGCTGTGGGCGGCGACCTCGAACTGGGGCGCGCGACCGAAGCGGCGGCGCGGCGCGCAATTCACGAGGCGGCGCGCGATTGCGACGGGGAAGAGTTGCGTCTGGAGACGCGGCGCGTGCGCGAGCGTCTGGAACGCGAGCGCGGCGTCGTCGGGCAGAGCACGGCGACGCGCTCAGTGGAGATCAAGTTCGGCGCGGGCGGCATGCTGGACGTGTACTTCGCCGCGCGCTACCTGCAACTGCGCGACGACGTGCGGGACGAAGGCACGGATCGTTCGACGCGTACGACGCTCGCACGCCTGCGTGACGCCGGGTCGCTCGACGCCGCAAACTATCAAACGCTCGCCGAGGGCTACGCCGCCCTGCGCCGACTCGATCACCACCTGCGAATCATAGCCGGTCGTTCCTCGCGCCTGCCCGCCGCCGCAGACCACGCCGTCCTGCGCGACCTCGCGCGCGCCGCCGGCTACGAATCAGCCGCCGCGCTCCTCTCCGAACTTGAGCAACGTATGAAAGCGATCTGCGCCGCCTACGATAACATCACAGGCGTTACGGGCTAGTGTGATTCGTGTCACCGGCAAATAGTTTTTACAAGTCGTTGATTCACACAACGACGCCTTACTTTTGCCTCTCGTTTTTATAGACGACGCCCTCTTTCATGACGAAGAAGACTTTTTCGGTTTCGCGTATATTGCGCGTGGGGTCGCCGGGGACGGCGATGATGTCCGCGAGTTTGCCGGGGGCGAGCGTGCCGAGTTGATCGGAGAGGCCGAAGAGTTCGGCGTTGACTGAGGTGGCGGCGCGCAAAGCGTCTACGGGGCGCATGCCGAGTTCGACCATGAGATGAAATTCTTCTGCGTTGCGCCCGTGCGGGTAGACGGCGGAGTCCGTGCCGAAGGCGATCTTGACCTGCTTGGCGACCGCCTTGCGGAACATGCCCTGAATGCTCGCAATCGCGGCGCGCGCTTTGGCTTCGACGTTGGGCGGCATGTAGAGGCCGCGGTCGAGTTTCTGGCGCAAGTTGTGCGGGGCCATGAGTGTGGCGACGAGGTAAGTGCCCTTCGCCTTCATCATGTCGAGCGCCTCGTCATCGAGAAACGAGCCGTGTTCGATGGAGTCTATCCCGGCGCGTATGGCGCGCTTGGCTCCTTCCGCGCCATGCGCGTGGGCTGCGGTCTTGCGCCGGAGCGCGTGCGCTTCGTCAACGAGCGCGTCGAGTTCCGCTTGCGTCAGTTGCGGCGAGTTGACATCGCCCGCGAGCGAGAGCACGCCGCCCGTGGCGCAAACTTTGATCACGTCCGCGCCGCGCTTGATGTTCAGGCGCACGGCTGCGCGCACGGCGTCCGCGCCGTTGGCGACGGCGTCTTCAATCCCTGTGCTGCGGTTGAAGATGTCCGGACGATAGCCGCCCGTCGGGTCGCAGTGGCCGCCCGTCGCGCCGACGGAGCGCACGGCGGCGAGGATGCGCGGCCCCACGACTTTGCCGTTGGCGATGGCGTTGCGCAATCCGATGTCTATGAGATCGCCGGAGCCGAGATCGCGCACGGTGGTGAAACCGATCATCAGTGTCTTTCGCGCATGGACGGTCGCATCGAGCGCCTGTTCGGGGACGGTCTTTTTGAAACTGTCGAGTTCGTCCTGCTTCCAATCGTCCGTCGCCTCGAAGGTGATGTGCGTGTGCGCGTCCATGAAGCCGGGCAGGAGCGTCGCCTCGCCGAGATCAATAACTTCCGCGCCCGCCGGAATCTGCGCGTTCACGCCGAGCGACTGAATCCGCCCGTCGGAGACGACGATCACGCCGGGCGTCGTGAGGCGTTCGTTCTTGCCGTCAAAGATGCGCGCGGCTTTGATGACGATGGTGCGTTTCGGCTGTGCCGACGGTTGAGCACCACCGCCCCCCTGTGCGAACGAGGTGAAATTTATTGTGAGCAATGAGAGGACGGCGACGAAACAAACGCAGAGTTTTTTCATGGAGACGCTCCCGTAATTTTCGTTGGAATAACTTGAAGTGATGCCGAAACGCGCGGCGGATTATACCTCACGCGGCGTCGTGCGCGTCTCTTCGTGCCAGCAGCGCACGCACCAGCGGTGCCGCGCCGCTCGTTCTTCGTGCGAGTAATCGGCGGACGCGGGCAGGCGACGCACAACTTCGCGCTGCTCTTCGTCGAGTTCGCTCCACGCGCGCAGGAAGCCCGAGGCGGCGGAGCAACGCGTGCAGGTGTCTCTGTTTTCGTCATTCATCACGTGCGATGTATTCTAGCGTTTGTCTCCGCCCGCGCATAGCAGTTTGAGAATTGCGTGGCTTGAAAGGCGCACGCTTTAATTCGATGTCGAAGCATCCTACATCCGATCATAAACTGATCCTCCCCGTCGGGACGCAGGTGGTGACGCGTGTAGCCGTTCGAGGGGCGGAGGGCGAGGATTCGTGCCCGCGCGGCGCGGTCGGCGAAATTGTGGAAGCGCCGCTCGACGGCTTCCATTCCTACCGCGTGCGCTTCCTGAACGGCGTCGAGGCGGCTCTGCGCCGCGAAGACTTGAGCATACGCAAACATGCACAGAGCGACGGCCTGGATTTTACTGCGGCGAGCGACGGCAATATCGAGTTGGACAAGTATGTCATCTATCGCTGCATCGTCGGCTCGCGTGCCTACGGGTTGGACGACGACAACTCGGACACCGACCGGCGCGGCATCTATCTCCCGCCGGCGGAGTTGCAATGGTCTCTCTACGGCGTGCCGGAACAGTTAGAGCATAAGGAGACGGAGGAGTGCTACTGGGAACTGCAAAAGTTTTTGGTGCTGGCCTTGAAGGCGAACCCGAACGTGCTGGAATGTTTGTACACGCCGCTCGTCGAAGACGCGACGCCGCTCGCGGAAGAGTTGTTGTCGCTGCGCGCGATCTTCCTCTCGCGGCTCGTCTATCAAACTTATAACGGCTACGTCATGTCGCAGTTCAAGAAGCTCGAACAAGACCTGCGCGCGAAGGGCGCGATCAAATGGAAACACGCGATGCACCTGATACGCCTGCTCTTGTCGGGCGTCACGACGCTCAGGGAAGGCTACGTGCCCGTGCGCGTCGTGGAGCAACGCGA
>DATHBB010000262.1:0-11752 GCA_035296385.1 Pyrinomonadaceae bacterium | reverse complement strand
CTCCGTGTCGAACCCGGAAGTGGCAGAGGCCGTGCTCGTCGCGCCGGATCAAGTTCTGGTCAACGGCAAGGCTTTCGGGCAGGTCAATTTCATCGCGTGGGAGAAGGAGACGGGCAGGTTCGTCGTCTTCGACGTGTTCGTGCGCGCCAACCTCTCGCTGATCGATTCGCAGATTCGCGCGCTCTTCCCGAAAGACGACATACGTTTGAGTCAGGCCAACGGGTCGGTCGTGATTTCGGGCAGCGTCGCGCAGCCGCAAACCTCCGCGCAGGTCGAGGCGGTGGTGAAGGCCGCCGGATTCCAGACGGTGAACATGCTCGCGTCGCCTGTGAAGAACCAGATGCAGGTGCAGTTATCCGTGCGCGTGGCGGAAGTGAGCCGCACGAAGCTGCGCGAGTTGGGTTCGTCCTGGGCGTCTTCGAACGGCGGCACGAGTTTCTCCGCGACCAACAGCCTCGCGTCTCTCTTCGAGACGGCGAACCTCTTCATCTCGAACACGGGCATCGGCTCGGCAGCGCAGATTCGCGCGCTGCAAACTTCGGGCGCGATCCGCAGTTTGGCCGAGCCGAACGTGATCGCGATGAGCGGTCAGGAGGCGAGTTTTCTGGCGGGCGGCGAGTTTCCGATTCCCGTTATTCAATCGGACGGCCAGCGCGTCAACGTCACGGTGGTCTTCAAAGAGTACGGCGTGCGCCTCAGGTTCAAGCCGACGATCATCGACGAGGACCACATCCAGTTGGAACTCGAACCCGAAGTTTCGACGATTGACTTTCAGAACGGCGTCAAGTTTCAAGGCTACCTGATCCCCGCCTTGAAGACGCGCCGCGCCAAGACCGGCATCGAACTGCGCGACGGCCAGAGCTTCGCGCTCGCAGGTCTCCTCGACAACAGCGAGTCGAGCACGCTCTCGAAAGTGCCCGGCCTCGGCAACATCCCCATCCTCGGCGCGCTCTTCAAGTCGAAATCGTTCGAGAAGAGAGAGACCGAACTCGTCTTCTTCTGCACGACGAACATCATCAAGCCCGTAGATCGCGACGCGCTGCCCGCCACGCGCGGCCTCGACGGTTTGAAGAAAGGCTCGCCGCTCGGCATAGAGCCGCAGGGCGAAGGCATCAAGGGCGCGAGCGGTTACTCGACGGGCAGCGAAGGCGCGAAGGTAACGACCGTTACCGATGCGAACGCCGCGAGCGTCAACGCGAACAACGCGACGACCGCGCCCGCGAGCGACGCGAAGACGAGCGGCGCGGTTCAAACAGTCGCGCCCGTGAGTCCGGCGGCGACACCCGCGAAGGAAGAGAAGGATGCGTTGAAAGAGTCTGCGAAGACGGAGTTGAAGGAACAGGCCGCGAACACGACGGCGCAGGAGTTGCCGCTCGCGGGCAGCGCCGTGCAGGTCGCGCTGGCGAACTATTTCAGCCGACTCAACGCAGCGCACGTCGCCTCCGCGAAAGTGGTCGCGAAGCAGTAGTCGTCGTCGGAGAAAAACTGTAGGGGCATGGAGTGAAGCCTCTGCCCCTGCAAATTCTTTCGTCAACGGAGGAGGGAAGCGATGAAGCAAACGCGTCATAGTCAAACTTCGGTAGAACGTCGCGGCGAGCGCGGATCGGTCTTAGCCATCAGCACCTTCGGCATGCTCGCCTTCCTCCTCGCGACCGGATTGTGCATAGACATCAGCCACCTCTATCTCGTGCGCGGCGAGTTGCAGAACGCCGCCGACGCCGCCGCGCTCGCGGGCGCGTCCGCCCTGAACTCCGACGACAGCGGCATCATCAAGGCAGCCGACTACGCCGTCGAGTCTCTGAACAAATACGAGTTCAACAAGAAGGGCGTCGCTATCCCGCGCTCGAACGTTTTGTTCGCGAAAAATCTGAACGGGCCTTACGTGAGCGAAGCGACGGCGAAGTCGCAGGCGAAAGACATACGCTTCGTGAAGGTAATGATTCCGCCCGCCGCCGTCAGCACGAGTTTCTCCGCGCCCGTGCTCGGCGCGTCGCGCAACGTCGCGGCTGATGCGACCGGCGGCATGAGCATCCCGCTCAACGTCTTTTGCGACTACATCCCCGTCACCGTCATAGATAACGAACCGACCTACTTTATCAAAGGACAAACCTACACGATTCGTCGCCCGCCGGGCGGCGCGGTGACGCCGGGCAACTACCAGATTCTCGCAATTGATGGCCCCGGCGGGAGCGACGACCGCTACGGGCTGGGGATCGGCGTCAGGAATTGCATCGGCGCGGGCAGCTACGTGAAGACCAAGCCGGGCGTCACGTCGGGCGCGGTCAGGCAGGGACTCAACACGCGCTTCGGCGACTACGACGGCGGCCTCGACCCCGCCGAGTACCCGCCCGACGAGAACGTCCAGGAGAACATCAACTACCAAACGTACCTCGACGCGCAGCAAGCGATTGACGCTGACAAGACTCCCGCCGCGAACACCTTTCAACCGCCGACGCGTGGAGTGGCGGAGCGCGACCGCCGCATTGTGCTCATCCCGATCATTCTCAAGAGCGAGTTCGATAGCGGGCGCGACAGCGTGAAGATTGATCGCTTCGCGGCTTTCTTCCTGCAAACCAAAGTTGACGGCGGCAACGGCGGCGAGATGGTGGTCGAGTTCATCGAGATGCGCACCGTCATCGGTCGCGGCGGCTACGACCCGAACGGCGGCACGCCCAGCCCCGAACTCTCCATCCCCGTTCTCTATCGCTAAAGGATTCTTCGCAATGCGCAGCACAACGGAACTCAAACGAAGATTCACGGGCGCGCTCAGGCAACGCCTCCGCGCGTGGCGCGACAGCGAGCGCGGTTCGCAACTCGTCGAACTCGCCATCGTCATGCCGCTCATGCTCATGCTGCTCGGCGCGACCGCAGAGTTCGGGCGTTTCTTCTACACCTACACAACGCTGCTCAAGGGCACGCGCGCGGCCTCGCGCTACCTCGTTAGCCAGCCCGTCGGCACGGCGGACACGGCGGCGAAGAATCTTTTGGTTTACGGCAACACGGCGGGCACGGGCACGCCCCTCGCGAGCGGGCTGACGATTGCGAACGTTAAGATCACTCCCGTCAAAAGCGGCGGCGGCGCAACGCAGACCGTCGAGATTCAGAACTACACCTACGTGCCCATCTTCGATCTCGGCAAGCTCACCAAAAGCTCCACGCTCTCGCTCGGCGTTAACGTCGGCGCGAAAAGCACGATGCGGCAGATCGCAAACTGACTCAGAGACGGAAGCGGCCAAACATGAAAGCGATGCGCGCGAAAAATTTCCAGAACGACGAGAGAGGGGCGGCGCTCCTTGAGTTTGCCATCGGCGCGACGATCTTTATGTCCGCCATGTTCGGCGTGCTCGAAGTCGGGCGTCTGCTCTGGGCGCACAACTCGCTCGTTGACGCCTCGCGCCGCGCCGCGCGCTACGCCGTCAATCAGGGCATGAGCACGGCGGCGCAGAACGAAGCGAAGAACATGGCCGTCTATGGCAACGCGGCGGGCACGGGTCAACCGCTCGTGCAAGACCTCACGGCGGAGCAGGTCAAAATCAGTTATCAAAATTTTGAACTCGGTGGCGGCACGGTGACGGTCGAGATCGAAAACTACGATTTCAAGTTCGTGCTCCCGCTCGTCAGCAAGACCTTGCGCCTGCCCGCCTACAAAACTTCTCTGACCGCAGAGAACGCGGGCTACGTTCCGACGACCATCCCTTGATCAAGCGCCGCCGCGCCTGACGACGACGACGCGGCCTCCGGTTCATTCAACTTCAAAGAGAGAGCGGCATCGCACATGAATCAACTGTCATTCGTCATCCTCAGCACCGGCCTCGAAACACTCAAGGAGTTGCGCGGCGCGCTCGGCGCGAACGAGCGCACGCGTCTGCTCGCGGGCGGCGACGACGCCGAACAACTCTTCCCCGAAATCGTGCGCCTGCGCCCCAACGCCGCCATCTGCACGCTCGGCACCGAAGTCGAAGCGACTCTCAAATTCGTCGAACGCCTCGCCGCAGAGTGCCCGCAGACGGCGATCATCTGCGCCTCGCGCGATGCCTCGCCCGACCTGATCCTGCGCAGCTACCGCGCCGGGGCGCGCGACTTTTTGCGCCTGCCCGTCATCAACGAAGAGTTTCAAACCGTGATCGAGCGCACCGCCGAGTTTTGTTCGACGCAAACGGACGCGCCGAAGAAACGCGGTCGCGCCGTCGCGGTCTTTTCGAGCAAGGGCGGTTGCGGCACGTCGTTCATCGCGACGAACCTCGCCGCCGCGCTCGACGCGCCGACCGTCCTCGTCGATCTCAACTTGCAGGCGGGCGACCTCTCGCTCTTTCTCGGCCTCGAACCGAAATTCTCCATCGCCGATCTCGTAGAGAACCGCTCGCGCATAGATGATTCGCTTTTGAAAAGCTACGTCGTGCCGCACTCATCGAACCTCTCCCTGCTCGCCGCGCCGCGCGAAGCCGACCTCGCCGACGACATCGAACCCGAACACATCTTCGAAGTGCTCGAACTCCTGCGCGAACGCTTCGACTATGTCGTCATCGACCCGCAGCACACCTTCGACTCGATCACGCTCTCCGCGCTCGATCAGGCCGACGAAGTGGTGCTCGTCCTGACGCTCGACATTCCAGCCATACGCAGCACGCAACGCGCGCTCGCGCTCTTCGACCGCCTCGGCTACCCGCGCCACAAAGTCCGCATCGTCGTCAACCGCTGGAGCAAGCAGATCGATCTCGACTTGCGGCAGGTCGAAAGATTTTTAGGTGAGAAGGTAACGGGCTACGTGCAGAGCGACTACAACACCGCCGTCAACTCGATCAACCTCGGCGAGCCGCTCGTCAAATCCGATCCCACGTCGCGCATCGCGCAGGAGATACGCCACATCGCCGCAAGCATCACGGGCAGCGCGGTCGAATCGGAAATCAAAGAGCCGCGCAAGGGTCTGTGGGGCACGATCTTCGGTCGCCCCGTCGGCGCGATCTCGAACGCCGGTCTTCGCACGCGGCTCAACAAAGACAAGGCGACTGCCACCATCTGAAAAACTTGCTTTTGAACTAACCGACGAGAGACGACAAACATCATGTCACTACGCGAAAGACTAATCAGGGAAACCAACCCGGCGGTAATGCCTGCGGCGCGCGCGGGCGACGAAGCGCAGGCGGGCGGGGCGCACACCTTTCAAGAGATGAAGTCGCGCCTGCACCGCGCGATCATCAACCGCATGGACTTGACGAAGCTCAGCCAACTCGACGCCGAGCAGCTTCGCGCCGAGGTGTCGCGCCTCGCCGAAGGCTTGCTCGCCGTCGAGAACATGCCGCTCTCGACGAGCGACCGCGAGCGTCTGGTCGAAGAAGTGCGCCACGAGTTGTTCGGCCTCGGCCCGCTCGAACCACTGCTCGCCGACCCGACCATCTCCGACATCCTCGTCAACTCGCCGCAGAACATCTACATCGAGCGACGCGGCAAACTCGAACGCACCAACGTGGCCTTCAAAGACGACGAGCACTTGATGCGTGTCATCGAGCGCATCGTCTCAAGCGTCGGTCGCCGCATAGACGAGTCGTCGCCGATGGTTGACGCGCGCCTCTCGGACGGCTCGCGCGTCAACGCCATCATCCCGCCGCTCTCTTTGGACGGCCCCGTGCTCTCCATACGTCGTTTCGGCGCGGAGCCGCTGCGCATGTCGAAGCTCATAGAGATCGGCGCGCTCACGAAAGACATCGCGGACATGTTCGAGATGTGCGTGGGCGCGCGCCTGAACATTTTGATCTCCGGCGGCACGGGCGCAGGGAAAACGACGCTTCTCAACGCGCTCTCCGCCTACATCCCCGAAGAACAGCGCATCGTCACGATTGAAGACTCGGCGGAATTGCAACTCCAGCAGCCGCACGTCGTACGCCTTGAGACGCGCCCGCCGAACATCGAAGGGCGCGGCGAAGTCACGCAACGCGATCTCGTCAAGAACGCTCTGCGCATGCGTCCCGACCGCATCGTCATCGGCGAGGTGCGCGGCGGCGAAGCCATAGACATGCTCCAGGCGATGAACACCGGCCACGACGGGAGTTTAACGACCGTGCACGCCAACACACCGCGCGACGCTCTGGCGCGACTCGAAACGATGATTCAGATGACCGGCATGAAACTCTCCGAGCGCGCCATGCGCCAGCAGATCGCGTCGGCCTTGAACCTCGTCATACAGGCCGCGCGCCTTTCCGACGGCACGCGCCGCGTCGTCTCCATCTCCGAGATCACAGGCATGGAAGGCGACACGATCACGATGCAGGAAATTTTCATGTTCGAGCGCAAGGGCATAGACAAGGACGGCCACGTCATCGGTCGCTTCCGACCAACGGGCGTGCGCCCGCGCTTCGCCGAACGCCTCAAAGTTTACGGCATGCAGTTGCCGCGAGTCTTCTTTGAAGACGGTCAGTAGTCCGTGGTCAGTTGTCCGTTGCATGTGGCTTCCCAAGCGAGTTGCTGAAGACGGAGTTGATCAACTGACCATAGACAAAAACAACTGACTACTGACTACTGACAACGGACAATTCTTATGATTCCATTTTTCGTCTTCGCCTTCTGTTTGTTCCTGACCTTCGCGTGCTATTTGCTGGCGACGCGCGGCTCGGAGCAGAAGCGCGCGCGTTTGCAGAAGCGTCTGTCGGAAGCGTTGCTTCATTCGGCGCACGACGCTGACGTTGAGGTGCAACTCGCGCGCCAGGAATTGATGAGCGAGATACCGCTGCTGGATCGTCTGCTCGTGCGCGTGCAGGTGGCGACGAAGCTCAAGCGCCTGCTCGATCAGGCCGACCTGCACATCACCGTGACGCGACTCTTCATGTTCTCGCTCATGGCCGCGATGCTCGCCGGTCTCGCCGCCTCGATGCTCACGATCTCGATCATCCTCATCGTCATGGCCGGCGCGGTCGCAGCCGCCGTGCCGTTCGTACACGTTATGTGGGCGCGGCGCAAGCGGCTCAACAAGTTTCTCGCGGACCTGCCCGACACGCTCGAACTGATGAGTCGCGGCCTGTCCGCCGGTCACGGCTTTGCAGAAGCGCTGCACATGGTGGCAACCGAGATGCCCGATCCGATTGCCACCGAGTTTCGCAAAACTTACGAGGAGCAAAACCTCGGCCTCTCGCTCAAACTCGCGCTCGACAACCTCGCCGCTCGCGTTCCGCTGCTCGATCTCAAACTGTGCATCACGGCGATTCTTATTCAACGTGAAACGGGCGGCAACCTCGCCGAAGTGCTCGAAAAGGTGGCGCACACCATTCGCGAACGCTTCCGCATCATGGAAGATTTGCAGACGCTCACGACGAGTTCGCGCATGTCCGCGTGGATTCTCTGCGGCCTGCCCATCTTCGTCGCGCTCGCCGTCACCGTGATGAACCCCGAATACATGAGCGTCATGTGGAACGATCCGCGCGGCCACAAGCTCGCCGCCGTCGCCATCGGCTTACAGATCACGGGCATGCTCGTGATTCGCAAAATTTTGAATATCAAGATTTGAGGGCTGTCCGTTGTCAGTGGTCAGTCGTCCGTTGCATCTGGCTTTCCAAGCGAATGGCTAAAGACGGAACTGATCAACTAACCACAGACAAAAAACAACGGACAACTGACTACTGACAACGGACGTTTTTATGATTCTCATCATCACCCTTTCGACATTCGCGTTCATCACGCTCGCCGTGATGGGGATTTACTGGTTGATGTTTCGCCCGGCCAGCGCGGCGACCGAACGCTTGCGGCGCATGGGCGAGACGGGGGGCGGCGCTGCTGTCCGCGCGGGAGTCGGCGTTGACTTGAGCGCGAGCGCCGCGTCCGACGACAGCATGACGGCGCTCGCCGAACGCATGGCGAAGCCTTTGCACAAACTCGCGCCGCCTTCGGCTGCCGAAGCGAAGAAGCTGCAAAAGCTGTTGATGCAGGCCGGTTATCGTTCGCCGAACGCGCCAATTGTCTATCGCGCCATTCAAATCACCACGCTCGTCGGTTACCCCGCGATGGTCGCGCTCGGTTGCGCGCTCATGGCGCGACCGCTCAGCAGCGCGGTCTTCTGGATTCTGTCGGCGTTCATCAAGGGCTTCTTTCTGCCGCGCTACGTGTTGAACAAGATGGTCAAGCGACGGCAACAGCGCGTGCGCTGGGGACTGGCCGATGCGCTCGACCTGATGGTCGTCTCCATCGAAGCGGGACTCGGTTTGAACGCCGCGATTGTGAAGGTCGGCGAAGAGTTGCGCGAAGTGCATCCGGAGATCAGCGAGGAGTTTGAGTTGACCAACCTCGAAATCCGCGTCGGGCGCGACCGCGACGAAGCCCTGCGCAATCTCGCGGAGCGCACGGGCGTTGACGATCTCAGAAGCCTCGTGGCGATGCTCATCCAGGCGGATCGCTTCGGCACGTCAATCGCGCGCGCCGTGCGCGTCTATGCGGACAGCTTGCGCACGAAGCGCCGTCAGCGCGCGGAGCAGGCCGCGCAGAAGGCCGCCGTCAAGTTGCTCTTCCCGCTCGCGTGCTTCTTGTTCCCGACGCTCTTCATCGCCATCCTCGGCCCCGCCGCGCTCAATCTCATTGATTCGTTCGCCAAGATGTAAAGGAGTCTTTTAGTCATGCGTAAACGCACTCTCAACGCTTTCATCATCGCCGTCGTTCTGACCATCAGCGTCTCGACCTTCCGGACCGCCGAAACGAACGAGCGCGACGGCGACGACGCAGCCGAGATCGTCGCCTCCGAAGGCTCGGCCACAGGGACAACCGAAGACACAGCCGTTGCGGGCGAAGAGAAGCCCAGGAAGAAGGGCAATCGCTTCGCGCGTCTCTTCAAAGCGCCGTTCAAGGCGGTGGGCAAACTCTTCGGCGGCGACGACAACAAGGTGAGTCGCATGTCGGAGAAGGACGTGGCGAAGTTTGAGAGCGCGCCTCTGATGCGCGTGGAAGACAGCCGCACGGCGGGCGCGGAGAAGAGCGCGGACGAGGGCGGCACGGCGAAAGATTATCTTGCGCGCGGGCGCATGATGTTCAACGAAGGCCGCCTGAACGAAGCGATACGCGAACTGTCGCGCGCCGTCTCGCTCGATTCGCGCCTCGCCGAAGCGCACAACCTTCTGGCCGTCGCTTACGACCGCAAGGGTCTGCACGACCGCGCACGCGAATCTTTTGAACGCGCCCTCGACCACGAACAGGACGCGCAGACGCTGAACAACCTCGGCTACTCGCTTTACCTGAACGGCAACTACCGCGCGGCGATCTCGCGCCTGAAGCGCGCAGCCAAACTCGCGCCCGCGGACGCGCGCATCTGGAACAATCTCGCGCTCGCGCAGAGTCGTCTAGGCAAATACGACGACGCCTACAAGAGCTTCGCGCGTTCCGGCGGCGAATATCAAGGGCGACTCAACGTCGCCGCCATGCTGGAACGCGCGGGGCGCGAAGCACAGGCCATCGAACATTACGAGGCCGCGCGCCGCGTGCAACCTCAGTCCGAATTCGTCCTGCGCCGCCTCTCCGAACTCTACGCGCGGGGCGGCCACAGAGCCGAAACGGCGTCAGTTGCCGGTGGTCGGTAGTCCGTTGCATTTGACTGACGGGCGAGCCGCTAAAGATGGAAATGAACAACTGACAATCGAAGAAAAAACAACGGACGACTGACCACTGACAACGGACAAATCCCATGACACAAACAAACATACTGACGCGCATGGAAGTGGAGAGCATGGGGCCGCCCGTGCCGGAAGAACTCGCCGAGACGGACGTGCCGGAGAGCTTTTTGTGCGACCTCGCGCTCAAGATCGTTGCCGCGCTGCCCGAGCCTTCGACGGCGAACGTCACCGAACGCCTGCACCTGCCGCGCGCTTTGACGGAAGAGATTCTGCAACAGCTTTACCGCGAGAAATTGGTCGAGGTGAAACTGCAATCGGCGATGGGCGCGACGCGCTACGGCATGCTTGACCGCGGCTGGGAACGCCTCGCGCGCGCGCGCGCCTTCTGCGGCTACGACGGCCCCGCGCCCGTGAGCCTTCGCGACTACGCGCACATGATGCGCCTGCAAGCCGTCCCCGCGCGCAACGCGACGATGGACTCCGTGCGCGCGGCCTTCCGCGATCTCATCCTGCCCGATTCGCTCATGCAGACGGTTGGCTGCGTCGTCAACTCGCGCCGCTCGCTCTTCTTGAGCGGCCCTCCGGGCACGGGCAAAACCGCCGTCGCCGAGCGCATCAACGCCAGTCTCCCCGGCGCGATCTGGATTCCCTACGCCATCGAGATTGACGGGCAAGTGATACGCGTCTTCGACGCGCACAATCATCGTCCCGCCGCGAAGGAAGCAACGCCCGTCGAATATGATCGCCGCTGGGTCTGCATCGAACGCCCGCTCGTCATCGTCGGCGGCGAGTTGACTCTGGAGAACGCGGACTTGACCTGGAGCGAAGCGGCGCGCTTTTACGAAGCGCCGTTTCAGATGAAGTCGAACGGCGGCACGCTCGTGATAGACGACTTCGGGCGTCAGCGCGTCGCGCCCGCAGACCTTTTGAACCGATGGATCGTGCCGCTCGAACGCCGCGTGGATTATTTGACGCTGCACACGGGCAAGAAGATCGAAGTGCCTTTCGAGCAACTCGTCGTTTTCGCGACGAACCTCGAAGACAAGGACCTGGTTGATGAGGCGTTCCTGCGCCGCATGGGTTATCGCGCGCGCGTAGAGCCGCCGACACCCGCCGCCTACATCGAAATCTTCAAACGCGCGGCGCACACGCGCGGCCTCCGCGTAGAGCAAGCGTGCCTCGACTACATCCTGAACAACTACATGATCTCGCACCGCCAGATGAAGTCCTGCGAGCCGCGCGACCTGCTCGACCGCGTGCTCGACATCTGCCTCTTCGAAGGCCAGCCCATAGAACTCACGCCGAAGGTGATAGACGCCGCGTGGCGCAACTACTTCGGCACGTCGCATGGCTTCGCGCAGGAGACGGAACAGACGCAGCAGCCGCGACGTGGCGCGACGGGTGACCTGCGAAACGTGGGAGACCTGGTGAAAGTCGATGCGATGTAAGCGGGGCGATTGAGTTATGAAAGAAAAATTTTCACGCACAGGCGCACAGGCGCAAAGAAAACATGCGCTTCGTTCGATTGGCGCGCTTCCGCTGTTTGCCTTCCTCTTTGTGCTCAGTCTGCCAGCCGTCGCTTTCGCCGACCGTCTGCTTCTGGTTGACGGGACGACGCTCGAAGTTGACGAGGCCTGGGACGATGCGGAGGGCGTCTGGTACAGGCGCGGCGGCATGACGAATTTCGTCGAACGCGCGCGCGTAAAAATGATAGAGCGCAAGGGGAACGAGAAAGACGCGGCGAAGGATCGGCAGGTTGCGAAACCGTTGGACGCGAACGAAGTGGCAAACGCGACGGCGAAGATTCAGCAAGTCGCAACCGCGCGTCCGCTCTGGATATACCTTGTGGGCGGCGCGCGTTTTGAAGTTGACGAGGCGAACGAGTCGGCCGAGGGCGTCTGGTACAAGCGCGGCAATCTCTCGATCTTTCTCGAACGCGCGCGCATTGAGCGTATTGAAAGAGAGCCGGATGAATTGACGGGAGAGAGGGAAGCGCCGGTGGAGCGGGCGGCGAATGCGGCCAGACGTGAGCGACGCTGGACGACCGGCAGGCCGCATCTCGACGCGCTGATCCGGCAGAACGGCGCGCGTTACGGCGTCGATCCCTACTTGATCTTTTGCGTGATGGAACAGGAATCACACTTCAACGCGGGGGCTGTGAGTCCGGTGGG
>DATHBB010000261.1:0-17708 GCA_035296385.1 Pyrinomonadaceae bacterium | reverse complement strand
TCGCGTTGTCTGCATGCGTTGAGACGGGCGGTTGACCTGTTTGTGCGATGCTATAACGCACGACAGCTAAGAAAGCGAAAGTATCCAAAGTATCCGGCGAAGATTACTGATGCCCTTGCTACTTACGTTTAGTCACTCCCCGCGTGCGGGCAGCGCCCTGGTTAAAGCTTTTCTCTGTGCCCCCTCCGTGTTCTCTGTGTCTGCGGTGGTGAGTGTCTTAGAAAGATCATTCACCACCGCAGACACAGAGAGCACGGAGGGGGCACAGAGAGTTCTAATCAATTAGGGCGCGCGGCGCAATTTCGAGCGGGGCGTTTCTCATGGCGTAAAGTTTGACGACGCGTTTTGACGTGCATGGATCGTCCGACACGTGTGCGGCGGCTCATGCACCTGCGTCGTGCAGAGCTTCGCGTCTTACGCGTCTTTGCCGCACAGGTCTGGCAGCGTGTGCGGGCGGCACTGTGTTTGCAACGTTGGACATGTGATGACAACGAAGAAACGAATTGTGAGATTCATCTCGAACCCGAACGCGGGGCGCGGCGGGCGAAGGCGCGCGGCTGAGGTGGCGCGTTTTTGCGAGTTGCTCGGCGCGCGCGGAATCGAAGTCGAAGTCGTGGAGACGCGCGCGCCGCGCGATGCGACGAGGCTCGCGGCGGAGGCGGCGCGCGAGGGCGTCAGAGAGGTCGTCGTCTCCGGCGGCGACGGCACGATCAACGAGGCGTTGCAGGGCCTCGTCGGGACGAGCGTGCGGCTCGGCATCTGGCCTGCGGGCACGGCGAACGTGCTGGCGCGCGAACTGAAATTGCCGTTCGACGCGGAGGGCGCTGCCGATGTGGTCGCGTGCGGCCTGACGCGTCGCATCTACGCGGGTTGCGCGACGGAGGAGGAAAGCGGCGAGCGTCGTTATTTTTTTCTGATGGCGGGAGTCGGGCTTGACGCTTCGGTCGTGGAGCGCGTGAATGCGCGTCTCAAGCGGCGCGTGGGCGAAGGCGCGTACTGGGCGTCGGGAGTCGAACATCTCATGCGCTGGCAACCGCTCCCCTTCGAGATCGAGATCGAAGGGCAGACTTACCCCGCCACCTTCGCCGCCGTCGGGAAGGCGGCGCACTACGGCGGCGACATCAGCGTCACGCCGCAGGCGCGGCTCGACAAGCCGGAATTTGAAATCTGCGTCGTCAACTCATACAGCCGCCTGCGCTACCTCCGCCTGCTCTTACAGGGGATGCGCGGCGACGGAGCGCGTCGCGGGATCGCGGGCGTGCGTTACGTGCGTGCGACGCGCGCACGCGCGACGGGCGGCGGTGCGCGCGTGCAGGTTGACGGCGAGTTGATCGGGCGACTGCCGATGACCTTCGAGATCGTTCAAGAACCCGTCGAAGTCATCGCGCCGCGCCTTCAAGAGCGCGACGCGGGAGGCGGCTACCGACGCCTACGCTGAAGTGACGAGTGACGGGTGACAAGTGACGAGTTAAAGCCGCGACCGGCGAGAGGTGGCGGGTGACGAGTAGGACATCAATCATGCCTTTGAGCTTGTCTTGATTCCTGCTCGTCACTCGCCACTGTCTTCATGATCCCTTCAACCAGGCGGCGCGCAGCGCGCGTGCTTCCGCCGGAGCGTCTTTGATCTCTTCGAGGCGGTAGTCGTAGCGCGTGCGCTGCGGCGTCGTTTGCGTCGCGGCGGGCGTCTGCTGCGGCGGCTTCGCGGCGCTCGCCGGAGTCTTGACGAGTCTGAGGCCGACGTAGGCGAACGCCTCTTCAAAGGGCAGAGGCTCGACGCCCGCGACGTGGCGCGCGAAGAAGTCGGAGAGGTCTGCGCCCGCCACCTGCGAGACGGTGCGCTGGAAATCCGCGCCCGTGTAACCGCGCCCGCGCAGGTAATAGGTCGTCTGCGGGCTGTGCAGGTAAAACTCTTCGTACATGCGCCGCATCACGTCGTCGAGCGAAGCGCGCCCGCGCGTGCGCCCGCGAATCAGCAGGTCGAGCGCGATGCCGATCAACTCGCCTTTGCTGTAGTAGCTGACGGTCGTGTCATTGAGGTTCGTGCGTTGATAGTGCGGCGTGCGGTCTATGAACGAGGCGATGAGCGAGGCTTCTTCCGCGCTGATCAGAGAATTGCCGGGCGCGTTCTGGACGTAGCCGATGGCTCCGGTGAGCAAACGAAAATATTGCTCGTCGTTGAGAATACCGGCGCGCCTTTGCAACAGCCCGCCGTAGTAGTTCGTCAAGCCTTCGGCGATCCAGAGGCTGCGCGTGTTCAGGGGGCGCGTGAAATCCCAGGGGCCGAGTTCGACAGGGCGCAGGCGCTTGACGTTCCAGACGTGAAAAAACTCGTGCGCCGCCGTGTCGAGCGCGTCTTCGGCGACGCCTTTGTCGCCGAGCGCGCGCGTGGTGATGATCTGCGTGGACGAGAGATGCTCCATGCCGTCGCCGCGCGGCGCGGTCGGGTCGAAGTGCATGAGGAAGAGGTAGCCGTCGTAGTCGGGCGTGCCCATGAAAGCGACCTGGGCGCGCACGACGCGCTCGATCTGTTGCACGAGCGCGGCGCGTTTATCCTTCTCGTCGCCGAACGAATGAACCATCACGCGATAGGGCTTGCCGTCAACTTTGAATTCGTCAACTGTGAAGTCGGGCGCGATCTCGGTCGGCGTGTCGATCAGTATGTCGTAATTCGGAAACTGCCACTCGCGCTGGTCGGTGCTCGCGCTCGCGGCGTTGATGATGCGCCAACCGGCGGGCGCGTTGATCGTGAGGCGCACGGGGTCTGGCTTGTGCCCGACGACGTACATGAAGATCGAGCCGCCGTTGAAGTTGGCGTGGCGCGCGTCGAGTTGCGAGAACGTCCCCGACAGATCGTTGGCGAAGACTTTGTAACTGAGGGCGACGCCGCGCGACTTGCCCGGGAAGACGCGCCACGTCTGCGTGTCGAGGCGTGTCACGGGAAGCGTCGCGGCATCGCAGAAGACGGGCGGCGCGCAAAAAGTCTTCGCGCGCACCTCCTGCACGTTCTTCGCGAAATCGAAGACGGCGTAGCGACCCGGCGACCAGCGCGGCATCTGAAAATCCACGGCCTCCACCGCCTGCGGCGTCTCGACCGTCAACGTCACCTCGAACAGGTGCGAGGCCGGATTCGACATCGAGAGTTGATAGCTGATGTTATAGCGTTCGTCCGTGCGCGCCGCTGAATCTTGCGCGGCGGCGGTTGTCGAAAGCAGCGCGAGTAAGGCGACGGCGAAGGCGGCGGCGCGCAGGCGTGCGCGGAGTTTCATGCAAGCGTCCATAAGTGCTCCCGTAAAAATGCGTCTAAACCTGAATGGCGTTTTCGGAGACGCGTGATTATCCGCGCTCGGGCGAACCCCTGTCAAAAGCTACTCCGCGCGTTCGCGCCTTGACGCTCGACGCGCGGCTCGGCTAGTTTCAGCCGGGCGGGCTTACATCCCATACGTCTTCCCGCGATGCTACACCTATGAGCACAACCGAACGACTCTACTATCAAGACTCGCATCTCACGGAGTTCGACGCGCGCGTCGTCAACGTCGCCTCGGACGCGGCGGGGCGCGTCGCCGTCACGCTCGACCGCACGGCGTTCTACCCGACGGGCGGCGGCCAGCCCTCTGACACCGGAACGCTTAACGATGCGCGCGTCGTCGAATGTATTGACGAAGAAGATGCGGGCGTGTTGCACGTTATCGAAGGAACGAGTCCGAGCGTCGGCGAGCGCGTCGCGGGGCGAATTGACTGGCCGCGCCGCCTCGATCACTTGCAGCAGCACACCGGCCAGCACATCCTCTCGCAAGCCTTCGTCCAACTCTTCGACGCCCCCACACGCGCCTTCCGCATGTTGGAGCGCGTCTCGGAGATTGACGTTGACCTCAGCGAGCCTTCAACCGAACGCATCGAGGCGGCGGTCGAACTCGCCAACCGCATCATCTGGGAAGACAGAAGCGTGCGCGTCCGCGAAGTCTCGCCGCCGGAGGCCGCCGCGCTCCCCTTGCGCAAAGACTCCGCGCGCGAGGGCGACCTGCGCATCATCGAGATTGAAAATTACGATCTGAGTCCCTGCGGCGGCACACACGCCGCGCGCACGGGCGAAGTCGGCATCATAGCCGTGCGCTCCTGGGAACGCGCCAAAGGCTTGACGCGCCTCGAATTTCTCGCGGGCGGGCGCGTGCTCACAGACTACCGGCTCGCGAACACTACGGCGCGCAACGTCGGCGCACTGTTCAGCGCCGGACGCGACGACGCGGTCGAGTTAGTCGCACGCACGCTCGAAGAGAACAAGGCGTTGCAACGCCGTCTCCGCACGCTCGAAGAAATCGCCGCGCGCGTCGAAGCCGAAGAACTAATCCTCGCCGCCACGCACGACGACGGCGACGACGCCCACGCACGTATCGTCACACACGCCTTCACCGACCGCGACGCCGAATCCCTGAAACGCCTCGCGCTCGCGATCATCGCGCGCCCCAAACACATTGCCCTGCTAGGCTCGCGCGACCGAGAAGGGCGCGCCGCACGCCTCGTCTTCGCACGTGCGGCGGATACAGGCGGCGACATGAACGCGCTCATGCGCGACGCTTGCGCGCTCCTCGAAGGGCGCGGCGGCGGACGCCCCGACCTCGCGCAAGGCGGCGGCACCAACGTCGAAAACCTACACGACGCGCTCCACACGGCAGCCGCACGCCTCGCCGCCACCCAATAACGGCGCGCGCCGTGCTTTATAAACGCGCGCTTCCCCGTCGCTCCGATCTATAGACACGGCGAACGCCCCGATCACGAACGCTTGACACCGCCCCCGCCGCTCTCTAATATTTCCCCCGTCAGTGGGGCAGTAGCTCAGTTTGGCAGAGCGCCGCGTTCGCAATGCGGAGGTCAGGAGTTCGACCCTCCTCTGCTCCACCAAAAAATTCAAGCATTTACGGCGGGAGCAATCCCGCCGTTTTTGTTTTCGTTGCCAACCCTTTGCCAGGTCTGGCTGAAAGACCGTCCAAACTGCGGACTGCTTCTTTCCTCGTGGCGTTCGTTGCGTGCGTGTAAGCGCATCGCCGTCCCAATAGCTGACCAACCGAAAATGTAAGCCAACGTGAACGGGTCAACGCCCCTGTCAGCCATCCTCGACGACGCCGTATGTCGCGGGTCGTGAAAGCGGAAGTTACTCAAGCCTAGCTCCCTCACTGGAGGCTTTGTGTGTGCCGTCGTTCATAATCTAAACGTAATACAACCATTATTGTAATGTCGCATTGCGTGAAAGGATCGGCGCGTAATCTTAACGCGCACATTCTGACGCTTGTGCCGCCGCCCCCTTTGTGCGGATAAGGTAAGGCAGCTACACACGCATCTCCGAACTTCTACACCCCTTTAGGAAGGAGATGTTGCCATGAAGTATTCCCCCTCCTGGAATGCTGACAATGAACCTGTCGATCCGCGGGCACTGTCAGGCTTGATACGAGCCATTAGCACTGTTACCCATCAATCGAAACCCGAAATCTTCGCGCACGTCCAGCCACACGGCCACGCTACGGCAACACTGGCCCGCCACTTTGCTGCCTCCCTACATCTGGACAGAAGCTGTGGACCTACGCTCAAGGAGATAGAATTCGGCGCTCACATGCATGACATCGGCAAATACTTTATCGCGTCTTCAATTCTTTTAAAGCCGGGTGTGCTTGATGAGGAGGAGCGCGCGATTGTATCCCTACATTCTGTCTACGGAGCAATCATTATCTCAAAATTCCCGGGGGTTACAGAGGCCATTCGGGGTGTAGTGCTTCATCACCATGAACGGTGGGATGGCAAGGGTTACCCGGAAGGACTCGCGGGGACGGTGATCCCGCTCGCAGCGCGCATCGTCTCCATCGTTGATGTCTACACATCACTGCGCGCCAAGCGTTCATACAAACCCACCCTCACAAAACGTCAAGCCTTCAGCAGCCTGATAGAGATGGCCGGGCACGAACTCGACCCATATTTGGTTGAAGATTTCCTCAGATTGGTCAGGGACAAGCACACCTTAGCGGGAGGCAACCGCACTTTCGTTTAGTCACTAATACTGTTTGTGCAAAGTCACTGCAACAGCTACCACTGCGCTGTGCGTATCGCAGATATGTAGTAAGTGGTAATAATATACCTTACACTTTTGATTGACCGGAATTTGACTTGAGCGTATGCAATGCAAAGGCATACAAGCGTGTGCAAAAGAAATGCCCCCCTCTGCTCCGCCAAAAAATTCAAGCATCTACGGTGGGAGCAATCCCGCCGTTTTTGTTTTTGTTACCAACGCGTTGCCGGGTCTTGCTGAAAGACTGTCCAAATTAGAGTGCTCGCGGCGCGCCGGTTAATTTGACTGTGAGGTTGCTTCGGAATAAATCTGTAAGGGCTTGGAGTTTTGTTATGGACGAGATCGCAAAATACAATATTGAGAGATGGAGGGCGCTGGTAGAGGCCGACGCCTTGTTCACTCGCCCCGCCTTGAATCTCGACGGGGTTTCCGCTCGCGAGCGGGTTGATGCTGAAAGCAGGCTCGGAAATATTGAGGGTAGAGACGTGCTTTGCCTGGCGGGTGGCGGCGGGCAGCAGTCGGCTGCTTTCGCCTTACTCGGGGCGAATGTGACCGTCTTTGATCTCTCCGAAGCACAGTTGCAGAGAGACGCCGAGGCGGCGACACATTACGGCATCGACATTAAAATAGTTCAGGGCGACATGCGCGACCTTTCGTGTTTTGAGAGGGACGCTTTCGACATCGTATATCATGCCTATTCTCTGGGTTTCGTGCCCGACCCGCGCGTTGTCTTTCGACAAGTGGCGCGCGTTATGCGCCCCGGCGGCATCTATTATTTTAATTGTGCCAACCCCTTCTTCCTCGGTCTGAGCGAAAGGGATTGGAATGGCGAAGGGTACACGCTCAGGCAACCGTATATCGGCGGGGCGGAGGTTAGTTGCGAAGATCAGGAATGGGTTTACGACCGCAGCCGGCCAAAGGCATCGCTCCAATTCTCGCGAGAGTATCGCCACACGTTGAGCACGTTGCTCGGCGGCCTGATCGAGCAGGGGTTCATGATCTTACACGTATCGGACTACTCCGATTTTGATCCTGACCCGAAGGCCGAACCCGGGACGTGGGATCACTTCATCTCGGTTGCCCCGCCGTGGCTGAGCTTCTGGGCCTCTTATCGTCCGGATGTTCTGCCGCAGACGGCAACCTGACAACCCTGCGAACCCGACGCCCCGACAGCATTCTCCGCATCATTATCCATACAAATCAGATGCCGTGCGTGAGGCATGTTCCTCAATACGTAAGAACTATTACGGGCGATGAAGCGTATGAACGCTTTTGCAGAGACTTGAGGGGGAGGCTTGGAGATGATCTATAAACTTTTACTCATCGCATTAATTTTGTCGGTTCCGTCGGCCTTGCAGGCGCAGCAAAAAGCGGCGACCGTCGATCCGGTCGCGCGTTGCGCGGAGAAGTTGATTCCTTACGGCGACTGGGACAGAGACAAAAATCCGATCAGAACGCAGGACTTGACCGCCCCGTCTAAAGGGCGGCTCTACTACTTCCCAGCGGGTCATTCCAGCGATCCGGCCCACCCGCAGTTTCGTGAAATCGAAGCGGCATGGAATAAAGTCAAACCGACAATCGCCTTCTACGAAGGACCGAATCGTCCGATTGCGGCGACCGGCGAAGAGACGATCAAGCAAGCGGGTGAGTCCGGCTACGTTCGATTTTTGGCGACGCGCGATGGCATCCCGTTCGTGACGCTCGAACCCTCCCCGCAGGATGAGGCGAAGTTCATCATGCAAAAGTTCAGCCCCGAGCAGGTGAAATTATTCTACGTGCTGCGTGAGGCTCAGCGCCTGAGAGAACGCCGGAAGCTGTCGGAGGCGGAACTGCGCGTCGCCATCACGCAGTTGTTGGAACGTGCTTCCCGCCTCGAAGGCATCGGAAGCGTCATCAACAACATAGACGAGTTGGACGCGGCATACAGGCGCTACTGGAAAAGTCCGGAGCACTGGTGGCAAGCGCCCTCCGCGTGGTTTGACCCGCTGAACAGCTCGGCTAAAACGGGCGGCATTTTCACGAACGAAATCAACCGGATGTCGAGCGAGTATCGCAACCGGCATATGTACGAGATACTGGCTAAAGCCGCGCTTGAGGGGAAGAGGGTTTTCGCCGTCGTCGGCGGCAATCACGTGCCGATGCAGGAACCCGCGCTACGTTGTGCGCTGAAGTAGGGGCGACGCTCCGACCGCTTCTTTGCCACTGACACCCCGCGACATGTGATTTCAACTCTCTGTGCCCCTCTGCGACAACTCTCTGCGTCTCTGCGGTGAATGTCTTTGATAAGCACTCACCGCAGAGACGCAGAGAGTTGTCGCAGAGGGGCGCAGAGGAAAGCTGTAAGTAGGACACTGATGTAGCTCGCCCTGCTCTCGCCATATTTTCATTTTTTTGCCACAAAAATAGTTCTTGCGGTGTTTCCTCAATAAGAGTCTCAAGTTCGGGGGAATATTGTATGAAACTGCGTGGACATATTTTTCTGTACGGCTTTTGCCTTCTTCTCTCGACGCTTCCCGTCAAGGCTCAACTCGGCATTGTTGACGCAAAGGCCAGTACGAAACCGGCGCTCGTTATTCTCGGAACCTATCACATGGGAACTCCCGGTAATAACGTTGTAAACGGCAAAGTTGACGATATTACTTCTCCCGAAAGACAAAAGCAGTTAGTCGAACTCGTCGAGAAACTGGGGAAATTCAGACCGACCAAGATCGTGGTCGAATGCGATCTGGAGGACGACGCGAAGACTCAGGAAACTTACGAGCGATACCTGGCGGGAACTTATCAACTCTCAAAAAACGAAACCAACCAGATAGGTTTTCGGCTGGCGAAAGAGTCGGGTCTTAAAAAAGTTTACTGTGTCGATTGGAGCGACTTCTGGGACGACCCTAATATCCTTTATGAAAAATATGCCGCCAAAGATGCCGAGATGGATAGTTTCCTCAAAGGAGTTTATCGGGAGCTAAAGGAGAGAGTTGACGCGGAACACGAAAAGATGTTCAGGCTGCCCGTGATCGACCAGCTTGTTTTTCTCAACCAGCCCGAACGGATCGAAGCATCCCACAGAGGCTATTTCGACATCATGCGGATCGGGCGCGGCAAAGAGTATACCGGGGCGAATTACCTTTCGTGGTGGTATAGAAGAAACCTGACGATTCTCACGAACATCATCAGGCTCACCGATTCGCCGAAGGATCGCGTGCTCGTAATTTACGGCTCCGGACACCTTAAACTTCTGACGCAGTTTGCGAAGGAATCGGGTTTCTACGAAGTCGAAAGTCCTTTGAAATATCTGGAAAGTAAGAAGTAAATATTTTAGACGATAATCGTGCATAGAGTAATTGACGAGTAATTGACTCTTACGCCGCGCCCGAAGAGTCCCTCCTGCCGACACGCTCATCTCTCCCCGTCGCCGGTTCGTTGCCGGGATTAAACGCAACTAATAGCGCCTGTGCTATCTTAGCAGCGGTTATCGATCCGCGTTCGCGGCTGCAATTATTGATTCCAACGAGGGACTTGCTTTTGTCTTTGAGGGCTACCGGTGTCGAATCAGCCGCCCGCAGTGCGGGGGTCGGGGGTTTTGGCCTTCCTCCGCTTCATGAAGAGAATTCAGCCGGTCGCGGCGGGAGCAGTCCCGCCGTTTTTTATTGGAGGAGACTGAGTTGGGGCGAGAAGGCGTAGAGGGCGGCAACCACGCGCGCATCCTGATCATCGGGAGCGGCTTCGGCGGCCTGGGCACGGCCATCCGGCTCAAGCAGGAGGGCACGGAGAATTTCGTCGTGCTCGAACGCGCGGGTGATGTCGGCGGGACGTGGCGCGACAACACTTATCCCGGTTGCGCCTGCGATGTGCAATCGCACCTCTACTCGTTCTCCTTCGCGCCGAATCCCGGTTGGACGCGCAGCTATTCGCCGCAGCCCGAAATCCGGGCTTACCTGCAACGCTGCGCGCGCGACTTCGGCGTGCTGCCGCATATACGCTTCCGCTGCGAGGTGCGCGAGGCCGCGTGGGACGCTGCGGCGCAACTCTGGCGCGTCGAGACTTCGCAAGGGATTTATACGGCATCGGTGCTCGTGCTGGCTTCGGGCGCTTTGAGCGAACCACGTATGCCGGAGTTGCGCGGGCTCGAACGCTTCGAGGGGCGCGCGTTTCACTCGGCGCGTTGGGATCACGGGTTTGACCTCGCGGGGCGGCGCGTGGCTGTTATCGGGACGGGCGCGTCCGCCATACAGTTCGTTCCCGAAATACAGCCGAAGGTGGAGCGCCTGCACATCTTTCAACGCACGCCTCCTTGGATCATGCCGCGCCACGACCGCGCGCTCGGCGAAGGCAAGCGACGTTTATTTCGACGCTTCCCCATCGCGCAGCGCGCGGTGCGCGCCGGTTTATATGCTTTGCGCGAGTCGCTGGTCTTCGCGTTCCGCTATCTCTGGGTGTCGCGCATCGTCGAACGCATCGCGCTCAGACATCTTGAGAAGTCTGTGCCCGATGCGGAGCTTCGCGCGAAACTCACGCCGCGCTACGCCATCGGCTGCAAACGCGTCCTCGTCTCGAATGATTACCTGCCGTCGCTCGCGCAACCGAACGTCGAGTTGATCACCGAGGGCGTCGCAGAAGTGCGCCCGCGTTCAATCGTCTCTACAGACGGCGTCGAGCGCCCTGTTGACGCGATCATCTTCGGGACGGGTTTTCGTGTGACGGATCAGCCGATGGCGAACCACGTGCGCGGTCGCGACGGGCAGACGCTCGCGTCCGTCTGGGCGGGCAGCCCGCAGGCGCACCTGGGCACGACCGTCACAGGCTTCCCCAACCTCTTCATCCTGATGGGGCCGAACACCGGACTCGGACACAACTCCGTGCTCATCATGCTCGAAGCGCAGATCGAATACCTGCTCGCCACGCTCGACTACATGCGTCGGCACAACATCGGGACCATCGAGCCGCGCGCCGACGCGCAGGCGGCTTTCGTCAAAGAGGTGCAGCGGCGCATGGAAGGGACGGTCTGGACGGCGGGCGGCTGCGCGAGTTGGTATCTCGACCGCACGGGGCGCAACTCCACGCTCTGGCCTGATTCGACCTGGCGCTTCCGCCGCCGCCTCGCACGACTGAATCCCGCCGAGTACGTGACGGAGGGCGGCGACGTTCGCTGATTGTTAAAGTTTCAAGTTCTCCCCCGTCAGGAGGAATCCGTCTTATGACCTACAGCGTTTCGGGCAAGGTGGTGCTCATCACGGGCGCGGCGCGCGGCATCGGCGCGGAGACGGCGCGGCTGCTCGCGGCGCGCGGCGCGCGTCTCGCGCTCGTCGGTCTTGAACCGGAACGCCTCTCGGAGTTGGCCGCGACGCTTCATGGCGGCGGGCACGTCTGGTTCGAGTGCGACGTGACGGATCAAACTGCTTTGGAGCGCGCCGTCGCTGCCACGTTCGACGCGCTCGGCGGCCTCGACGTGGTCGTCGCCAACGCCGGAATCGCGTCGAACGGCACGGTGGCCGTCTCGCCCGTCGAAGCGCTCGTGCGCACGATTGAAGTTAACTTGATCGGCGTCGTGCGCACGGTCAGCGCGACGCTCGCGCACGTCACGGCGAGGCGCGGCTACTACCTGCTCGTCTCGTCCGCAGCCGCGCTCGCGCCGCTGCCGGGCATCTCGACCTACGCGGCCTCAAAGAGCGGCGTCGAACAGTTCGGCAACGCGCTCAGGTTAGAACTCGCGCATAAGGGGGTCGGCGTCGGCGTGGCGCATCCGGCCTGGATCGATACCGATCTCGTGCGCGACGCGCAACACGATCTTAAAAGTTTCAGAGAGATACTCGGCGTGCTGCCGGGGCCGTTCGGCTCCGTCACTTCGGTCGAGACTTGCGCCGCCGCGTTCGTTGAAGCCATCGAGCGACGCAGGCGCAAAATCTACGTGCCGCGCACGCTCGCGCCGCTCGCCGCCGTCCGCCAACTCTTCGCGAGCGCGCTCTCCGAACGCGTCATGGGGCGGCTCGCGCGCCGTCTCGTCCCGCAGGCGGAGCGCGAGGTCGAGGCGCTCGGTCGCTCCTTCGGGCTTCACAGCATGGGTCTGAACGACAAAGCGGGGACGCGCGCCGCGCCGACGCGCAAAGATTGAACGCATTAAGTATCAAACTCCGATCAGAGTCGAACGCTTGAGCCTGAGAACTTATCGAAAACGCGTTTCAGTCGTGCGCGACGAGCGCGCGTGCGACGAGGCCGATGCCGCCCGCGAGCAGCACGAGCATGATCAGTGTGTTGAAGAGGCTGGTCGGTTGGAAGTAGATTTGAAGGTTCATCAGGATGCCCGTGAAGATGACGACGACGCCGACGAACAAAAGCAGCCAGCCGACGACGGATTTGCCGTTGAAGAACAGCAAGCCGATGCCGATGATGAGCGGCACGAGCGACAGGCCGAAAGCGTTGTAGCCCCACACAGACCAGAAGCCGCTCGTCACGACCACCTGGTTGGTCAACATGTACGCACCGGCGACGGCCATCGCCAGACCGAGAAAGAACTGCCCAAGCCCGCCCGGCGTGCCGCCCGCGCCGCGAACTCTCGTCTCATGCTCCATGCCTTCTCACACCTCCGCAAACGTCTAACCCTGCCCTACCGCGCCACCGTCCAGCCTGAGAGCCGGCGCACGTTTGCGCCATGATACACTCCTGCGGTCGTGAAGAATATACCCGATTCCACAGACATGCAGTTCGACATACGCGAGGCACGAAAGGAAGAGACGGGCGCGCTCGTCCCGCTTCTCTTGCTGGCGGAGCCTTCGGAGAGCGCGCTACGTTGGAGTCTGCGAAATCTGAGCGACGCCGTTTACGTCATGGAAGACGAAGGCGGGCGCGTCGTTGCGGCGGCGACGATGCGTTGGGCGCGCGACCCGTGCGAGATGGTCGAACTCGCCGTCGTGCCCGAACGACAGGGCGCGGGTCTCGGCAAGGTTTTCGTCGCGTGGCTGATCGAAGAGGCGAGAAGGCGCGGCAAGCGGGAGATGTTCGTCGGCACGAGCAGCACGAGCGCGGGCAACATTATCTTCTACCAGAAGTGCGGATTCAGGATAAACCACATCCGGCACGATTACTTCTGGTATTACGACGAACCCGTCCATGAGAACGGCCTCGCCGTGCGCGACATGCTCGTCTTCCGCTACGACCTCGCCGGAGCGCCTGCCCCTAAAGACCGCGCCGCGAAGAGACGCGGTAGTCAACAGAAATTAAAGTTCGGGTGATTGATACGGCTCGCCTGTGAACTTCTCGCGCGCGAGACGGCGGGCGTTGTAAGTCTTACGCCACCAGATAGCGTACGACTTTTTCCGGCGTGCCGACGGAGTTGACGAGCGGTTCGACGGTGGGTTCAATCGTGTAGGTGTCGCAGATCAGATTCTCCGCCTTTTTCGCGTCCACCGGCTTCGAGAAGAGGTAGCCCTGACCGTTTTCGCAACCGAGTTTGCGTAGCGCCGCGAGTTGTTCTTTCGTCTCCACGCCCTCGGCGATCACGTTCATGCCGAGGTTCTGCGCGAGGCTCACAATCGTCCGCACGATCTCGACGTTCTCGCTGTCCTCAGACATGTTGACGACGAACGAGCGATCAACTTTCAGCGTGTCAATCGGGAAACGGTGTAGATAACTCAAAGAAGAGTAGCCCGTGCCGAAATCGTCGATGCTCAACTTGACGCCGAGCGCGCGCAGTTTCTTGAGCATCTCGGTCGCCGAATCAACGTCGTCCATCACGGCGCTTTCGGTGATCTCCAGTTTCAGCCCCTCGGGGTTGATCTTCGTCTCTTCGATGATCTGCGTGACTCTCTGTATGAGATCGCTCTGGATGAACTGCTTGCTCGACAGGTTCACGCTGACGAACAGAGGCGGATCGGACGGGAATATCTTCTGCCAACGCTCCATCTGCTGGCACGCCTCGCGCAGCACCCATTCGCCGATCTCGACGATGAGGCCCGTCTCTTCCGCGAGCGGGATGAAATTCGCGGGCGAGATGAATCCCTTCTCCGGATGATTCCAACGCACCAACGCCTCGAAGCCCGAAATCTTGAACGTCTCCAGATCGACGATGGATTGGTAATAGACTATGAATTCGCGACGCTCGACCGCGAGCCGCAAGGCCGTCTCCATCTGCAACAGATCGTTGACCTGCGCGTGCATCACGGAGTCGTAAATTTCGTGTCGGTTCTTGCCGAGAGATTTCGCGCGGTACATCGCCGCGTCGGCGTCCCTGATCAAGCCTTCGGCCTGATGGTAGCTCGTCCAACTCGAAGCCACGCCGATGCTCACGGTCGTGAACACTTCGCGCCCGCTCAAGGTGAACGGCACGGCCAACTCGCCCTTGATCCGTTCGGCGACATCAATCGCCTCGCTCTCCTGATAGATGTCTTCCAGGAGGAGCACGAACTCGTCGCCGCCGAGACGCGCGACCGTGTCTCCCGCCCTGACGCATTTCCACAAACGCACGGCCACTTCTTTGAGCAATTGATCGCCGATGGCGTGGCCTAAGCTGTCATTGATGATCTTGAAGCGGTCGAGGTCCACGTAGAGGATCGCAAATTTGCGTTCCTCGTTGCGCTGCGCGCGCGCTATCGCCAGTTCGAGGTGGTCTATGAACATGGCGCGGTTGGGCAGCCCCGTCAACACGTCGTGCATGGCCTCGTGTTGCAGTTGTTCTTCGGCGCGCTTGCGGTCAGTGATGTCCTGAATCTGGAAGACGAGCGGCGTCGAAGCGACGTGCGGCCCGCCCGCCAGAGACGCGCTCCACAACCCCCACACCGTATGCCCCGACTTGTGGCGGAATCGCACCTCGCATTGGTCAATCGTGCTGTTGCCTTTGCGCAGGCGCTTGATGGCGTCAACCGCGACGCCGAGATCGTCCGGGTGGATGATGGTCAGGAAGTCCGTGACGAGCATCTCGCGCTCGGAGTAGCCGAGAATCTTACAGAGCGCGCGATTGACTTGCAGCCAGCGCCCTTCCGAAGAGACGAGCGCCATGCCGATGGCGGCGAAGTCGAAAGCGTTGCGGAAACGGTCGTCGTCGCTGACGGAGTTGTTGCTGTGAACCGTCGCCGCCTGCGCCTGCGCCGAGGAGACGTTGATGTAGTGGTTGTTGACGTAAGACGTGTAGGCGAAATAAGCGACGGCGACGACGACGCCGACGATTGTGACCGTGTTGAGTCCGACGAAGTAAGCGGAGGCGGCAACTACGCCGGCGACGCATCCGGCTGCCAGATACATCCAGAGCGACGTGAGATAACTCTTGGCGATGGCACGCCGACGCCCCTGCTGCGGGCTGGCTTTTCTGTCGCTCAGAGAGATCGCGGCGCTCGCCACTGATTGGACGCCGATTACCGCCGCGAGCGCCGTGGCGATGACGGGCAGGTCGCGCGCCTGCAAAAGATCGGGAACTGTGCCGAAGCCGAAGCGCAGCATGAAAGCCGCGAGGAACGTGGGGAGCACGGAGATCGCCGAACGATAGACGAGCAAGTTCAGGTTCTTGCTGGAGCGGAGAAGCACGCAGGGCGTGACGATGCAGGCGAGCACCGCCGCCGCTTCGGCGTCGAACAGGAAGAGTGCGAGCAGCAGGAAACTATCCGTCAGATAGATGTGGCTGCCGGTGCCGGAAATTCTGAGGGGGAAGGCCGCGCCTGCGTGGACGGTTAAGAGGGCGAGCAGCAGGAGCGGGAGTCCGAGATGCGCCGTCGGCAAGCTGTAAGCGGACGCCAGAAGGATCGCGGCGTCAATGAACAGAATGACCTTCGCGTAGATGTTGATGGATTGTTGGTCGAAAGGGCTTTTCATTTCGCACTCATGAAAAACTTGAAGCAGCTAGGCTCGTCTCGGCTCGCGCTCGATGCGCGGCTGACCTAACGACTCTAGCAACTTAAATGCCACTTAAGTCTCTAAAAATAAGCGCGATAATTCCAACGAAAACACCATTAGGCAGGCGCGGCGGAGGGATTTCATGTCAACTCTGCCATTCAAGTTGACACGAGGCCACGTCAGATTGAAGGAAATCCGGCGGATTGTGATTGAGTGTTAATGAAAACCCTTTACCGCAGAGGCGCAGAGTTTACGCGGAGGCGTCGCAGAGGCAACGCAGAAGCAGGAACGCGGAACTGAAAACAAATTGTCTTCACTTCATCGTTCCGCATTCATCCTTCATCATTTGTTTCCTCCGCGTATCTCTGCGGCTGTGCTCCGTGTCTCTGCGGTGAGTCTCTTTCAACAGGCGGGACGCGAGCGTTTGTCATGGCGGCGATGCGCGGAGATGTGTTTCACTTCCCTTCCCGCAACTGTGCTTCCAACTCTTTCACTTTGGCTTTCTCTTTGGCGAGCGCGTGGGTCAGGAAATTTGCGGTGCGCCGCAGTTCGAGTTGCGCCATCACCTGATTGCTGAGGATTCTCAAAGCGGCGATCTGTTCGGGAGTTATTTCGCGCGGCGTGCGGTCGATGACGCAGAGCGTGCCGAGGTTGTAGCCTTCAATCGAGATGAGCGGCGAACCGGCGTAGAACCTGATGTAAGGATCGGAAGTGACCATCGGGTTGTCGCGGAAGCGTTCGTCGTCGAGCGCGTCGCGGACGACGAGCGGGCCGGGCTGCGTGATGGCGTGAGCGCAAAACGAGATGTCGCGCGCGGTCTCCGAAGGCGACAGTCCGACGCGCGATTTGAACCACTGGCGGTGCGCGTCAACCAGAGTGATGATCGCAATCGGCGTGTGGCACAGGTGCGCGGCGAGGCGCGTGAGATCGTCGAGCGACGCGTCGGGGTCTGTGTCCAGTATTTCAAACTGGTGTAGAACTTCGAGCCTCGCGGACTCGTTCTCTGGCACGGGCGGTTTCATGTCCACCTTCAAGTCAGCCGGATGGGAAATCGTTAAACTATTAAACCAAACAAGAGTGCGCGTCAATTCGACGGCGCTGACGACTTCTTAACCTCCGACCTCCTGCGCTCCACACAAGCATCCCGCAAGCCCGCCCGCGCGTGTCTAACCACGACTCCTGATCAGTTCTATTTCAAGCAAGATGGCGTCCGCGCTTTCGGCGGGCGATTTCGCCGTCACGTCAAGGTCGCGCGTGTTCTCGTGTTGCGGGTTCAAGACCGTATGCTCCGCCATCTTCTTTCGCGCAAGCTCCGGGCTGATCTCTTTGAGTTGCGCGACGCGCGCGGGGTCTGCGACGCGGCGGCACAACTCATCCACGTCGCAGAGCAGGCGTACGGGGACGAGCAGGCTCTCGCGCGCGGCGGCGAGTTCTTGCAGGTCGTGAACCGCGCGATGTGCATTCGGCTCGCTTTCGCGCAACTCAAGCGTGAAGATAAAACTCAAATTGGGCGGCGAAATCTCGCGTATGGCCTCGTAGACGAGACGCCTGATCTCGGAGACTTTACCCCACACTCCGGAAGGGAGCGGCGTCACGCCGTCTACGTTGACGACCTTGAAGATGGGATTGTTGATGAGATGATTGTCTATGAGGCGCGCGCCCGTGCGTTCGGCGAGCGCGCGCCCGATGGTGTATTTGCCCGTGCCCGCGAAGCCGATGAGGACGATGAAGGTGTTGTCCAGTGAAGTTTGCGAAATCATGCGACTCTTTCCGCGTCTAGTTTGCGCTCACGAAAGAAAAGGAACAGCGGCAGCGCGAGCGACACGCCGACCGCCAGATTGCA
>DATHBB010000260.1:0-6948 GCA_035296385.1 Pyrinomonadaceae bacterium | reverse complement strand
GCCGCCGTGCGGTCGGTCTGATCGATGATGGCGGCGGCGTTGATGGCGGCGGCGATGCAGATCGTCTCGCTGATCTCTTCTTTCGTCGCGCCGAGGTCGAGCGCCTTCTTCATGTGCCCGTCGAGGCAGCCGTCGCACTTCGCCACGAGCGAGGCGGCAATCGAGATCAACTCCTGCACCTTCGGGTCGAGGATGCGCCGCTCCGGCGTGTAGTAAAGCTCCTTGTAGTACGCGCCGTAAACTTTCTTCATGCGCGGCTCAAGCATCGAGTAGGAATTTGAAGGCTCGTCGCGCGCGACGGGGATCATCTGATTTTTGTCGAGCGTGACGCCTTCCACTTCAGCCGCCGCGTCGTGCAGTTCGCCGGCGGCGGCGACCGTCGCGCCGCCGCCGTTCGCGCCCGCCGTCGCCTCCGTCGTCGTGGCGGAGGCAACGCCGCCGCTGCTGCTACTCTTTGACGCCTCCGCCGGATTCTTTTCACTCATGTCAATTCTCCTGTCGGGCGAATCGCACAGCCGGGCGACTCGCACAAGGGCGTTTACTGGAACTCAAGTTTCTCCGTGAGCGTGCGGTCGCCGTAATTGATTTTGATCGAGACGGTCTTGCCGTCCCTGCCCGTCCAGATGCTCAACTCGTCTACGAGCGGCGCGCCTTCGCCGAACGCGATCTCTTTTTCCGCAACGACCGTCGCGTCCTTCGGCGTCTCGACGAAGACGTTGCCGGGGACGAGGAACGTGCCGTTCGCGTCAGCCGGTTTGAACGAAGCGAACGAGAGTTTCATGCCCGCCTTCGTCTCGGGATTCTTCGGCGTGATGATCATCGCGTAGTCGCCGGCGGCCAGCGTCTTGCCCTGAAACTTAGCGGGCGCATTGAGTCGCAGGTGCGCGATAGGCCACGTGCGTTTCGCGTAGTACTGGCCGTTGCGCGGGTCAACGCCGGTTTCGATGTAGCCGAAGGTGGCCTTGCCCCAGGGCAGGTTGAGGTAGCGCACCTCTACGGCCTGCTTCGTCTTGCCGACATCAACGCTCGTCGTCTTAATCGTCGTCAGCTTGCGCTTGTCAACTTTCTTGTCCTGCGCCATCCCGCTCATCGCATCCTGCGCGAAAGCGTTGCCGCCGAACGATACGAGCGCGACGAACGCAAAGGCCGCGACGAAAGAACGCGCCGAAAGGTTTTTCCGAATGTTCATGTTATTGGACTTCCTTTTCATCGAAATCGGATGTGATTTGTTGCCGCTTGAATAGGTGTTGATACGTGCCCCGTGCGCGCGCGGTTTCAAGGCCGCGCGCCCTGCTCCGTCTGTTCAACCCCTTCGACAAATTCTCTCACGGCCTTGATGTAACTTTCCGGCGACTGATCATAAGCGCGCCCGTGCGTCGCGCCTTCGACAACGAACTTGCGTTTCTGCGGACTCTGAGCCGCCGCGTAGAGCGGTTCGAGCACCGTCGCGTTCGGCATGCGCGCATCCTTCGTGCCGCCGATGAAGAGAACGGGTTGCGGAATCGCGCGCACCGCACGCAATAGATCGTAATCCGCCGCCGCGAAGTTCAGACGCCACGTGGTGAACTTTATCAACAGCGTGGCGAAAGGGAAAGTTGGGACACGCAACCCTCCGCCGTGCGGCGAAGGAGGAATCCGTATTATTGAAATATGATGATAGACAGTATCCGCGAACGAGAGGAAGCTCGACTCGGCGACGACGGCGAGAAGTTTTTCGTCCTGAATCTCGGAGGCCGCGAGCAGCGTCGCCGCCGCGCCCATCGAAACGCCCATCAGCACGACGCGATGCGCGGGCGCGCGCTCGCGCACGAACCTGTAGGCCGCCTGAACGTCGTGCCGCTCGTCGTAGCCGATGGTAGAAAACTCCGCCGCGCTTCGCCCGTGCCGCCTGAGGTCGTAGAGCAGCACGCCGTAGCCCGCGCGCCACAGGTCCAGGCCGCGTTCGAGCATCTCGTAGCGCGAACGAAACAGGCCATGCGTCAAGACGAAAGTGACGCGCCGCCCGCCACCGTCGCTGCCACCGCTTTCTATGGCGGGCAGATACCAGCCGGAGAGCGTGTTGCCGTCTGCGGAAGTGAAGGCGACCGGCTCGAAAGTCGCGCCGTAGGCGGCGGGCGTGTCCGTGCGGTCGCGCTCGCCGGGGCGCGTGCCCGCTTTTGTGATCGCGAAACTCAAGAGCCAGGGCAAGCCGAACGTCACGATCAACACGAGCGCGACGACGACTGCGGCCAACTTTCGCGCGATGCTCCTGCCGCTGAAACGTCGCCGGAGTTTCACGCCTTCAACAACAGGCTGCGCTGCGTCGTCGCCCGCTTTGTTCTGCGCGCGTGCTGCGTCGTCGTGCGGGTCTTCGAGTTTGCGCATGCTGACGACCGCGCCGAGCGTGAGTGCGGCGCACATCGCGCCGACACCCGCCAGACCGTAACGCGGATAGAGGCGTGCGCCCGCAGCGACCGCGAGCGCGATGCCGAGTTGCGACGCGCCGTTGCGCAGGGCGACGTAAGCGGCGCGCTCCGAGCGTGCGACGAGTTCCGTTACGAGCGCCTGTAGCGGCGCGACGCGCAAAGCGGCGAGAAAAGCCGTCGCGCCGATGAGCGCCCACAGGCGCGCGCCCCAAGTGAACGTGGGGAGCACGAGCAGAAGCAGCATCATCAACGCGCTGCTCGCGAGCGCGATGCGACGTTTGCCGTAGCGGTCTGCGAGCAGGCCGCCGAGCGCGCCGCCCAGCACCGCGCCCGCTCCGGCCAGCGCGTAGATGAGGCCGACTTCGCGCGTGCCCGCGCGGAACGCGTCCGAGAGCCACGTGCCGAGATAAGTCGTCAGCCCGACGAGGCCGCCGGAGACGAAGAACGCGCTCACGATGCCGCGCCGCGTCGAACGCGAACGCATCGCCAGTCGCCACAAAGATGTATGCGACGCGCGCTCGCCGGTTAGAGACGCGCGCCCGTCGTTTAGAGCCGTGCGCGGCGTTTGCCCGTCTCTTAAATTCGTGCGTTCGCCGGTCGTCGCTTGTTCGGCAGTCGCCGCACGCTCATCGAGCTTTTGCCGTCGTGCGTCGTTCGCCGCATCGGCAGTCGCTTCTTCGCCCTTCGATTCATTTGCAGTCAAGAGCGGGAACTGGCGCACGAGCAGACCCGCGACGGCGACGAGCGCGGCGGACGCGGCGAAGACCGCGCGCCAACCGAAGCGCCCCGCGAGCCACGCGCCCAAAGGCACGCCGACGACGGGCGCGAGAAAATATGCGACGGCCACGCCGCTCATCTGCCTGCCGCGCCGCTCATAACTCGAAGCGTCTGCGAGCGCGGCGATGACGAGCGCGCTGACGAGGCCGCCGGCGAGTCCGGCGAGGGCGCGCGCCGTCCAGAAAATCGCGACGTGCGGCGCGACGGCGGCGAGCGCGTTCGCCGCGACGAAGATTGCGGCGGCGGCGGGCAACCAGCGCACCGGACGCACGCGCCCCGCGCGCCTGCCGAGCAAGAGCGCGACCGCCGCCGCCGCCAGCGCATAAACCATCACGCTCGCCGCCACGCTCGTCTTCGCGCTGCCTAACCCTTCGGCGATCTGCGGCGTGATCGCGCCGACGACCTGCGAATCAACCAGCGCGACGAACATCAACAGGCACGCGCACATGGCGGCGAGTCGGGCCGAAGGCTTCGAGGCGTCGTCTTCGTAAACAATCGTTGACATAGAGGGCGGCGGTCTGAACGTTCGGCGCGTCTTCCGTGATTCGTGGTATAGCTACTAAATAGAACTCGTTCGAGGTTGGTTCGCATCTTCGCTTGCGTCCCGCCCCTTGTCAACTTCAACCCCGACTTCAACTTTTGCGAAGCGCGCGAGACCCGTGCATGTGCGCCGCGGGCAGTTATAATCGACGGCCTTAGCTCGAAACTCGCACTTCGGAAGCACGACCTTTTTTGACGTGTATGCAGAGAACAATTCGCTGGCGTTTCGGCGTGCTGGCGGCGATTGCATTGATGCTGCTCGCGCTCATCCCGCAGGCGCACCTCTGGCGCGCGCGAGGGCGCGCGGGCGTGTGGCACGGCGCATATGCCTCTTTTGACGGCGACGAGTCGGCTTACGCCGCTTACCTCGCCGCGCTCATCGAAGGCCGCCCGCGCCTGAACGATCCTTACGCGGGCACAGACGAGTCGCCCGCGACGCCGCTCGCCGAATCGCTCTTCTCCATACAGTTCGTTCCCGCCTACGCGCTCGCGCTTCCCGCACGCGCTCTCGGACTCACTGCTTCGACAGCCTTCATCGCACTTTCTCCCATCGTCGCCTTCGCCGCCGCGCTCGCGCTCTTCTGGCTGCTCGCCCTGCTCATCAAAGACGAACGACTCGCCGCTTGCGCGACGATCATCATCCTGTGCCTCGGCACGTTCGCTTCCGGACAAATCAACATAGCGTCGCTCGTCCAACTGCGCGCGTCTCACGCCTACCTGCCTTTCCTGCGCCGCTACGTGCCCGCGCTACCCTTCCCCCTCCTCTTTCTCTTCTGCGCCTTCCTCTGGCGCGCGCTCCGCACGACCGGACGCCGCGCCGCATTCACATACGCCATCGCGTCGGGCGCGACCTTCGCCCTGCTCGTCTATTCCTACTTTTATCTCTGGACGACCGCCGCCGCGTGGCTCGCCTGTCTCGCGCTCCTCTGGCTCGCCGCCGCGCGCAAACGGCGCGACGACAACAACGCGCACGCGACGAAAGTTTTTCTCACCACCGCCGTGCTCTCGTGCGCGTCGCTCGTGCCTTACGCGCTGCTGCTCGCGCGACGCGCCGTGACGATGGACAAAGTGCAGGTCTTGAATTTCACGCACGCGCCCGATCTCTTTCGCGCGCCCGAACTCTTTGCGCTCGTCGCGCTCGCCGTGCTCGCCGCCGGAGCGTGGCTGCGGCGTCTCGAAGCGCGCGACGCGGCGGTTCTCTTCACCGCTTCGCTCGCGCTCACGCCGTTCGTCGTCTTCAATCAACAGATCATCACGGGGCGTTCGCTTCAACCCGTCCACTACGAAGACTACGTCTTGAACTATCTCTCGCTCGTCGCACTCACGCTCGCCGTCACACTCTTTGTTAAGCGGCGAGACGGAAGCGAGCACGCGACGCCGCGCTACGCCGCGCGCCTATTCTTATGCGTCGCGCTCGCGGCTTACGCCTGGGCGGCGCTCGAATTGATCGCCACGACGCGCCGCTTCTCGCCCGTCAACGCCGCGCGCGACGAACAGGCGCGGGTCGCCGCGCGTCTCGCGGAATTGGCAAGCGCGCACGAAGCGGGCGTGCCGCAACTCCCGCGCCGTCCCGTCGTCTTCACGGAGAATTTCATGCTGGCCGACAACTTGCCGACCTTCGCGCCGCGCGTCGCCCTCCATTGGTCGCCGCACATGCACGTCAACTCAGGACTCACGGCCAGCGAACACAGGGAGCGCATGTATCAACTTTTTTATTACACGGGCGTTCGACCGGAAAACCTCGCCGCACACCTGCGCGCCAACCCTTTCATCATCTACAAACTCTTCGGCGCGGAGCACGCCCTGCCCCGTCTGACGACCGGCTACGCGCCGCTCCCCGACGAAGAACTCAACCGCGAGGCGCGCGCTTACGCCGACTACGTCGCCGCCTTCACGCGCGAACAGGCCGCGCGCCCGGCGCTCTCCTACGTCATCACCTCGAAGGAAATCTCCGCCGATCTCTCGACGCTTGATCGCTGGTACGAGCGCGACGTGGGCGAGCGAGTCGCGAACTACACGATCTATCGCGTGCGCCTGCGCCCTTGAAGGCTTGCTCAATTTCGTCTCTCAATCTTAGTATCAAACGTTTTCCGATCCATCCGTCGTCCCGGTCGCTGAGAATCGTTCGTCGCCCTCTATGACCAATTCGCTCGAACGCGAAACGCCGCTTCGCTGGCGTTGGGGCTTGCTCGCCGCGCTGGCGCTCATGCTGCTCTCGCTCTTTCCGCAAGCGCACCTCTGCTACAAACGCGGGCACGAGTGGAACGGCTCGTTCGCGCATTTCTACAGCGACGAACCGGCTTACGCCGCCTACCTCAATGCGCTCATAGACGGTCGCCCGCGCCTGAACGACCCCTACACGGGACACGATGACGAGGCGGGCGCGCACCTGTCCGAATCGCTTTTCTCGATCCAGTTCGTGCCCCCTTACCTGCTCTCGATTCCGGCGCGCGCCTTCGGCCTCACCACCTCGACGATGTTCATCCTGCTCATGCCGCTGGTCGCGGGCGCGTCCGCGCTCGCGATCTACTGGTTCGTCTCGATGCTCACGCGAGACGAGCGAATCGCCGCCGCCGCCGTGCCCTTCGTGCTGTGCCTCGGCATACTCGTCTCCGGTCAGGGTCTCGTTTTGAAGTTGATGGGAATGCAGTCGGCTTACGTCTTCCTGCCCTTCCTGCGCCGCTACGTGCCGAGCGTGCCCTTCGTCTTCTTCTTTTTCTTCTGCGGCTTCCTCTGGCGCGCGCTCGCGTCCGGCGCACGCCGCGCTCGCCTCGTCAATGCGTCCGTTGCGGGCGTGCTGTTCGCCGCGATGGTCTATTCATATTTTTACCACTGGACACAGGCCGCCGCGCTGCTCGGCTCGCTCGCGCTCCTCTGGCTCTCCCTGCGCCCCGCCGACTGGCGACGCGCTATCGAACCTTTCGCGCTCATCTCGCTCTCGGCGGTCGTTTCGCTCGTGCCCTATTTCATACTGCTCTCGCGCCGCGCGCCGACGATGGACACCGTGCAAGCGTTGACCTATTCGCGCTTGCCCGACGTGTGGCGCGGCGTCGTCCTGCTCGACGCGCTCGTGCTCGTCGCGCTCGCCTTCGGCGTGTGGCGGCGTTGGCTGAACGCGCGCGACCCCGCCGTCGTCTTCAACGCCGCGCTCGCACTCTCCGTGCTCGTCGTCTTCAATCAACAGATCATCACGGGGCGTTCGCTCCAGCCGATGCACTACGAACAA
>DATHBB010000259.1:0-3231 GCA_035296385.1 Pyrinomonadaceae bacterium | reverse complement strand
GAATCGAAAGTCATCAATTTCGGCGAAGCCTTCTATCAACACATGGAAGAGACGGGCGAGTTCGATTTGACGAAAGTTGATCTCAAGGCCGTCGAAGAGTCGAAGGTCGCGCTCGTCTACGGGCAGATGACCGAGCCGCCGGGAGCGCGCCTGCGCGTCGCGCTCTCAGGTCTGACGGTCGCCGAATACTTCCGCGATCAGGGTCTCGATGTGCTGCTCTTCATCGACAACATTTTCCGCTTCACGCAAGCCGGTTCGGAAGTGTCGGCGCTTCTCGGGCGCATGCCTTCGGCGGTCGGTTATCAACCGAACCTCGCCACCGAGATGGGCGAGATGCAGGAGCGCATCACCTCTACGAAGACCGGCGCGGTCACGTCCATTCAAGCCGTCTACGTTCCGGCGGACGACTACACGGACCCCGCGCCCGCCACCACCTTCGCGCACCTCGACGCCGTCACCGCGCTCTCGCGCCAGATCGCCGAACTCGGCATCTACCCGGCGGTCGATCCGCTCTCGTCCTCCTCGCGCCTGCTCGACCCGCGCATCATCGGCGAGGAGCACTACCGCACGGCGCAGGACGTGAAGCGCATCCTGCAACGCTACAAGGAACTGCAAGACATCATCGCCATCCTCGGCCTCGACGAACTCTCGGAAGAAGACAAGCTCGCCGTCTCGCGTGCGCGCAAAGTGCAGCGCTTCTTCTCGCAGCCCTTCTTTGTCGCCGCGCAGTTCACCGGACTCGAAGGCAAGTACGTCAAACTCGAAGAGACCATACGCGGCTTCCGCGAGATCATCGACGGCAAGGCCGACGACATCCCCGAACAGGCGTTCTTCCTCCAGGGCACAATCGAAGACGTTCGCGCACGCGCGCGCCAGATAGCTGAGAGTTAAAACGGGTGACAGGTGACAGGTGACAGGTGACAAGTTAAAAACCAGAAACTTGTCTTTATCCTGTCACCTGTCACCTGTCACCTGTCACCTAAGATTATGGCTGACAGATTACAACTCGACATCATTACGCCGGAGCGCGGCGTCTTGTCGGAAGCGGTTGACGCGGTGACGCTGCCGGGCATGGGCGGCGAACTCGGCATCCTGCCCGGCCACACCCCGCTCATCTCGCAACTGCAAACCGGCGTCCTCTCCTATACGCAAAGCGGCGCGACCAAACGCCTGCACGTCTCCGGCGGCTTCGTTGAAGTGAGCGACGACCGCGTCGCCGTGCTCGCAGACCTCGCCGAACGCCCCGAAGAAATAGACGCCGCTCGCGCCCGCACCGAACGCGATCAGGCCGAGAAACTGCTCGGCTCCACCACCGGCTCGGAAGACGATCTCACGCACGCGCGCACGCAGTTTGAGCGTTCCGTAGCGCGCCTCCAGATCGCGGGCGACAGTTCGGCCAGTTAGCCTAAAAACTCAAATTCACAGCCGAAAGCGGAAGTTCAAAGCGTCTGCCTTTAACTTCCGCTTTCGCTTTTTTGTCATTTATTTTTTGTTTCATGCTTGCAACAACGATTCAAAAGCGGTATAATCCGTCTCGTTTGAAAGATGGCGAAAATGGGCAAGGGGAGAGAGTTGATGCCACAGGATTCTACGCTTGAGACGGTCGAAGAGGCGCGCGAAATTTCGGGCGAGGCGACGCCGGAAGACTTGCAGGCCGAGCCGAGTTTGCGACCGCGCACGCTCGACGAGTATATCGGCCAGACGAAGATCACGACCAATCTGAAAATCTTTTTGCGCGCCGCCACCGCGCGCCGCGAAGCGCTCGACCACGTGCTCTTCTTCGGCCCGCCGGGACTCGGCAAGACCACGCTCTCGCAGATCATCGCGCAGGAGATGAACGCGCCTTTGAAGACCGTCAGCGCCCCGGCCATCGAACGCGGCGGCGACCTGGCGGCCGTCCTCACCAACTTGCAGGAAGGCGAAGTGCTCTTCATAGACGAGATTCATCGTCTCAAGCCGCAGATCGAGGAAGTGCTCTACCCGGCGATGGAGGACTACCAACTCGACATCATGATCGGGCAGGGCACGGCCGCCCGCTCCATCAAGCTCGAACTGCCGAAGTTCACCCTGGTCGGCGCGACCACGCGCGCCGGACTGATCACAGCCCCCTTGCGCGGGCGCTTCGGCATCGTCTTTCACCTCGACTTTTATTCGCAGAAAGACCTTGAGATCATCGTCCACCGCTCGGCCGAGATTCTGAACGTGGAGATCGAGGCGACGGGCGCGAAAGAACTCGCGCGGCGCGCACGCGGCACACCGCGCATCGCCAACCGTCTGCTCCGACGCGTGCGCGACTACGCGCAGGTCTTGGGCGACGGGCGCATCACGCAAGCCCTGTCGAAGCGCGCGCTCGACGAGATGGAAGTCGATAAGTTCGGGCTGGACGAAGTTGACCGCAAGATTTTGACGGCCATCATCGAAAAGTTCGACGGCGGGCCGGTCGGCATCGGCACGATTGCCGCCTCGATCAGCGAGGAGCGCGAAAGTATCGAAGAGATCATCGAGCCTTATTTGATCCAGATCGGCTTTTTGAACCGCACGCCGCGCGGGCGGGTTGCGACGCGCGCGGCCTACAAACACCTCGGCCTCGTGCCGCCGAAGGTGCAGCAGGATTTGTTGGCGAGTTGACTTTGACCGAACACCAAGCGACGAACAAAAGGGGGAGAGAAAAAGTGACTGACAAACAGACGCAAGAGCAAGCGAATGAGAGCAACACCATCAAGAACCCGGAAGACTGGACGACGGGCGACGAGCCGATGACCGGCGCGCAACGTTCGTATCTGAAGACGCTTTCGGAAGAGGCCAAGGCGGAGTTTGACGAGAACTTGACGAAGGCCGAGGCGTCGAAGCGCATCGACGAGTTGCAGCAGCAGACCGGGCGCGGCGTGGAACAGAACAAGTCGCAGTCGGCCTGAGCGGCGCGTCGCGTTTGACGATTTCTAAAGTTTCGGTCGGGCAGTTTTGTCCGGCCGGAGGTAACGCCGGAGAGCGAATCGGTTGGAGGGCGGATCGGGAGCCACTCTTCAATTGTGTAGCTCTCCGGCGTTTTTATTAAGTCTCAAGTCCCAAGTCTCAAGTCAAAAAATTGTCTTTGACTTGGGACTTGAGACTTGGGACTTGGGACTAATTTTTGCCGATCTCTTCGCGCATCTCTCTGACGGCGCGTTCGAGGCCGACGAAGACGGCGCGGGAGATGATGTTGTGGCCGATGTTGAACTCGGTAATCTCTTG
>DATHBB010000258.1:0-3676 GCA_035296385.1 Pyrinomonadaceae bacterium | reverse complement strand
TTTGATCGTTCGTGCCGGGATTGGTGGCCGAGACGGCCGCGCCGGCGTTGTTGCGCCGCTGGTAGTAGTGCAGCCCGGCGTAGATGCCGAGCGAGATGATGGCGAGGATGACGAGGCTGAGCAGCGCGGTGATGAGGGGGGAGCGCGACGTGTCGCCGTCCATGTAGATGCGAGACGACTGGCGCGAGGTCGGCAGTTCGTCGGGCGCTTCGCCGTGCGCGCGTGCTATCTCCGTGTAGGCGCTAACGGCCTCCGCCTCGTTATAGCCGACGGCCTTGGCGTAGGCTTTGATAAAGGAGCGGTTGAAGATGCCGCCGGGCAGTTCCTTGTAATCGTCCGTCTCGATGGCTTCGAGGTAGCGGCGCGCGATGCGCGTCTGGTCTGAGAGTTCGCGCAGAGAGATGCCGCGCGCCTCGCGCGCTTGCGCCAAGCGCGCGCCGAGAGACGACTCGCCCCCGCCAGCTCTCGCGAGTTCTTCAGAGTTCTGGTCAGGGGTCTTAGAGTTCACTTGGTCGCTTGTTCTTAGGAGCCGAAACGGCCGGTCGAGTTTCGAGGCCGTTTGTTTGTTTTCGCCCGCCCGGCGCGACACCGACGGCCACGCCGCAACTTTTGGCGCAATATAACTTGCGCCGCGCGAGCGTGTCAAACTCAGGTTTTCGGGGGATAGGGGCGCGTCCCTTGATTCTTGCCGCGCGTGGTGCTACGTTGACGCGTTACAGGCAACCAAACTGGAATCGTTTTTAATTTCTACAATCACAGCAAAGCGAGGAGACGACTTATGCCTCTCGAAGCATTGGGAATGGTCGAGACGAAAGGTTTTGTCGGCGCGGTCGAAGCGGCTGACGCGATGGTCAAAGCCGCCAACGTCCAACTTTTAGGTAAGGAGTACATCGGCGCGGGCTACGTGACCATATTCGTGCGCGGCGACGTGGGCGCGGTCAAGGCGGCGACGGACGCGGGCGCGGCAGCCGCGCGTCGCGTCGGCGAACTCATCAGCGTACACGTCATCCCGCGCCCGCACGGCGAGGTCGAGCGCGTGCTCCCGAAGAACGGGCGCACGAACTACAGCCCCGACGAGCGCGCACTGCAAGGCGGCGGCGGCGCGCGCGGCGAACTCGGCGAAGGCGACCAGGGACGCTCGCTCCCCGCAGGCTCGCGCGAGAACAACAAGGAACGGGCGAAGTAAAAAACTGTCCGTTGTCAGTAGTCAGTTGTCCGTCGTTTGTGTAGGACGCGCGGCTAGTTCCAACGTCAGGCACACAACTTTGAACGGCACACAAAACAACTGACCACGGACAACTGACAACGGACGGCTTTGGAGGCGTTATGTCAGTTGACAAAGACCTTGTCTCGGTGCAGCAGGCGCGCGACGCGGTCGAGGCGGCGCACCGCGCGCAAGTACAACTGGCGCGTTTCGATCAGGCGCGCATCGACCGCATCTGCGAGGCGATGGCGCAGGCCGCTTTGCGTGAGGCCGCGCGGCTCGGCGCGATGGCCGTCGAAGAGACAGGCTTCGGCATCCCCGACGACAAGCGCGAGAAGAATCGCTTCGCGGCGGAAGACGTGTGGAACGCGTTTCGCGGTCTGCGCACCGTCGGCGTCGTCTCCGAATCGAAAGACGTGATCGAGATCGCCAGCCCGCGCGGCGTCGTCTGCGGCATCATCCCCTCGACCAATCCAACGTCAACCACGATCTTCAAAATCCTCATCTCGATCAAATCGCGCAACGCCATCGTCCTCTCGCCGCACCCGTCAGCCGCCAAGTGCATCAACGAGACGGCGCGCATCATGCGCGAAGTGGCGATCAAGGAAGGCTTGCCCGCAGACGCCATCGGCTGCATGACGACCGCCACCATCGAAGGCACGGAAGCTTTGATGAAGAACCGCCTCACCGCCGTCATACTGGCGACGGGCGGCATCGGCCTCGTGCGCGCGGCTTACTCTTCGGGCAAACCCGCGTTCGGCGTCGGCCCCGGCAACGTGCCGGTCTTCGTCGAGCGAACGGCGGACGTGCCCACAGCCGTGCAAAATATTTTGACGGGCAAGACTTTCGACAACGGGACGATCTGCGCCTCAGAGCAGGCCGTGGTCGCCGACGCGCCCGTGGCGAAGGCCGTGCGCGCGGAGTTTGAACAACAGGGCGGCCATTTTTTGAGCGCGGCGGAGGCGGATCAACTCGCGAAGGTCGTCGCCACGCCGCAGAGGACTTTGAATCCGGGGATAGTCGGCAAGTCGGTCGAAGTGATCGCAAAGATGGCGGGCTTGAGTGTGCCGAAGGGCACGCGCTGTTTGATGGCGGACATGGGCGGCGTCGGGCGCGAGCATCCTTTGAGTATGGAGAAGCTGTCGCCGATTCTCGCCTTCTACGTCGAAGACGGCGTGGAGCGCGGCGCGGCGCGCTGCTTCGAGATTTTGAGTTACGGCGGCATGGGTCACACGGCAGGCATCCACACGCGCTCGCGCGACGTGGCGAAGGCTTACGGCATGGAGATGCCCGCCTCGCGCGTTGTCGTCAACACGCCGACGACGCACGGCGCAATCGGCTTTTCCACCGCGCTCCCGCCTTCGATGACTCTGGGCTGCGGCTCCTGGGGCGGCAACGTCACCTCCGACAACATCTCGCCGCTTCATTTGATGGACATCAAACGCGTCGCCTTCGAGACGCGCCCCGTCAAGAGCGCGCGACCCGCGCGGCAGACGACGACAACGGCGCAATCAACTTCGACGACCGAAGCGCAGCCGGTCACAACAGTTGCGCCGCAAGCGGCGGGGGGCAAAGTCAGCCGCGAAGATGTCGCGGCCATCGTGGATCGTTTCCTGTCGAACCGGAACGCGAGCCAGCCGACGCCGACCTTCAACGCGCCGATGCGCCCGACCGACTCGCCCGCGCCCGTGCAACCGATGAACGAGATCGATCCGAACTGGGTGCAATCCAAGAGCGCCGCAGCACCGCACGCCGAAGCCGCGCCGACCGCACAGGCGAGCATCAGCAGCAGTAGTAGCGGCGGCAACGGGGGCAACGGGGGCGGAAGCGCGAATGCAACTACGCAGAGCGCGCCCGTCGCTCCGCACGCGCCAACCGCGGCGAAGCCTGCCGCTGCAAACGCGGGCGGCAACGCGCAGGCGAACGGGCACAAGGCCGTTGACTTCGTCTCCGAAGACGACGTGCGCCGCGCCGTCCAAAAAGGCGAAAAGATTTACGTCAACGCCAAAACGATCATCACCCCGTCGGCGCGCGACATCGGCGAACCGGCGGAAGTTTTTGCGAAAATCTAAAACTGTCCGTTGTCCGTCGCCAGTTGTCAGTTGCATGTGACTGACGAGCGCGTTACTAAAGATTTGAATTGAACAACTGACTACGGACAACTGACAACGGACGGTCTTTTATGTTTCTAGGAAAAGTCGTCGGCACGGTCTGGTCAACGAAGAAGTCGCCCGATCTGGAGGGCATGAAGTTTCTGATCGTGCACCCGATTGAGTTGGACAAAGAGCCAAACCGCAGCATCATCGTGGTGGCAGACCGGCTCGGCGCGGGTGTGGGCGAAATCGTGATGTGCGCTTTCGGCAAGGCGGCGCGCTCGGCCATCGGCGATCAGGAGATGTCAATCGAGGCGGCGGTCGTCGGCATCGTGGATCGAGTAGACCTGCAAGGCTCCCCGTCCGACGAACTCAAGGA
>DATHBB010000257.1:0-27914 GCA_035296385.1 Pyrinomonadaceae bacterium | reverse complement strand
GCTCAAGTTCTGGATGATCCTGCGCTACTTCGGGCACGAAGGACTCGCCGCGCGCATACGCGAACACTGTCGCCTCGCGCGCCTCTTCGCCTCCTGGGTCGAAGAATCCCCCGATTGGGAACTGCTTGCGCCCGTGCCCCTCAGCGTCGTCTGCTTCCGCGCACGCCCCTCCGAAGAAGTCGAGACGGGCGGTGACACCTCAGCACGCGCCGCGCGCCTCGACGCGCTCAACGAACGACTCATGCACGCCTTGAACTCGACTGGCTCGATCTTCATCTCGCACACGCGCCTCAACGACAAGTTCACGCTCCGCCTCGCCGTCGGCAACATCCGCACCACCGAAGAACACGTCCGCCGCGCGTGGCAACTTTTGCACGAAACTTTGCAGACGAGTTTGGATGAAACTTCGCGAACGACGCCATGAAAACTTTTCGCTTACACCTCGCACTTTTTTGCTTCTTCGTTTCGGCCTTCTCCGTCGCCACAGCGCAGCAACCGCGCGGGATGACGGCGGGCGACACGTTGCGCGTCGCGTCTGTGGGCGAGGCGCAGGTTGCGCCGGACGGGGGCGCGCTCTGTTACACGCTCTCGACGACGGAAGGCAACGCCGCGCGCTCCGCGCTCTGGTGCGCGCAACTCGGAGACGAGCGCGTCGCCGTCGCAGCACCGCCACGCCCCGCGCCGACGCCGCAGCAGGTCTTGAGCGGTGAGTGGAACGTCTCGCGCCCGCGTTGGTCGCCCGACGGCAGGCGGCTCGCCTTCTTCGCCGTGCGCGGCGAACAGACGGGCATCTGGGTGGTGTCGCCGCGCGGCGCGAGCACGCAGACGCCGCGCTTCGTCGCCGCCGTGCGCTCCACGAATTTTCACCTGCCATACGCGGGCGAGTCGTTCGCGTGGTCGCCGGACAGCCGCCGCATCGCCTTCATCCACGCGACCGAAGAATCGAACAACTCGGCGGGCGCACCTGCGGCGAACGACGAGGCGCGCGCGCGTCGCGACGACCCGCGCATCGTGGATCGCGTCCGCTACAAATCGCGCACCTCTTTCTCCGACACGCTGCGCACGCACATCTGGCTCGTGGACGTGGACGAACCCGCGAACGCGCCGCGCCAACTCACGTCCGGCCAGCATTACGATCACGCGCTCACATGGAATCCGCGCGGCGAAGAGATCGCTTTTCTCTCGAACCACGAACCGGACCCCGACGCCGTCAACAACTCCGACATCTTCGCAGTTTCAACGGACGGGCGCGTGCGTCGTCTCACGGAGACGCGCGGCTGCGAGTACGAACCCGCGTGGTCGCCCGACGGCAAGTGGATCGCCTACACCGCGACGACGCGCGACGTGACGACCATCGACAGCGTCGCCGAAGATACGCACGTCTGGGTGATCGAAGCGGCGGCGGGCGGCGCGAAGGCGCGCGAACTCAACGCCGCGCAGGACAGGCGCGCACGCAACCCGCGCTGGTCGCCCGACTCCAGCGCCGTCTTCTTCCTCGCCGGAGACAGGGGCGCGACCTTGCTCTACCGCGTTCCCGCGAGCGGCGGGCAGATCATCACCGTGCCGCTCCAACGCGAATGGCCGTCCTTACAACGCGAACCTTCAACGCCTGACGCCGTCATCCAACCGCCTCAACTTCCGCGACTTCAAATCAGCAGTTTCAGCGTCGGGCGACGCGCCGCGCCGTTTGTGCCGCAGACAGGCGATGCTTTAGTTCCCGTCGTCGCCATGACGCTGAGCGAACCGCTCATGCCCGCGACGCTCTGGGTCAGCGTGCCTGCGGGGAGAAACCGCCCCGCGGGCATACGCCTCGTCGCGGCGCACAACACGGAGTTCATGCGCCAGTTCGCGCTCTCCGCGCCTGAGGAGTTGAACTTCAGGAGCGCCGACAACACGCGCGTGCAGGGCTGGCTGATGAAGCCTCTGGGCTTCCGCGACTCGGAACGCTACCCGCTCATCCTCTCCATTCACGGCGGGCCGCACGGCATGTTCGGTTACAGTTTCAACGCGGCGTTTCAGGTTTACGCCGCGCGCGGTTACGGCGTGCTGTTCATCAACCCGCGCGGCTCAACCGGCTACGGGCAGAAGTTTTCCGACGGGACGCTGCGCGAGTGGGGCGGCGGCGACTACCGCGATCTGATGGCGGGTGTGGACGCAGCCCTGCGTAAATATTCGTGGATTGATCGCGGTCGCATGGGCGTGACGGGCGGCTCTTACGGCGGTTTTATGACCAACTGGATCATCACGCAGACGCCGCGCTTTCGCGCCGCGGTCGCCAGCGCCTCCGTCTCGAACCTCGTCAGCTTTTACTCTACGTCTCTCTATCAGGATTTGATCCACGCGGAGTTCGGCGGCTTCCCCTGGGACGATTATGATCTGCTGTGGCGCTGGTCGCCGCTGCGCTACGTGCGCGCGGTCGAGACGCCGACGCTCTTCATTCACGGCGAACTCGACAACGACGTGCACATCACGCAGGCCGAAGAGATGTACATGGCCTTGCGGCGTCGCGGCGTCGAGACCGTGCTCGCGCGCTACCCGCGCGAAGGGCACGGCTTCCGCGAACCGCGCCACCGCCAGGACGCGCTCGAACGCACCCTTGATTGGTTCGATAAATATCTCAAGTGAGAATGTCCGTTGTCAGTAGTCAGTTGTCCGTTGTTTGTGTTTGCCAGGCTGATGACTGAAGATAAGAGCCTTAACTGACGGGGCGAAGAAAACAACTGACTACTGACTACTGACTACTGACAACTTATGCTTACACACATTGTCATCTGGAAATATCTCGCGGAGACTTCGCAAGCGGAGCGCGACGAACACGTGGCGCGGCTCAGGCGTCTGCCCGGCTTCATTCCGCAGATCGAGAGCTTCGCGGTCGGCTTCGACGTGTTGAAGTTGCCGCGCTCTTACGACGTGGGACTCGTCGCAGTCTTCCGCGACCGCGCGGGGCTGGACGTTTACACGGATCATCCCGAACATGTGCTCGTCGCCGTCTTCGGGCGCAGCATCTCGGAGCACATCGCGTCGGTTGATTTCGAAAGCGCGGATTGAAGCGCGAAGCTGGCAGGAGAGAGAGAGCAGCCGGCGGGAATGCGCTCCGCGGCGAATCGCGTCGCCGGGCGCGCGTCCGTAGCGCGTCGCGCGCCTGATCAAGATGAGACGTGTCTGGAAATTACTGTTGCTCGTCCTCCTCGTCGCGCTCCTGTCGCAGACGCCCTTCATCTATCGTCGCTACCAACTCGGTCGCCTCAACGCGAAAATTCAGGAACTCAACTCCGCACGCGCAACCGACACCGATCCGCTCTACGCCGACTACAAAGGCGCAATCCACGTACACTCGTTTCTCGGCGGCCACAGCGCGGGCACGTTCGCGGAGATCGAGCGCGCGGCGCAACTGAACGGCCTCGCCTTCGTCGTGATGACCGAACACCCGTCCGGCGATTACGACACGCGCGCACTGACTCTGCGCGGCCTGCGCGGCGGCGCGCTCTTCGTGCAGGGCAGCGAGACGAGCGAATCCGCAGGAGACCGCCTGCTCACCTTCGGCGGCACGACGACAGCGGCGGCGACACCGGCGACGGGCGACAACTCGGCAGCAGCAGCATCTTCGACTCAAGCGAACATCAGCCGCGCGAAGGCCGCAGGTGAACTTGTCTTCATCGCGCACCCCGAAACGTTTCGCGGCTGGCAAGAGGCGCGCGGCTTTGACGGCATGGAAATTTACAACCTCCACGCCGACGCCGTGCAGATCAACCGCTTCAAACTTTTCTTCGACGGCCTCTGGTCTTACCGCAGCTACCCGCACCTGCTCTGGACGCGCTTCTCGCAAAACCCCGACGCCAACCTGCGTCGCTTTGACGAACTGACCGCGCGCGAAGGGCGCAAAGTCGTCGCCATCGCGGGCAACGACGCGCACGCCAACATCGGCCTCTCGTTCAGAGACCTCTCCGGTCACACGCTTTTCGAGATCAAGCTCGACCCGTACGAGCGCAGTTTTCAGGTCGTACGCACACACGTCCTTGTCGAGCGCAACCTCGCGCTCAACGAAGAAAATTTACTGGCCTCGCTCGCACGCGGGCACGCCTACGTCTCGTTCGACATCCTGTGCGACGCGAGCGGCTTTCGCTTCACAGCGTCGAACGGCGCGGAGCAGAAGTTGATGGGCGACGAGATCACGCGGGCGGGCGCGGCGGGCGTCCGTCTGCGTGTGGACACACCGGTGCCGAGTCGCATCGTGATCGTCAGGGACGGCCAGACGGTGAGCGAAGCGAGTGAAGTTTTGCGGCACGAGTGGACGACAGAGGAGGCGGGCGTCTATCGCGTCGTCTGCTATTTGCCGCAACTGCCCGCGCCGCTCGACGCGAAGCCCTGGATCATCTCGAATCCCATTTACGTGCGCTGAGGTTTCGTGTTGTGAGAGTTGATGCGCAGAGACACGACAACGCCCCGACAGTTTTAACTGTTCGGGGCGGTTTCGCGACCCGGAAAGCTCCGGTTCAATTTTCGGAAGCGGCGTCTTAAGTCGCCTTAGCGTCTGTAGAGAGCCACGTGTTTGACTCTTCGCACGCGGGCAATCTCAAGTGTCAGAGAAGCGCGTGTACAGGCTTCCTATTAAGTTATACCAAGTGAGAGCAATCTTATTGATCGTGAGGCTCACTGTCAAGTCTCAATTTGACCGTTTCTAAGGCGTGCAGACCGCGCGCTTTGTTCAAACTTCACACCAAACTTTAAGCCGTCCGGCGCAACTCTCTCATTCCGCTCGCTAACCACTCGTCGCGCAGCTTCTCAATCGCCAACTCTTTATGTTTCGCCTCCACCTCGATCCACGGCGCCCGTGCGTAGGATGAAGGCATCTCCGTGATGAAATCGCTGTGGTGTCGGTCGTTAAAGCGCTCGCGCCCGTTCGAGATGTGTACGAGTTGCCATTCGGCGACCGGCCAGGTCTCGCGCGCGGCGGCCAGATAATAGGCCACGCTCTCGTCCTCGTAGCTCTCCAACTTTTCGCGGCAGACGTGATGATGCGCGTCGAAGACCATCGGCACGCACGCTGCGCGGCAGACTTCCAGAATCTGCGCCGCGCTGTAAGCGTACTCGTCGTTCTCCAGCGCGAGCCGCGTGCGAACGGCGTCGGGCAAGCCTCGGATCACCTCTACGAGTCGAGCGGCGCGGTCGCCCTTGCCGCCGTGAATCTCTATCACCGTCCAACTCGTCTGCGGCTGCGCCAGCAGGTCCAGCACGCGCGCGTGCGTCTCCAAAATTTTGACGCTGTTCGCAACGACCTGCTCCGAGTCGGAACTGAGCACGACGAATTGATCGGGATGAATCACGAGACGTATGCCGAGCGCGGTGGCGCGTTCGCCCGTGCGTCTCGCCGCTTCCGCAAATTCTTCGAGCACGTCTGCGCCCGCTGCGTCGTCGGCGAACGGGAACAGCCCGGAAGTGAGCCGGTACAACTTAAGGCCGCGCTCGACGCAAAAATCGAGCGCGCGACCAAGACGCGCGAGGTTGTCCGCGTATAACTCGCGCAGCATGCGTTTCTGTTCAGTGGTGTCGAACTGCAACAGGCGCTTGCGCGTCAACGCGCGATAACGCACGGCGTCCGAAGTCGTGATGCAGACCAGACCGAGTTGCGGCACAAAGCTGTCGCTCAAATGTGAAATCCCTCCCGCAAAAATTTCGCCGTGTGACGAATTTCATTTAAGCGGAAAGTTTTATTTTTAAGGACACGAATATGTGGCTTTCGTCTGCTGGGTTCTCAACCTCCAGCAACTTTAACTTTATTAAAAGTCCCGCAGGGACGATTGATAATAGCCCAGCACTTTAGTGCTGGGTAATAAGTGGCAAGGGGTAAAGAGTCCCGTAGGGACGATTGAATCTTGCGTTAATTTCAATCGTCCCTACGGGACTCTATTTCCCTAACTCAACTTATTCCCAGCGATAAATCACTGGGCTATTATCAATCGTCCCTAACGGGACTCATCAATCAATTTAAGTCTCCGCTGCCGCGCGTAAGTTCAACTCCTCGACTTCTGCCGCCGTCTCTTGTTCCTGCGCGAGGGCGGAGGCGGCGGTGAGGACGAGCGCGATCCAGAAGAAGTCTGCGAGCAGCAGGTGCGTGAGTTGCAGCCAGACGGGCGCGAGCAGCGAGACGTTCATAATGCCTACGGTGAGTTGCACGATAAAGAGCGTCGTGAGCAGGTTCGTCAATTTCTTCGTGCGCTCGCCGGGGCGCAGGAAGGTGTTGACGTAAGAGGCGGCGGCCACCGCGTAACAACCGATGAGGACGGCCAGTAGCGGGTGCAGCACACGCAGGCGCACGAGGAAGTGCGCCGCCGGAGAGAAATCCTGCCTGATCCCTTGCGCGAGCGAACTGGCGGGAAAGAGCGTGTCGCCGAGCGCGGCGATTGCCCCGCTCACCGCGATCAAGAGCGTGCCCGCCAGGCCGAGCGCGAAGAGCAAACTCACTTTGCCCTGCCCGCGCAAGCGCACGCCCGCGCCGCCCATCGCCCACCATGCCGTCAGAGACAGAGCGGCGAGCAGCAGGAAAGTGTTGACCAGATGAATTGACATGACGAACGCGCGCGCGACCGAAGCGTTGCCCGCCACCAACTCGAACTTCACGAGCGCCGCGCCGATGAGCGCCTCGATCAAAATGAAGATGAGCGACCAGAACGCGCCGCGCCGCACGCGATGCCCGCGCGGGAAAAGTTTCGTCTGCCACACCATCCAGATAACTAAGAGCAACGCCACGCCGCTCGTCAGCCGGTGCGTCAATTCGATCAGGGTCTTGAGGAGTCCGGTCGTCGGGATCACCTCGCCGTTGCAGAGAGGCCAATGGCTGCCGCAGCCGTCGCCCGAAAATGAGGCGCGCACGTACGCGCCCCACACGATCACGAACAAGTTGACCGCGACGACGAGCCATGCGTAACGCGCTAAGCGTGTGAGTTTCATAAATCGGATTTCTCTGCGCCGTTCAATAATACGAACGAAGTTGCCGTCTGGAAGTCGTAATTATAAGGCATGAAGATGTTCCGGTCATTCGGTCGCGCGGCGCGCATCGTTGTGAGCGGCGTAGAGAATCCACGCGAAAGGTATGAGCCAGATGAGATCGTTGGTGACGTTGAGCCAGCCGAGCGCCCACGGCCAGTCGCCGCGCGAGGCGGTCTGTAGAAATCCTATGGGGCCGAGCAGTTTTCCGAGCAGGCCGACGAGCACGATAGGCCAGTGGCGAAACGGGTCGCGCGCGGCTATCGCGTAGCCGACGCCGTAGACGCCGACGACCATGCCGAGGCATTGCCAGATTTGCGGGTAGTTCGGCGGCTCGGCTCCCGCCCAGCGGAAGAAGGCGAGCGGGTAGAGGATGACGAATGCGCCCCACAGGAGGTTGTACGCGGCGGCGGCGTAGAGCGTCCAGATCATCCAGCGCGGGTGCTGCGTCGCGTCTCTCATCCGCCGCCACTCACTCGCCGAGCGCGTGGCGGAGCGCGCCTTCGAGTTCGGGATATTTGAACTGGTAGTTCGTCGCGATGAGACGCGCGGGCTGCGCGCGCTGGCTCACGAGGAGCGCAGCGTCGGCCATCTCGCCGAAGGCGAGGCGCGCGGCGAAGGCGGGCACACTAAAGATGGTCGGGCGACCGAGCGCCCCGCCCAGCGTTTTTGTGAACTCGCCGTTCGTGACGGCGCGCGGCGCAACGGCGTTCACGGCGTCAACTAATTCTTCGTGCTCAAGCGCGTGCATAATCGCGCCGACCGCATCCTCTATCGCGATCCAACTCATGTACTGCTCGCCGCTCCCGATTCGTCCGCCCGCGCCCATCTTGAAAGGCGTGAGCATTTTTTTGAGCGCGCCGCCCGCGCCGCTCAAGACGACTCCGAAACGCATTTTCACGACGCGTATACCTGCTGCCTTCGCCGCCTCCGTCGAGGCTTCCCACTCGCGGCACACGCCGGAGAGAAAGTCCGCGCCCGATGCGCTTGATTCCGTCAGGACTTCACTGCCACGGTCGCCGTAGTAGCCGACCGCCGAGGCGGAGACGAGGACGCGCGGCGGCGCTTTCAACTTCGCGAGTGTTTCGGCAAGGAGGGTCGTGCCCTGCACGCGGCTCTCGCGTATGCGACGTTTCTTCTCGTCCGTCCAGCGCCCTTCGGCGATGGGGTCGCCCGCCAGATGCACGCCTGCGTCGTGCGCTTCGAGTCCCGCCGCGTCCAACTCGCCGCGCGCGGGATTCCACAACACTTCACGCGCGCCGTCCGCGCGCCGCGCGTGCGCCGCCCCGCGCACGAGGCACGTCACCTCGTCGCCGCGCTCCAGAAGAGTTTTGACTAACGCCGATCCGATGAGTCCGCTCGAACCCGTCACGATGATCTTCATCAACTCTTGCTCCTTCGCCCTGCCGGAATCGCAAGTTTATACCACGCGCAAACGACGAGTCGCGAGCGATGCGTTGGCGGGCACGACTGCCTTCGTCAAACGCGTCTCTCGCGACTCGTGTTGCGGTAATGTGACGTTAAAGTTATTGAGCGGTAGTTTGTTGGACGGCGTGGCGTCTGCGCCTGCGCGCCGCGCGCCACTTGCTCACGCCTTCGCCCACCAAGCCTAACAACGTCGCGCGATTATCGGCCACCAACTTCATCCAGGCCCACTTGCTCATCTGCGGAAAATAGATGCCGCGAAAGAAGAGGCGCGCGACCAGATGGCTGATCCTGACTTCGACCGGCTTGTCCTTGATCTGCTCCATCGCCTGCGCGTTTCTCTCAGGGCTGTAGGAGGTCGTCCACGCCTGATTGACTTCGTTGCGCGCCTCTTTGATCGACATCTTCAAGGGCGCGTGTGCCATCTCGAAGGGCGCAAAGTCCATCCAGTGTCGCGGGCGCGCGAGACGACCGGAAGCTGCGAGGCGGTCGTAAAGCGGCGTCGCCGGAAACGGTGTCAGTTGACCGAAGACGGGCAGGCCGGGCGGCCACGAGTGAATTTCCTGTAGCGTGCGCTCGGCGACGCCGGGCGTGTCGTTATCCATGCCGAAGATGAAAGACGTGATGGCGTAGACGTTGCGCTCGGCCAGACGACGAAGCACAGCGCCGTACTCGCCGGGCTTGCTGAAATTCTTATTAACGTCGGCCATGTTCGCCGGATCAATCGACTCCATTCCGATGAAGACCCACTTGCCGCCCGACAGCGCGATCAAATCTACGAGTTCTTCGTCCTTCAACAAATTCGCGCTGATCTGCGCGACCCAGGGAACCTGCGCGTTTGCCGCAATGAGGTCGCGCAAGAGCGACTTCGTGCGTTTGACGTTGATGGCGAAGTTGTCGTCAATGAAGAAGACGGCCACCTGTCCGCCGTCCTTGCGCGCGCGCGCCTTGAGGCGCAAGACTTCGTCAACCACGGATTCGTTCGAGCGGAAGCGGATCGAGTCGCCGAAGAAGCCCGTCACGGTGCAGAACTCGCAGCCGTAAGGACAGCCGCGCCCCGATTCAATCGGGACGACGCGAAACGTGCCCCAGCCGCCGCCCATGCGTTCGAGCAAGGGGCGCGCGATCTTCGGCACGAGGTTGAATTGATCGAGGTCGAGCGTCTCCCAGGGGATTTTGGGGTAGGGTTGCAAACTCGGCTTCTTGTCCTTCCCTTCCGCATCGACGGGCAGGTAGATATCTTTTAGTTCGCCGCGCGCGGCGTCTTCAACGATGCGCGGCCACGTCTCGTCGGCCTCGCCGAGCGCGACCGCATCGGCGTGCCGCGTGCCGCCGTCGCGCCCGAGGGCTTCGTCGGGGCATTCGGTGACGTGCGGCCCGCCCATCACGACCGGGACTCCGGCGGCGCGCAGCGCATCGGCCACGCGATAGGCTTTCGCCACCATACGCGTCATCGCGCCGATGCCGACCAGCCCGATCTCCTTCTCGCGCACGAAGGCGACTAACTCTTCCTCGTTCATCGCGTGCGCGTTGCCGTCTATGAGCAGCACTTCGTGGCCGGGCGGCGTGAGCGTTTGCAGCAGAAACATCCAGAGGTGCGGCATGAAGTTGCGCGTCACGCCGTTGTCGGGATTGTACAAAAGAATTTTCAAGGACTACTTCCCCCTTCGAGAAACCGAGACGATGCTATTAAACCTTTAAGTTGAAATGGCGGCCTGAGAATAAACAACAGACGGCACAGAGGGAGTTTGGGGACTCGCTCCGAATGTCGAGCGGTGAATTTTCGAGGAGAATAATAACAGAATACGTGCGCTAACGCACAATACGCCTACAGTGAACGTGCACCGACCGACTGCCTCTGTCCCATCTTTTCCGTTGCTCCGCGTGAAGCGCACACAGACTAGCACACGGAATCAACTTGCGCGATGTCTTAAACGCGACGGGCAACTTCGGGGGCGGCCTCGCGTTTGCGGAGCTTAAAAATTGTGCCGTGAGGTTTGCGCGCGTGCCACGACACTTCGGCCTCGATGAGACTGGCGCGGGCGCGTATGCCTGTCAGGCCGCGCCCTTTGCGTACACGCTTGTCGTGCGGGTTGAAGCCGCGCCCGTCGTCTTCGAGCGTGAGCAGGAGTTCGCCCCCGCGCGTGAGTTCGACGCGGAAGCGCACGCGCGCGGCTTCGGCGTGGCGGCAGATGTTGTTGATGGCCTCCTGCGCGATGCGATAAATCTGCATCCGTACGCCCGCCTGAAACTCGATGCGCTCGTCCAAATCCTCTTCGCACACAAACTCGTACTCGAACTTCTGCTGCTCGGGCAGGTGCGCCACCGCGTTCGAGAGCGCCCATTCGAGCGCGGCGGCGAGGCCGACGTTTTCGAGTACGGACGGGCTGAGGTCTTCGCAGATGCGGCGTATCTCGTCGGAGACGGATTCGATCTCGGCGCGAAAGAGCGAGGGGTCGAACGATTCGCGCTGGCCGTCGCCGCCGCCGCTGCTGTTGCCACCACTGTTGTTGCCTGCGGCGGGTAGTTGATCCGTGAGCAGAAGGAGGCTGCGGAGGTCCGCGAGCGTTTGGTCGTGCAGGTCGCGCGCGATGCGTCGGCGTTCGCGCTCGGCTTCGTTGGCGAGGTTGAGGCGCGCGCCCGCCAGATCGTGATGCGCCTGACGGAGCGCCGCGCCCGTGCGCGCGATCTTGCGGTTTTGCACCGCGCCCCACGTCAGCGCCACGAGCGCGAGTACGAGCAGGACGGCGAGCATCGTCGTCGTCCACGGAAACGGCGCGCGCCCGACCGTGAACTCGAAGGCGAGCGGCACGGACGCCACGAGGTCTTTCGTGAAGGCGCGCGCTTCGACGCGGTAACGACCCGGCTTCAAAGTCTCCATCAAAAACTGCGCGTCGTTCGAGAGCTTGCGTTTGAGTTCGCGCCCCGCGTCGTCGCTCAAAGTGAAGGCGTACTGGAACTGTTCGGGGAAGGTGCGGCTGCTGAGCGCGGCCACGTCGAGCGTGAGATTATCCTGCGGGTAAGGCAGTTCGAGGCCGCCGCGCAACTCGTCCGCGGCGTGCAGGCGGCGGCTGAGGATGCGCACGGGGACGAGCGACGGTGCGCGCGTTCCCGGCGTGTAACTGACGAGGCCGCGATTCGTGCCGACGAGCAGAGACTCTTCGTTTTTCTGTTCGCCGTCGTCGCCCGCCGTGAGTCGCAGGAGCGCGAAGGCGTTCGGCGACGCGAGACCCTGCTCTGCGTCGAGGCGCGAGACGAGTCGCCCGACGCCTCCGGCGAGCGACACGCGTAAAAGTCCGCCGCCCGCCGTCGCGCACCAGGCCTGCATCACATTATCCTGCGCGCCCGCGACGACGGCGCGGACTTCCACGCCCGACACCATCTCGGCAAGGCGGCCTTTATCGAGCGCGTGCAACCCTGCGGTCGTGGCGACCCACAGGCCGCGCGCCTCCGATCCTTCAATCGCACGCACGGCGCTGCCCTGCAACTTATCAAGCTCGCCGCCCGCCGCCTTGACCTGCGAGTTTTCCAGAACGTAGAGACCGGCGCGCGTCGTGCCGATCCAGAGTCGCCTTTCGTCTTCAACGTGCAGCGTCGTCACTTCGCGCGATTGCGCGTCCGCGTCCGTCGCAACAGGCCAGACGAGCGTGCGCCTCTCGCCGTCCAGACGTTCGACGCCGCGCCCATAAGTGGCAAGATAAGTCGCGCCCTGAAAGATGCGTATGGCGCGCACGGAGAAGCCGCCGCCGTCTTTGCCGCTAGCTTTGCCCTGCTCGCGCGCCTTCTTCTTCTCCTTACTCGCGGGCGACGCAGTAGGCTGCGGCGACGCGCCCGCCTCCGGCGGCTCGCCCTCAGTTTGCGCCGCGCTCGCGTCCCCCGCCTTCGCCGCAGACTCCTGCACGCGGCTCGCCACTGTCGCCTCATCCGTCGGCTCGGACGCTTTCACTTCAACCGGCGGTCTCGCCTTCAAAGAGACGTTCACATGAAGACCGCCCGACGTGCCGACGACGAGACGCCCCGCCGCGTCTTCCGCAATCGCATAGATGCTCTGGCGTTCGAGTTCGGCGACCGCGCGCCACGCGCCCGTCCGCGCGTCGCGCACGAAGAGGCCGCGATTCGTGCCGCACAACAGTTCGCCGTTCTTCGTCCTGTAAAGAGCGCGCACGAAATTGCTCTCGGCGTCCGACGACAGGCGCTCGTTGCGCGGGCTGCGCGGATCGAAACGGCATACGCCCCTGTCCGTGCCGAACCACACGACGCCCTCTCGGTCAACGTGGATCGCGTAGATGTGATCCGAGCGCAGGCCGCCCGCCGTGCCCTCGAAGGTGAAACGCGAGACGAGGCGCGCGTCGCGAAAGCGAAAGACGCCGCGCCGCTCCGTGCCCACCCACAGATCATCTTCCGCTCCGGCGCGCAAAGCCGTCACCGTCCCCAACCCCTCGCCCGTCCTTACGGGGCGCGAAAAATCGCGCGCCTCGTAGAGACCGCCCTCGCCGCGCGTTCCCATCCACACGACGCCGCGCGCGTCGCGCTCCAACGCCTCTACGAAATAAGCGCGCGGGCGACCGACGATCTCCCTCGCCTCTCCGCGTGCGAACGACAACACACCGCGACTCCGCGTGCCCGCGTAAATCGCGCCGTCTTCGCCCGCGACGAGGCTCGTCAGTTCGAGCGCGCCCGGCCTCTCCGCGTCCGCGCTCTGCAAGACTTCCGGGTTGAGCGCACGCGCCGCGACGCGCCCGTCCGCGCCCGCCCCGGCGTCGCACTCGAAAACTTGCCCCTGCGCCGTAGCGAGCCACGCGCCGCCGTCCGCGCGTGGCAGGATGGCCGTCACGGACTTGCCGCGCGTCTCTTCGATCACGCGGAACACGCCGCCCGACGCGAGCCGAGCCGCGCCCGCGTCCGTTCCCGCCCAGAGCGCGCCTGTCGCGTCGAACTTCAAAGCGAGCACGCGCCCCTGCGCGTCGAGTCCCGGAATGGCGACCCGCTGCGTGCGCCGCCCGTCGTAGCGCGCCAGCCCGTTGTCCGTGCCGAACCACATCGCGCCGTCGCCGTCCTCCGCAATCGCGCGCACGCGATCCGAAGGCAGCCCGTGAAACAGCGTCACCGCGCCCCACTGGTGCAAATTCGCGGATTGGACGGACGCGCTAGCGGGGTTTTGTGCGGAAGTAGAGACGAAAGGGATGCTCGGAAGACAGAGGACAACTGTAGCGAGCAGCAATCGCGTGTTGATTAAAATTTTCACCACAGAGACACAGAGAACACGGAGCGGGCACAGAGGAAAACGACGAATGATGAACGATGAACGATGAACGGAAGGCAACAACTTGCTTCTCTGCTGTTCTGATTCATCGTTCATCGTTCCTACTTCCGCGTTCTCCTCTGTGCCCGCTCTGTGCCCTCTGTGTCTGCGGTGGTGAGTGCTTCGCTTCACGCTCAACCCATCTATGTTTCTCGCACCGGCTTTTTGCTCGCGTTCCTCTGCTCCTCGTCGAAACGCCTCCGGTCGCGTTCGATCCACGCGGCGTGGTCGTGCTCGGCCTTCTCCAGTTCGTCCGAGTTGATGAGGCCGCGCCGCAGCGCCTCGAAGAAGGCGCGCGTGCGTACGTTGTAGGCGAGTTTGTCGTAAGACTCGTGCGGCGTGCCTTCGGGTGTGGCGACGAACAGTTTTTCGTAGAGCGCGGCCAGACGACTCTCGACGCCGCGCAGCGAGAGCGAGCACTTGCGCGCAATCGCCCAGTTCGACAAACCGAGCGCGAGATAATAGAGCGCCTCCGCTTCAAACTCGGTCAGCAGCGGTCGCTTGAAAGAGTCTTTGAAGGCCGGATCGATCATGTCCGCGCCGTCTTCCAAAACGGCGGCGACGAAGCGCAGAAAGCGCGTCTCCGGATTGTTCTTGTGAATGAAACCGTAGGCGGGCGGCGGCTCGACGGCGCGTATGATCTTGCGTATCTCGTTGATGTAGACCTCGTGCGGAAACTGCGTCCAGAAGATGATGCGCGCCGCCGGAAACTCGCGCCAGATCGCGCGCGCCGCCTTGACGCCCGACAGCCCCGGCATCTGTATATCCAGCACGCACAACTCCGGCCTCTCCCTGAGCGCGTGCTCGACGGCCTCTTCGCCGTTCGCCGCCTCGATCACGGGAGCGTGCGCCGCGAACTCGCGCTCCAACAGTTCGCGCAAATAACGCCGCTGCGCCACGTTGTCTTCTGCGATCAGGATGGACATAAAAACTCACAGCCTTCGCGCGTTTGAAACTTAAGCGCGCCGCCGTCGCCGCACCGCCTTTCATTATTTCATCTGTACCCAGAGGACTTCCGGCTGACAACCTTCCGCTTTGCGTCGGCCTGAGAGCGCGACTTCATAGCGTCCCGTGATAATTTCGTCGAGCGCGCGCTTAACGTCGTCTTCGCCGCCCGCGAATGAGAAGATTTCGCGCCCGCGCGCGCCGTCTTTCACGATTGTGAACGACGAATACCAGGAGACGGGGCGACACGTCACCTGTTGTCCCGCCGTCGTCTCGAAGTTCAACTCGATGTCTTCCGATTGCGAGATGTTCGCCCAGCGATAAGAGACGAGCCGCCCGCGTAAATTGGGCGCGTCGTTTGACAGGTCGGGCGCGAAAGGCTTGCGTCCGGCGCGTGGCTGCGTCGCGCGCCGGTTCGGGCGGTTGGTGAAGCGCGTGTAGAGCGGAAAGCTATGGCGCGTGCCGAAGCGCCCTTTGATTCGACGCCAGCGCGCGTTCGCAGCCGTGTAGAGATTCGTGATCCAGTAGCCGTCGTCGTAGTTCATGTAGATGAGTTCGGCGCGCCCGTCGCCGTTCATGTCGCGCAGGTCGAAGATGCTCTTTGCGTCGGCGTCGAAGTAGCCTTCCGCCTCAAAGCGCACGGGGCGACCCGTCTCGCGCTCGAACGTGACGACGACGATATGACTCGACGGCGCGAGGCCGTTGCCGCCCGTCGGCGCAAGCAGGACGAGATCGCGCAGGCCGTTGCGGTCGAGGTCGGCTTCGTAAATCTCCACGCCGCCCGGACTCCCGCCCGTCGCCGCGACGCTCCAGGCGTTCCCCGCACGGTCCTTGCCCGTCAAAATTAAGAAGCCGCGCTCCTCGTCTAACTTCAACTCGGCGGTCGCAACTCCGATGCTCAATCGCCGCGTGAAATTCTGCGTGCTGTCTAACGCGGCGACGCGCTTCAAGGGAAAAGGCCGCCCCAGTTCAGCCCCGCCGAGCGGCAAGTAGCTCTGATTTTCCGCTTGCGCCGTTGCAACGTCGAAGCTCGCACACGAAGTTGTCAGGACTAAAGCGGCGGCGGCCAATTTAACAAACTTGAGCATCGTGAAGTTCGCACCTTCCCGGCGTGTCGAGGTAGAAACAAAAACCGCGAGGCAATTCTTACTCCGCACGCACGCCGCCGGTCAATGTGGCTAGCCACAGGAGCGGGCGGCGTGAGCGCGCGGGGCGGCGTGGAGGTTGTTACCCGTCGCGCGCTGTTCGTGCCCGCGTCGCGCGCAACTCGCGGTATGATGGATAATCCGCCGTAGATGACGAACTCGACGACAAGCATCCGCCGCGAGGCAGCGCTCCGTATAAAAGGTGACGCGCGCGCGATAAAAGGTGTAGCCGAATATCGCCCGCGGGAGTATGATGCGGCACGGCGCACGTTAAGCGAATCGGTCGGCGGCGACGGCACGCCGCACCGTCTGACCGGCAGCGCGCGTGTTCTCAGGGCCTTGAGCGCGGAAGACGCGTGCGGCGCGGGCGGCGCGCTCGAACGATACCCCTTGCTCGACTTAACGGAAGGCACAGCTTACTTGTTAGACGTGTTGATGTCCCCCGAACAACTCGCCGCACGCATCACGAGCCACACGCACTCCGCGCACCTCTACGAGTTCAACTACGCGCACGGCGTCAGCCGCCCCCGCGCAACCTCTCAGACGCATACTCTGCGCCGCAACTTTTGCATCGTCGCCTCACTCTTTCTCGTCTGCCTCGCGCAACTCGGCTGCGGCGGCACGGCTACGTCTGAGGCTCGCACGACGCCGGTTGTAAAAACGACGGAGGCGCGAAGCGGCGGCGAGGGCGTCGCGGCAACATCGCGCACCGCCAACGCTTCTACTGCTACTGCGGCGGCGGTCGTCGCGTCCGTTGATTCGGACGACGACGGCATCCCCGACCGCGCGGAGTTGCGTAGTTATGGCGACCGCGAAAATTTTCGCCGCTGGTTCACCGCGCTCGCCGAGACGCAGTTTTACGAGGTGAGCAAACAATGGAACGCAGAGCAGCGCGACTGCGCGGGGCTGGTGCGCTTCAGTTGGCGCGAGGCTCTGCGCACGCACGACCGCGCGTGGATGCGTCGCATGGGCGGCGCATATGAGGCGGTCGCGCCAGACGTTCAGCGCGCCTCCACGCTCGAACGCGGCGCGCTCGGCGAACGCATCTTCCGCACGCGCCCCGGCGCGTTTCAAGAGAGCGACCTCGCGGACGACACCTTCTCAGACTTCGCGGACGCGCGCACGCTCAAGGAGTTCAACGCAGAGTTTGTGAGCCGCGACCGCAGGCGCGCCGAGAGCGGCGACCTCATGTTCTTCCATCAGCCGTGGGCGCAGCGGTATCCGTATCACGTCATGATTTTTCTGGGCGGGGCGCGCGTGGAGCCGGAGGGCGCGTCGGACTGGGTGGTCTATCACACGGGCGTGTCGGCGGATGATCGGGGCACGATCAAGAAGGTGCGGCTCACGGTGCTCGACGAACATCCCGACCGGCGCTGGCGTCCGGTCGAGTCGAATCGCAACTTTTTAGGTTTCTACCGTCTCAAGATTCTTCGTTGAGACGATGACGGTTGAGAGTTGAATGCTGATAAGAACCAAGACTCACCGCAGAGGCGCAGAGGTCGCGCAGAGTTAGCGCAGAGAGTGTTGAATGCTCTCCTCTGTGGTTCTCTGCGGCTTTGCTCCGCGCCTCTGCGGTGAAGGCTTTAATCAAATCGCTCTTGAAGGGCTGAACTTATGAACAGTCGAAAACTCCTGACTTCACTTTTTATCTACCTCGCCGTCGCCTTCGTGCTTTTCTCCTTCTCGTTCTGGCGGCTGCGCATGCTCGCCATGGGCGTCTCGCTCGGCGAAGACCGCGCCGAAATCGAGTACAAAGAGCGCGACCCGAACGTTCCGGCGAAGCCCTTCTTCTCCCTCAGCACCAACCGCACCTACGGCACGAACGAACGCCCGCGCCTCTGGCTCAACTACCGCGACATAGACGCCATAGACTTCCGCGTCTATCGCGTGGGCGACCCGTCGAAGTTCTTCCGCCAGCTCGACAACCCGCATCAGTTCGGCGAAGACGAGGAACGAGAGTTCGAGAGTTTCTACCGCAAGCGCAAGCCCACATTCCTGGAGCGCGTCCGCGCCTTCAAGATGAATTTTTACAATTTGTTCCGCGACTACTTCCGGGCGCAACTCCGGCACGAATCGCGCAAGGGTTTCAACCAACGCTTCCGCGCGCCCGACGAACTCAAAGAGGCTGAAATCCAACGCACGCCGCTGAACGTGGCCGACTACGCGCGTGTGCCGCTCCTTAACCAAGATCAACTCGTGCGCGGCTGGCGCGAGAAACTTCCGCCGCTCGACAACGAATACGACCGTCGCTCGATCCCCCTGGGCCAACGCGAGCCGGGCGTCTATCTGGTCGAAGCGGTCAACGGCGACCTTCGCGCCTTCTGCGTCGCCATCGTCACCGATCTCACGATGATCGAGAAGACTTCGAGCGACGGCCAGTTGATGCTCTACGCCGTCAACCGGCAGACGGGCGCGCCGCGCGCGGGCGTGCAGGTGCAAGTTCTGCAAGGCAAGGACACGCTCACGACGGGCACGACCGACAATCAAGGCATCCTCCGAACCAAAGTCACGCGCAAAGAGAAGACCGCCGACGAAGACGCGGAAGAGGGCGCGGAGGGCGCGGACGAAGGCGACGCGGACGAAGGCGAGACGCCCTCTTATCTCATCATGGCATCGGAGCGCGAGAACTTCGCCATCTCCGATCTCGACTCCTACATCTTCGGCGGCTACGGCGGCCAGTCGGAAAATCTCAAGAGCTACGTCTACACGGATCGCCCCGTCTATCGTCCGCAGCAGAAAGTTTATTTCAAAGGCATCCTGCGCCGCCTGAACGAGCGCGGCTACCAGACGCCCGCGGGCGCGGTCGCGGTCAGCGTCGAAGACTCGAACAACGCGAAGATTTTCACGGGCGACTTGACGCTCTCCTCGCGCGGCACGTTCAGCGGCGAAGTTAACATTCCCGAAGACGCTCCGCTCGGCACTTACACCATCTCGGCTGCCACCGCCGACGGCGGCACGGCCTCCGGCTACTTCGACGTGCAGGAATATAAGAAGCCCGAATTCAAAGTGGCCGTCTCCGTCCCGCAGCGTTTCATCCCTGTGGGGTCGCAGATGAAGTTCAACGTCTCAGCGCGCTACTTCTTCGGCGCGCCCGTCACGCGCGCCGACGTGAAGTATTACATCTACCGCGAGCGTTACTATCACTACTTCTCGAACCCGCAGGCCGACCCGATTGACGACTTCGGCGTCGCGGAAGAGTCGGACGCCGGAAACTATGAGGGCGGCGAGTACGGCGACTACGGTAATTCGATGGTCAAAGAGGGCGAGGGCAAACTCGACGCGCAGGGCAACTTTCAGGTTGACTTCACCGTCCCGCAGCCGTCGGAGAAAGAGCGTTGGGACTACACCTACCGGCTCGAAGCGCAGGTTACTGACGCCTCGCGTCGCATGCTGGATTCGAGCGCGGAGTTCATCGGCACGCGAGGGAGCACGGTCGCCAGCGCGGAGACGGATCGCTACGTCTATTATCAGGGCGACACGGCGAAGATCACCGTCCACACGCGCGACTACGAAGGCCGCGCCGTCTCCGCGAATGTGGCGCTCACCTTCGTCGAAAATACATGGGAGAAGATCGAGAAGAACGATTACGGCTACAAGTATTACGAGTACAAGTTGAAGGAGAAAGACTTGTCCTCCGCCAACGTGCAGACGAACGCGCAGGGCGAGGCCACGTTCGACTACCGCATAGAGAAGCCCGGAAACATACAGATCAAAACTACCGTCTCGGAGAACGGGCGCGCGGTCGCTTCGATGGGCGGCTCGCTCTGGGTGGCCGACCGCAACAACGGTTATTCGGAGTATTCGTATCAGGAGAGCGAAGCGGTCAAACTCGTCCCCGACAAGAAATCTTACAAGGCGGGCGAAACCGCGCACGTCCTCGCCCTGCTCCCGACCGACAAGGCGCATCTCTTAGTCACCACCGAACTCCTGAGCGTGATGAGCGTGCGCCAGATCAGCGCGACGGGGCGCGCCGTCGTCATAGACGTGCCCATCGAAGCGCAGCACGCGCCGAACATCTTCCTCAGCGTCGCCTACGTTAAAAACGGCGAGATGTATTCGGCGTCGGAATCGCTTGTAGTTCCGCCGCGCGACCGTCTCTTGAAAGTGGAGATTATCCCGAACAAGAAGGAGTACAAGCCGCGCGAGACGGCCTCTTACACGATCTCGGCGCAGAACGGCGACGGCACTCCTGCGGTGGGCGCGGAAGTCAGCTTCGGCGTCGTTGACGAGGCCATCTACAGCATCATGCAGGAGACTGCGGGCGACATACGCAAGTCGTTTTACGCGCAGCGCTACAACGAGGTGAACACGACCTTTGCCGTCAACTACAACTTCACGGGCTACGCGGGCAAAAAGCAAATTCAACTCGCCAAGAACAAGAAGGCTTATCAACTCGCCGACTTCAAGAACGAGGGCGACTTTGTCGAGCCTCTGATACGCAAAATTTTCAAGGACACGGCCTACTGGCAGCCCGCAGTCATCACGGGCGCGGACGGCAAGGCCAACGTCAAGGTCGAACTCCCCGACAATTTGACGACGTGGCGCGCGACCGCACGCGCCGTCACGGCGGACACGCGCGTCGGCTCTGCGACGAGCAAGATCGTTGAGCGCAAGGATGTCATCATACGCCTCGCCATGCCGCGCTTCTTTACTTCGGGCGACGTGGTTACGCTCTCCGGCATCGCGCACAACTACCTGAACGCAGACAAGACGACGCAAATATCTCTCAGCGTCTCCGGCGCGCAACTCCTAGACCCGCCCACGCAGACCGTCACCATCCCGAAGAACGGCGAGCACCGCGTCAACTGGCGCGTCAACGCCGCGCAGACGGGCGACGTGAAGCTGCTCGCCAAAGCGCTGACCGACACGGAATCCGACGCGGTCGAACTCTCGATTCCCGTCGTCCCGCGCGGGCTGAAACAGACCATCGGCGAGGCCACCACGCTCGCGGGCGACGGCGACTCGGAGCGCACCATCACACTCAATCTTCCGAACAACGCAGACCCGCGCGCGCGCACTTTGCGCGTAGAGGCCGCCCCGTCCGTCGCCGCCACGCTCTTCGGCGCGCTCGATTATCTGACTGGCTACCCGTACGGCTGCGTCGAGCAGACGATGTCGCAGTTCCTCCCGACCGTCATCGTCGCCAACACCCTGCGCGACGTGGAGCAGGCTTCCATTCGCGACACCAACAACATCGCCAAGAAGGTGCGCAAGGGCACGGATCGTCTCTACAAATTCCAACACGACGACGGCGGCTGGGGTTGGTGGAAGGACGATCCGACCGACCCGTGGATGACGGCCTACGTCGTTGACGGGCTGACGATGGCGTCGCGCGCCGGTTATCAAACGGACGACGCGCGCGTCGAAAAAGGTCGCGGCAAGTTGTCCGGCCTGCTAGACGCGGGCAAGAACGACGACGGCAAGAATATCGAGATGGAGACGCGCGCCTACATGGTCTATGCCTTGAACGCGAGCGGCGGCGTCAACCCGCGCTACCTCGAAGAACTATTCACCAATCGCGGTCGGCTGCAACCCTACGCGCGCGCGCTGCTCGCGCTCACCTTAAAACAACGCGGCGACTCGCGCGCACGCCAGGTAGCCTCCGAGATCGAACGCTCCGCCGCGCAGACCGACTTCGACGCGCACTGGCAATCGCGTCGCCAGCTTGAGAATTACGCGGACGACATGAGCATCGAAGCCACCGCGCTCTCGATTAAAGCGCTCGCGCAGATCGCTCCCGAGAGCGGCGTGCTGCCGAAAGCCGTGCGCTGGCTCGTCGCGAATCGCAAGCGCGGTCACTACTGGGTCTCCACGCGACAGACCGCCTTCGTCATCTACGGTCTGACCGACTATCTCAAAGTCAGCAACGAACTCTCGCCCGACTACGCGCTCGAAGTTTACGTCAACGGCGAGCAGGTCGTGACCGAGCAGGTGACGGGCGCGGAAGCGTCCGCGGCGAAATCCTACGTCGTCACGCGCAAGGGTGAGCAGGTGGGCGGCGGCGCAACTCAAGTGCGTTTCGTCAAACGCGGCGCGGGCGTGCTCTACGCGACGGCCATGCTCGAATACGCGACGAACGAGGAACAGACCGCGCCGCAGAGCACTTCGGGCTTGAAGATCACGCGCGAATATCTGCGCCTGCGCGTGGAGGAAGAGTCGGAAGGGAAGTTGAAATGGAAGACCGAGCCTCTATCGGGCGAGTTGCGTTCGGGCGACACGATAGTCTCGCGTCTCACCATCGAGGGCACGCCCGCGCCTTACGTGCTCATCGAAGACCCGATCCCCGCCGGCACCGAACAGGCGGAAAGCGCGGGCGGTTTGAGTCTCAACTACACGGAGCAGGGCTGGAGCGATTGGTACAGTTCGCGCGAATTCCGCGACCAGCGCACGGCCTTCTTCCTCAACTTCTTCGACGGCAAGGCTATCTTCCAGTACGCGCTGCGTGTGCAGGAGCCGGGCGACTTCCGCGTCGCTCCGGCGCGCGTCGAGTTGATGTATCAACCGAGCGTGCAGTCGAACACGGCCAGCGGGAAGTTGACCATTTTGGATCGGCAATGAATGTTACGCAGGAAAGCCTTCACCGCAGAGACGCGGAGAAGTCGCAGAGGGGGCGCAGAGGAAAGACAGTGAATAATTTGAGACCACAAATGTCAAATCCGAAAAGATTTCCCTCTGCGGTTCTCTGCGGCTCGGCTCCGCGTCTCTGCGGTGAAGGTTTCAGTTTTCTTATCATTCAAGTTTGTCCGTCAAACTGTCAGGTGATCTTATGACCAAGAACGTACTCGCATCCATCTACGCCGCCGCGCGCGGCCTCCTGCGCTCGCCCCGCGCGTTCGCCGTGCTCGCCGCGCTCTATCTCGCGCTCATCCTCGCCTGTTACTTCTTCATCACGACGCGCGAGGCGACCATGTGGCAACTCTTCGTGACCGGCGCGACCTTCATTCTCGCGCCGCTCCTGTTCTTCGTCGTGCAGGCGGCGGGCGCGAGCTACGCCGTCGGCGCACGGGGCGCGGGCGCGTTGCTCAAGGCGACGGCGCGCAGTTTCCTCAAGGTGCTCGCAGTCAGCCTGCCCGTCGTACTCGTCGCAGTGCTCTCGGTCTATCTCTTGAACAAACTTGAGAACCGCGTGAAGCTGACGCCGCAGGAGCGCGCGCAATACGCGATGAGTTTGCCGTCATCGGATGAAACGGAGACGAATTCCGCGTCGAGCGATTCGAGGCCGAAGCCGCCCGTGCGTTGGAAATACCTGTTCGTCTCGGCCTTGCGTCTCCTGTTGCTCGGGGTCTTCCTGCCGCTCGTCGCGATGCACCTCTGGATCGCCGTCGCGCGCGACGGACTCGGCGCGGCCTTCGCGCGCTTTCATCGCCACGTCATGCGCGCCTTCTCCGCGCGGAGCGTCCTGACCTACGGCGTCGGCATGATCTTCTTCGCGCTCCTCCCCTATTTTCTGATCACGAAGCGCACGCCCTTCTCAAGCAACACGCTTGAGATACTCGTCTTCGGCGCGCGCATTCTTCTCGCCTTCTCGCTCATGCTCTTCGGCTGGGTGATGACCATGACCGCGCTCGCGCGCACAGACGAGGGGCAGCCCGCGCTCGACGCGACCGCCGACGCGACCCAAACGCACACCGCGCCTGCGGCGTCGGCGGCGGGCTAAGGTTTGCAAGCGAAGTCGTCGGGACAATATGCGTTATGTGCCCGACGACTTTTTTAGTAATAACGTAAATGAACACGGCTCCGCTCGTCGCGGTTAAGAACTTCCTCTTCCCTTCCTTCGCACGCACGCGTCACGGGTTGACGCACGCCTGCGTCTGCCTCTCGCTCTTTTTCGCCTGGTCAACGCCCGCGAACGACGAGGCGTTTAAGACGACTCCCACGGCAACGCGCGTGCGCGTAAGCGAGAGCGAAATGGACGCAGCCCTACAGCGCGCGGCGGAAGGCGCGCTGGACGGGCGCGAGGGCGCGATCATCGTCATGGATGCGCAGACGGGACGCGTGCGCGCCGCCGTCAATTCGCACGCGTCGGATACGGCGGCCTACCCGCCCGGCTCCACCATCAAGCCCTTCACGCTGCTCGCAGCCTTGCGTGCGCGCGCCATCAACGCGGACGCGCGCCTCTCCTGCCGCAAGCATTACGCGCGGCGCGGCGCGGAGTTTACCTGCACGCACCCCGTCTATAATCCGCCCTTCAACTCCGCCGAAGCCCTCGCGCATTCCTGCAACTACTACTTCGCGCGTCTCGCCGAACGCCTTCCGCACGACGCGTTCGACGCGACGCTCGCCGCCTACGGATTCGGCGCGCGTCCGCTAGGCACGACTACAACAACTGCGCAATCGATAGAGAAGTTGAAGACTACGCAGGCGAGCTTTGTTAAGAAGACACCGGCGGCGGCGCTGCCGCGTATCCCGCGCGGCGCGTGGCAAGTCGGCACCGCGCTCGGCGAAGGCGACGAACTGCTCGTTAGCCCAGCGCAACTCATCAGCGCCTACGCCGCGCTCTTCAACGGCGGTCATCTCTACGCGCCGCACGCCGCCCTGCCCGAACAGTTTCACGCGCGCGAACTCGCGCGACTCGACATCACTACGGAAGAACGCACGCTCCTGCTCGCAGGGATGCGCGGCGCGATCAAATACGGCACCGCCGCGCCCGCCGAACTCGCACAGCTTCCCTCTTACGTCTTCGGCAAGACAGGCACGGCCACCGAAATTGACAGCCTGCACACGCACGGCTGGTTCGTCGGCTTCGCCGCCGAGCGCGAATCTTCCGGCGTCGCTGTCGCCGCCGCAACGCACGCACCCGCGCACGCGTATGAACCCGCGCCCGCCGAAGTCAAACTCGCCGTCCTCGTCTTCCTCAAACGCGGGCAGGGCAAACAAAGCGCCGAACTCGCGCGCCCCGTCTTCGCCGCGCACGCGCGCCTCGCGACCGGCACTGAGCCTTCACAGCCTCACGCCAACCCCTCGCGCGACACATATAACTTCGACGACACAACGCGCGATGCGAACGACGCGGCGCGCGACGCGAACGGTGCGACGCTCGTGCGCGTCCGCCTTGCGAATGGAGAGTTGACGCGGACGCTCGCGCTCGACGATTACCTGTTCGGCGTGCTGGCAGCGGAGTCGAGCGTCGAAGATGAGTTCGCGGCGTTGAAGGCGCAGGCCGTCGTCAGCCGCACCTACGCGCTCTCGAATCTGCGCCGCCACGCGCGCGACGGTTACGACCTCTGCACGACCACACACTGTCAACGCTTCATCCAAATCACGCGCGAGAACGCGCGCCCCGATTTTCACGAACTCGTCCGCCGCGCCGTCGCAGACACGCGCGGCGAAGTCCTGCGCGACGCGCGCGGCTCGCTCGCTACGGATGTTTTCTTCTCCACCTCATGCGGCGGCCAGACCGCAAACATACAGACGCTCTGGGGCACGCGCGCGCGCGAGCCTTACCTGCGCGGCGTCCGCGACGAATACTGCAACGCCATGCCGCACACGCACTGGACGGACGCGATCCCCGCAAAGCGACTCGCGAAAGCCTTGCACGCGGACGAACGCACGGATGTCGGCATGCGTGTTGACGCGCTCAGGGTCGTCAAACGCGACGCGACGGGGCGCGTAGAGCAGATTGCGCTCGCGGGCGAGCGGCGGCGCGTCGTGGTGCGCGGCTGGGATTTCAAGATCGTCGTCGGTCGCACGCTCGGTTGGAGCGTGATCAAGAGTTCGCGTTTCGATGTCGTGCGCGCTGGCGACACGTTTTTGTTTCGCGGGAGCGGCTTCGGGCACGGACTCGGCCTCTGCCAATCCGGCGCGCACGTGATGGCCGCGCGCGGCTCATCCTACCGGCAGATTCTCGCCTACTATTTCCCCGCCACGACGGTCGGCGGCGCGAGCGCGGCGCAGTTGAAGAACGCGGCGCAGTTGCAAACGCAAGCACGCAGCGCGCCGCCTTCGGAGTTGCATGAGAAAGCTGCTATTGAAAATCCGACCCGGCGCACAGCGTCTTTCGCTCACGCCGAATTTGTTCAGTCCGGCTTCGCGCCTTATAACGCCGTGCACGCCAACCTCGCGCACGTTAACGTCGCACATGACAACGTCGTACATACCAACGTCGCGCACGCTCACCTTGCCCACGCTTATGTCGCGGCGTCGCCGCTTGAGTCGGCGCGTCTCACGTTGTCGAGTGCGAATTTTCGCGTGAATTATCCGGCGCGCGGGGCGCGGGAGGCGCGGCGCGAAGTCGAGGGCGCGCTCGCCGTGCTCGAAGCCGTGCGCGCGGACGTGCGACAGCGTCTCAGTGCGGCTTCGCTCGCAAGCCCCGCGCTCGGCGTGTTGGAGGCTTTCGTGCACGAGACGACGGGCGACTTCACGGGCGCGACGGGCAAGCCCGCGTGGGTCGCCGCCGTGACCAACAACCGCCGCATCGAACTGCAACCGCTCGCGACGCTCAAACGGCGCGGCCTGCTCGCGCCCACGCTCCGGCATGAATACACGCACGCAGTCATCAACGCGCTCTCGCGCGGGCGCGCGCCGCTCTGGCTCTCCGAAGGACTCGCCGCGCACGTCGCGGGCGAGGGCGCGCGGCTCACGCGCTTTGCCCCGAAGCAGAAATTATCGCTCGAAGACCTGGAGCGTAAGCTTGCGCAGCCCGCGTCCGCTGACGAGATGCGCGTGCTCTACGGCGCAGCCTTCCGCGAAGTGAACGCGCTCATCCAGACGGAGGGCGAAGCGAACGTGTGGCGGCGCATCGCGCGCGGCGGTTGATTCGCAAGCGTTTGAAAAGCGTTGTCCGGTTGCCGAAAACGCGCCCGCGCCTGTAACATCTCCGGGCTTTGAGTTACGCCATCGAACAAGACCGGGAGGCCGCCAGAGCCGAGTCGCCTCTCGACCACGACCTGACGCCACACTTCCCCGCGCTCGCGGAGTTTCATTCGACAAAGACGCTCGCCGCTTCGTCTCTCTACAAGGAACTGCGACCGCAGATCGAGCGTGTGCTCGGCGCGGTCGTGCAGGAAGATTTCGCGGACGCACAAGAGAGCGCGCCGTCAGTTGACGCGTCCACCGTCCGCGCGGCGGCCTGGAACATCGAGCGCGGCAAGCGCCTCGTGAGCATCATCCGCGTGCTCAAGGAGCATGCTGTGCTTCGTGCGTGCGACGTGCTGTTGCTCACGGAGTTGGACTACGGCATGGCGCGCACGAATAACGCTCACGTGGCGCGCGAGATCGCACGCTCGCTGGGGATGAACTACGCCTTCGCGCCCTGCTACCTCGCGTTGAACAAGGGGAGCGGCGTCGAAGCTCATGTCGAGGGCGAGAACACGCGCGGGCTGCACGGCAACGCGCTTCTTTCGCGTTATCCAATCAAGCGCGCGCACTCCATCGCTCTGCCGAACGGCAAAGACAAGATGGGAGGCAAGGAGAAGCGTCTCGGACAGCAACGCGCCGTCGTCGCAGACGTGCAGCATCCGGCGGGCGAGTTTCGCGCCGTCAGCCTGCACCTCGACGCGCATTCGACGCAGCGGCATCGTCACGGGCAGATGCGCCTCGTGCTCGATCATCTCGAACGCCTTGAGCCGCGCCTGCCTGTGCTTATCGGCGGCGACTGGAACACTTCCACCTACAACTCGCGCCGCGCCGCCTATTCCATCCTCGGTTACGTCCGTCGCGTGGCGATGGGCGTTGAGAACGTCGTCAAAAATCACTACCCATATCCCGAACGCTGGTTCGAGCGCAATTTGTTTCGCGAGTTGGAGCGGCGCGGCTACCGTTATCGTGAGTTGAACGCGCTCGGCGTCTGCACGCTGCATTACGACGTGGGCGATGCGACCGTGAACACGAACATGGGCGACTGGATTCCGCAGTGGTGCTTCTGGTTCATCAACTGGGCGCTCAAAAAACATGAAGGCCGCTGCTCGCTCAAGCTCGACTGGTTCGCGGGCAGAGAGATCAAGCCCGCCGCAGGCACGCGCCCGCAGGTCGTCGGCGACTTGCGCGACGCCGAAGGCGTGCTCTCGGATCACGACGCGATCATCCTGAACTTTCAGCTTAAGAGTTAAATTTCTCTGTGCCCCTCTGCGTAAACTCTGCGTCTCTGCGGTGAGTCTTAGTTGAGTAAGCACTCA
>DATHBB010000256.1:0-8617 GCA_035296385.1 Pyrinomonadaceae bacterium | reverse complement strand
GCGTGGGAGTTGGAGACGAACGCGCGGACGATCCTCTCGCGTCTGGGGCTACAGGACACGACGGCGCTGATGGGCACGCTCTCCGGCGGGCAGCGCAAACGCGTCGCGCTCGCACACGCGCTCATCTCGAACCCGCAACTGCTCATCCTCGACGAGCCGACCAACCACCTCGACGCCGAAACCATCTCGTGGCTCGAAGCCTATCTCGTGCGCTATCGCGGCGCGCTCCTGCTCGTCACGCACGACCGCTATTTCCTCGACCGCGTGACGGGGCGCATACTCGAAATTGATCGCGGCACGGTGCAGGCGTTCGACGGAAACTACGCCTACTATCTGGAGAAGAAAGAGGAACAGGAACGCTCGCGCGCCTCCGAAGGTCAGAAGCGCGAGATGCTCATCCGGCGCGAACTCGCGTGGCTGCGTCGGGGCGCGAAGGCGCGCACGCGCAAATCGAAAACGCGCATCGAACGCGCCGAGAGTTTGATGGCGCAACCGAAAGAGACGGCGCGCGCCGAACTCGACATCAACGTCACGTCCGCACGCATCGGCAAAAAGATTCTGGAGTTACGCGACATCGAGAAGTCTTACGACGGGCGCGTCCTCATCAACAATTTCAGTTACACCGTCAAACCCGGCGACCGCATCGGCATCATCGGCCCGAACGGCGCGGGCAAAACCACCCTGCTCGAAATCATTACCGGACGCGCTAAGCCCGACCGGGGCTCCGTCGAAGTCGGGCAGACCGTCCGCTTCGGTTATTACGATCAGGAGAACCGCGCGCTCAACGATGAGCAACGCGTGATCGACTACATACGCGAAGTGGCCGAACGCATCGAGACCGCCGACGGCACGTTCATCACCGCCGGGCAGATGTTGGAAAAGTTTCTCTTCCCCGGCGCGATTCAGTACGCGCCGATTGCGAAGTTGTCGGGCGGCGAACGACGACGCCTCTACCTGCTGCGCGTCCTGATGGGCGCGCCGAACGTTTTACTCCTGGACGAGCCGACGAACGATCTCGACATCCAAACGATGGTCACGCTCGAAGACTACCTGGAGAGCTTCGGCGGCTGCCTCGTCGTCGTCAGCCATGACCGCTATTTTCTGGACCGCACGGTCGAGCACATCTTCCGCTTCGAAGCGGGCGGCACGGTGCGAGAGTATCCCGGTAACTACGCCGCCTTTCTCGAAGCCCGCCAGAAAGAAGAACGCTCGGACGCGATTTCAAACGCCACACAAATTGCCGAGGCGCGCCCCGCGAAAAAGGAGCGCGCCCACGCACAGTCGCCGCCCGCCAAACGCAAACTCTCTTTCAAAGAGCAGCGCGAGTTGGAAACGCTGGAAGCGCGCATCGAGGAGGCCGAACGACGGCAATCCGAGATCGAGCGTGAACTGGCCGCGCATGCGAGCGACGCACATCTCGTCAACAAACTCTTCAACGAACGCGAAACGCTCGCGCGCGAACTCGCACGCGCCCTCGACCGCTGGGCTGAACTCGCGGAACTGGCCTGAGCGAAACGCGAACTGAAACTTATTTCTGCTTGATTACCTTCGGAGAATCCTCGCCCGCCATGTAAAGATAATTGACTTCGCCGCCACTCGATGCGCCCTCGACCGTCGCCGCCGTGCCTTCACGAACGATTTCTCCGCGCAAGCTCGGATCGCCGTACAGGAGTTTCACCGCGAAGGGAAAGCCCCACGTGCCGAAGCCGTCCGGGAAGCGATGCCTCGCGTCTCTGTCGGCGTACCTTAAAATGACATTTGTGTTTCGCTCCATGTGCGGGTCTTGTTCCGCGAGTTGTCGAAGTATGGCCGCGTTCGTTCGCGCCATCGTCCTCCATTTCAAACTCTGACCGACGGTTGCGACGGAGAGAAGTGCGGCCAACAACACAATCGGCAGCAAGCTCACACGACGCTTACGGCGGCTCTCTCCCTCCGGCGTCGCCGCCGTGTCGTACAGCGAGCGCGCGGCTGCGCCGAGCAGGAGCGCCGCGCCGATGCCCGGGAGGTACGTGTAAAGCCCCGACCTCCCGCGAATCAGAATCACGGGCGCAATCGTCGCGGCGAAGAACATCACGCTCAACAAGACCTCGCGCCGCGAGACGTTACCCAGACCGGGGCTTCCGCCGCGAATCTTCAGCGAGAGCGCGATTGCCCCGGCCAGCAGCGCCCCGATCAGGTACGTCCGCGACAGGTATTCACGCAGATTCGAGAAGAACACTTTAAACTCGAACGCGTACGCGTACCATCCTTCCTGCGACGCGACCGAGAGCGCGCCCGCCCACGCGCGCAGCAAGAGATACGCCGCGAGCGTCGCCAAAAGCGCGAAGACGAGCAACACGGTTGACGCCCAGTTATCTCTCAAACGCTGCCGGCCCGCGACGTACCACAGCACGATCAAACTCGCGGCGACCGTCGCCACGCCGATCTCTTTCGCCGCCATCGAAAGCGCGCAGCACAAGATGATCGCCATCGCAGCCGGTAAACGTCGTCGTTCCAGTTTAACGAAGCGGACGACCGCGAGCATCGCCGCGAGGCAGAAGAGCGTCGCCAGCAGATGCGTGCGCGCGGAAATCCACATCACAGCCCAACTGTTCGAGAGATAGAGGAGCGCGAACCCGAAGGCCGTCCACCACGCCGCGACGCGCGAACGCCAGAGGCCGAGCGCGAGCCTGTAGAGCAAGAGCGTGTTGAGGATGTGGAGCAGCAGATTCTCAAGCGCGATAGGGAATGGGCGCATGCCCCAGATCATCCAGTCGAATTTGAAGGTGAGCCACGTGAGGGGCGTGTAGAAAGTTGGCGTCGGGTGCGTCAGGCCGTGCCAGCGCGTCTGGTGTGCGACGTTCGAGAGCCACATGAAGTCGTCGTGTAGAAAGCCGCGCCCGATGAGCGGCAGGAAGAGCGCGGAGCTAAAAGCCGCCAGCGCCAGGCCGTGCAGGAGTGAGCGTTGACTTCTCATTCGGGTCGGGGCGGGCGGCGACGACGACTCTCAGCGCAGCAGACCTTCGACGTAGCCGATGCGGTACATGAGCAGGAGGCCGAAGCCGAAACTGAAAAGAGCGGCGGAGGCGCGCACCGCGAGGTTGAGCCGCAGGAAGCGCCCCGCCGTGAGATGAATCGGCAAGCCGACGAGCGTGCTCATCAAGATCATCCCGCCGACTGAGCCGACGCCGAAGACGCAGACGTAGGCCAGCCCTACGAGCGGCGAAGGGATCGCTGAGAGCACCAGCAACATCAATGCGGCGCTGCCCGCGAGTCCGTGCATGAGGCCGACGAGGACGGGACGCGCGTTCGAGTTGAACCCGTGATGCGTCGCCTGTGGTGCAGTCGCCGTGTGTTCGTGCGTGCCGGTTTCGTGCAGGTGCGGGTGTGCGTGCAGCCAGCCGCCGTGCCTGTGCGTGTGCAGGTGCAAGCGCGCTCGCTTGCGAAACAGTTTGCGGAGCGCGTTTGCGCCGAGCAGGACGAGCATGATGCCGACCGCGAACTCCAGCGCCAGCGCCGTGCGATCATTGATGCGCACGCGCAACAGTATGAACGCCGCGCCCGCCGCGAGCAGGGCGAGCGTGTGCCCGACGCCCCACAACCCGCCGACCAGAGACGATCCCAACAGGCTCTTGCGCTCGCTCACGATGGTCGTCACGGCTGCCAGATGATCGGCATCCAGAGCGTGTCTGAGGCCCAGCATGAATCCCAAGCCCAACACTGCGGCCTTCGACAGCGACGCGGCCTCCGTCGTCGCCGCCGCCGTAAACAAACTTATAATCGCAGACACATCAAACCCCCGCTTGCGAGAACGTTTCAAAAATGGCGTGGAACATCCTGCAAAGATAACGGACTTCACGCGCGCGGGAAAGCCCCCGCCGCACCACGCCGGTGCGCGCCTGCACAATCACTCGCCGCGCAGTCGTTGACCGTGCGGGTTGAAGACTGCTATAGACAAGGAGTTTCGCACAAACAAAAAGCCCGACGGTTTTCGTGATGTTGACCCTCGCGCGCTCTACCCGAAATCGATCTCGTCATCCGAAGTTAACCGTTCGAGAGCCGCCTTGAATAAGTCAAAATTTATATGCGCCGCCTTCGTCGTCTGCGCCTGCCTGAACTTCGTCTGCGCGTCGCGCGTCGCAGGCCAACGCGCGGGCGGCAGCCGCACCGGCAGCGCGCAACTCGCACAGAACGCCGCCAGAGACCGCGACATCGCGGCGCACTTCTCGCCGATCTTCTATCAGGGACTCGGCGACAATAAGCTTCAGGATTACATCACCAACTTCAACTTCGACGGCGACTGGCGAGGCGATAACAACTGGGCGAATGCCGATGACGGCGTGCGTTTTCCGCGCCGCGCTTACGTCTATTACGCCGTCAGCGAAACCCTTACGCACTTCCTCATTCATTACGCACTCTTCCACCCGCGCGACTACAAGGGCGGGCAGGCGAGCGGCGCGATCCTCAGCGAGATCATACGCGAAGGCGCGCGGCGCGGCGGGCGTTACGATCCGACGGGACTGTCGGGCGAGGCGGTTCTCGCGCACGAAAACGACATGGAGGGCTGTCTCGTCGTGGCGACGAAAGCGGGCGCGGACTTCAAGCAAGCGCGCGTCGCGTTCGTCGAGACGGTGGCGCATGATCGTTTCCACAAATACGTGACTGAGCCCACCACTGTCGAAGGTCGAAAGAGCGCGTTCGATTTCGTCCGTTTAGAGTCGGGGCGTCCGCAGTTGTACGTCGAACCCAAAGGGCACGGCATCTACGCTTACGGCGCGGGCGAGCGGCAGACGACGCCGGACAAGTTGCTCGTCTATAAATTCGCGGGACGCGCCGACGACCCCGCCAGGTCTTCCGGTACGGAAGTCGGCTATGAGTTGCTGCCGCTCGCAACGACGATCTGGCCGCGTGCGCGCATGGGCGTGAATCAAACTTTCGGCGCGGCGTACAACTACGGCAAGCGCACTTTCAGCGCGTCGCAAAGTCCGACACGCGCGGCGAAGCGCACGGTGAATCTGGGCACGCTGGGCGCGGCGTTTCGCGGGAACAAGGGCGCGCCCAACATGGCGCGCCCGCCGTGGGGCTGGTTCGACAGGAGCGAACGCGAACAGGCGCACGGCGAATGGTTCTTCGACCCCGCCGCGACCGTCAAACGTCACTTCAAACTCGACGACGCTTTCTCGGTCGCTTACACGCACGCGCCTTTTCTCTCCGTCGTGCGTAAACTCTAGCCGTGCGCGACGCGCGCAACGCACGTCGAAAAATGGAATTCACATTCCGAAGAAATAGATCGAAGCGCGCACGACTTTTTAAGCGTCGCCGCCGTGCCCCGGTGTTGCTATAATCCGGCAACTCGCAATTTTGATTTTGAGAAGGAGTGTCTTTATGAAGAGGTTGTGCGTGAAGGCCGCGTCGGGTCTGGCGTTGCTGGTTTTATGCCTGTCGGTCGAAGTGGCGGCGCAGGGCGGCGCGGGCGGCGGCAACTGGCCGCAGTGGCGCGGCCCGAACCGCGACGGCATCTCGAAAGAGACGGGGCTGCTCAAACAGTGGCCTGCCGAAGGGCCGCCGCTCGTCTGGAAGACTGTGGGCGCGGGGCGCGGCTATTCTTCGCTCGCCGTCTCCGACGGTCGCATCTACACGATGGGCTTGCGCGGCGACCGCGAATTCATCGTCGCCTTTGACGTTCAGACGGGCAAAGAACTCTGGGCGTCGCCGCACGGCAGGGCGTTTCGCAACGACCGCGGCGACGGGCCGCGCGGCACGCCGACCGTCGAAGGCGACAAACTCTACGCGCTCGGCGGCAACGGCGACCTCTCGTGTCTCGAAACGAAGACGGGTAAAAGTGTCTGGACTTTGAACGTCCTCTCGAAGTTCGGCGGCTCGAACATCACCTGGGGCATCAGCGAATCGCCGCTCATCGTCGGCAACAAGTTGCTGGTCAACGCGGGCGGCGAAAACGCCTCTATCGTCGCGCTCAACAAAAAGGATGGCTCGCTCATCTGGAAGAGCCAGAGCGACGAGGCCGGGTATTCGTCGGCCATCACGATGACGGCGGGCGGCACGCCGCAAGTCGTCTTCTTCACCTCGCGCCGCGCCGTCGGGTTGGATTTGCGCGACGGTAAACTCCTGTGGGAATACGCGCGCGCCGCGAACCGCACGGCCAACGCCGCCACGCCCGTCGCGCGCGGCAACCGCGTCTTCATCTCTTCGGACTACGGCACGGGCGCGGGGCTGGTCGAGATCAAGGCGGGCGAGCGCGGCGCGCTGACGGTGCAGGAAGTCTATTTCACGAAGGACATGCGCAACCATCACAGCAGTTCGATCCTCGTCGGCGATCACCTCTACGGCTTTTCGAGCGGTATCCTGACGGCGATGCGTTTCGACACCGGAGAAGTCGCGTGGCGCGACCGCAGCGTCGGCAAAGGCTCCATTGTCTATGCCGACGGGATGATCTACGCCTTGAGCGAAAACGGCGTGGTCGGCCTCGTCGAAGCGACGCCCGAAGCCTACAAAGAGCGCGGGCGATTCCGCATCGCGCAGGATTCGCTGCCGACATGGACGCACCCGATCATCGCGGGCGGACGCCTCTACCTGCGCGATCAAGACACGCTCTACGCGTATGACGTGAGGCAGAAGAAATAATCCCTGATGTCTTAAACTCTGTGCCCCCTCCGTGTCCTCTGTGTCTCTGTGGTGAATGATCTTCTAAGATACTCACCACAGAGACACAGAGAACACAGAGGGGGCACAGAGAGTTAAGCTGAGACAAAGATGCTACTAAATAATGCGGCGGTAAAATTTTACGAACTACGGGAGAGCGTGACACATGGGCGTTGAGCGTTTGGAAGAACTCGCGAGGCAGGCTTTGGCCGACTCAAACCGGAATGATTGCCAGTTCGTCTCGGCGGCGGCCAAAGACGGCGCGGTCAACACCTGGTCAATTGATTTTCTCGACGTGATGCAGAAACAGGAGCCGTTTCGCGTGACGCTGGAAGTTGCGCCGGCGGGCAGCGAAGAGGAGATCAAAGAGGCGATCAGGCGCGGCATCGCGGAGCATTTCAGCGCGTCGAGTTATTGAACTCCCGCCACGAATTCAACATGACGAGTTTGAAAAAAGACGCGACGCCGCCATCGCCGCAGAAGGGCGCGGTCTTGCCCGTCGAAGAGATCAGGACGCACTTCCCCGCCCTCTCTCGCAGGCACGGCGAACACGAGGTGGCCTATTTCGACGGGCCGGGCGGCACGCAGGTTCCGCGCGCCGTCGTCGAAGCCATCGCCGATTACCTCTACCAACACAACGCCAACACGCACTGGGCATATCCGGCGAGCAATGAGACTGACGCGCTGATTGGCGATGCGCGGCAAGCGCTCGCGGATTTTCTGAACGCCGCGCCGCAAGAGATCGTCTTCGGCGCAAACATGACGACGCTCGCCTTCCACCTCTCAAGAGCGCTCGGTCGGCAGTTGGAAGCGGGCGACGAGATCGTCGTGACGGAACTCGATCATCACGCCAACGTCGCCCCGTGGGCTGCGCTCGCGCGCGAACGCGGCGTGCGCGTTCGCACGGTACGGATGATTGCTGAGACGGGTCAACTCGATTGGGAAGATTTCGACCGTCAGGTCAACCGGCGCACGAAGCTCGTCGCCATCGGCGCGGCCTCGAATGCGCTCGGCACGATCACGGATGTGCGTCGCGCGACGGAAGCGGCGCACGCGGTCGGCGCGCTCTCTTTCGTTGACGCCGTCCACTACGCGCCGCACCAACTCGTTGACGTGCGCTCGCTCGACTGCGACTTTCTTGCCTGCTCGGCCTACAAGTTTTGCGGCCCGCACGTCGGCATACTCTACGCCAGGCAAGCGCTCTTGGAGTCGCTCGACTTCCCGAAGCTACTCCCTGCGCCCGACCACGCGCCCGAACGCGCCGAGACGGGGACGCAGAATCACGAGGGCATCGCGGGCGCTGCCGCCGCCGTCGATTTCTTCGCCTCGCTCGCACACACGTCGTCGGCGGCGGTCGAATCTCGCCGCGCACGTCTCGGCGAAACGTTCGACGCGCTTCACGAGCGCGCCTCGGCTCTGACGGCGCGACTCTGGCAAGGCTTGTCGGAGATCGAAGGCGTGAGGCTCTACGGACCGCCGCCCTCCGCGCCGCGCACGCCGACCGTCTCGTTCACAATCGAAGGCGTCGCATCAACCGTCGTCGCGCAGAAACTCGCCGAGCGCGGTCTCTTTCTTTCGCACGGCGACTTCTACGCCGCCACCGTCATCGAACGTCTCGCGCTCGGCGCGGAAGGTCTGGTGCGCGCCGGATGCGCCTGCTACACGACGGGCGTAGAAGTCGAAAGGCTCATTCGCGGCGTCGGCGAAATCGCGCGCGGCGACTTTTGAAGACTCTCCGCCCGTCAAATTATTTCGTAAGTAAATCATTGACGCCTGTGCTTGATCGGTGTTAGCCTCTGCACAATAAAAGGCGTAGGTGTAGTGAGGACACCATACGCCGCGACCGTCAACGGTCAAAAAGCGAACAGACAGCCCCCGAGTTCGCGCCGCCCGGCGCATCGGGGATTGAACAAGCCCGACGAAGATGCTGTGAGGACATCTTCGCCGGGCGTTCGCTTTTCAAGTAGCCGCGATCTCA
>DATHBB010000255.1:0-22679 GCA_035296385.1 Pyrinomonadaceae bacterium | reverse complement strand
GGCGGGCATCACCCAGAAAAGAAGCACTGAGAGCCGGGTTAAAACTTGCCACTTGCCTGCGAGCGCGTGTCGCCATAGCGCCGGTTGTTGTCTGCGCCAAAACAGCAGCACGACGAAACAGATCATCGCCGCGTTCCACGGCCAGACAATCGTGTTACGCCGCACGGGGACGAACAAGACGAGCACCGAGAGGTGCAGCACGAGCGCGAGGAAGACCGCGTGAGTTCTAAACTTGCGGCTCAACAACCCCAGGCCGACGCCGACTTCAGCGAGCGGCACGAGCGGCGCGACCCAACGGCTCGCCGCCCCGAACGACGCCGGAAGGTGTCGCGCATACGGCTCCACGAGCGAAGGGAAAAGCTCCCCCGTGAACAGGGGATTAACTTTTTGCAGCCCGCTCCAAAAGTAAATTCCCGCGACGACGAAAGCGCAGGCGTTTAAGGCCGACTCCCGCCCGCCCCCATCATCCACGCGCCACGAGTAGCACGCGAGCGCGAGCGACATGAAAACATATTGATAACACCAGGGCTGCCAGCGCGTCTGATCCCACAAACAGACGAGCACGACGAGCGCGACGAACGCGACGATCAACTTGCGCGGGCGCGCGAAGAGAACGATGCCGATGAGAAGCAGGAGCAGGAGCGCGAAAGCGAGATAGTCGAGCGGGAAGGGCGGCGCGTGCAAAAATTTTGCCACTGGCGCGAGCGGGTAAGCGCGCGTCGAGAGCCAGAGTTTGGGCGAGAGCAGGAAGCCGCAGAGGAACGCGAGCGCGAGCGCGATTTTCAGTCGCGTGATGCGCTGCGTGTCCGTCTGATTCGAGAGCGTTTTAGAAAATCGAACCACGAAGCCACGAAGCCACAAAGTTAATTCCGTAAAATTTCCTTTGTGGCTTCGTGGCTTCGTGGTGGTATTAATTGAGCCGATCAGGTGTCCTGCACCGGGAAGGCGCGCGGCCTGTTTATTCCAACTCGATGCCGCGCTCTTTGGCGATGCCGCGCGCTTTCATGATGATGTCGTCGTCCACGGGTTCGTCGCTCTCGCCGCCCGCCGTCCAACCCTGCACCTCTTCGACGGGGCGACCGAGCGCGACGGCCAGCTTCTCGTCGTCCGCCTCAAACCCCTGGTCGCGCAACCGGCGCAAAATTTCGCGGCCTCCCGCTTCACTCGTCCCGCGGTCGTCAACCGCCTGCTCGTTTCTCTCTTCCATGTAGTTTCCCCTTTACACTGTTTATGCTGTGGCTTCCGACGTTTGTGTCCCATCGCCGATGGTCGCGTCGTAACCCAAATCCTGTATCTTCTTGATGAGCGTTTTTTCCTGCACGACCGCGTCGTCGTAAGCGACGTTGGCGGTCTTGCCGCCGTAGGTCACTTCGGCGCGAAAGACTCCGGCGGTCGTCTCCAAAGTCTCTTTGATGTCCACCGCGCACGACTCGCAGTGCATACCCTTGATGTGAAACTCCGACTCTCTCATCCTCAACCTCCCCTCGCCGTTGAAAGCGCACGACGTTTGCGACAAGGTTCGCGCAAACGGCACGAAGCGAACAAATCGTCCGCCCTTCTTCACGTAGCGCGCTGTCTCCCGCGTTGAATTGTCATCTTGCTTGATGTGCGGCGTATTATACAGCAGAACCGAGATGAGCGAGCAACCGCCGACGAGCAGCAAGAGCATCGCGGAGGCTTTGACCGAAGCCGCCGCCCTCTTGCGCGCGGCGGGCATCGACGACGCGCGACCCGACGCGCGCGCGCTCCTCTCCGACACGCTCGCGCGCGACCACGCCTTTCTCATCGCGCACTCCGACGCGGAGATCGAGCCTGCGCTCTACGCGCTCTACGCCGCACGCGTCGCGCGCCGCGCGGCGGGCGAACCCGTGCAGTACATCACGGGGCGGCAGGAGTTTTACGGCCTCGACTTTGAAGTCACGCCCGCCGTCCTCATCCCCCGCCCCGAAACCGAGTTGCTGGTCGAAATCGCGCTCGAACTTTTACAGCGCGAACCGGGCGCACCGCTCCTCTGCGATGTGGGCACGGGTTCGGGCTGCATCCCCGTCGCTCTGCTCCACGAGCGCCGCGACGCGCGCGCCGTCGGTTTGGACATCTCGCGCGCCGCACTTGACGTTGCCGCGCGAAACGCCGCGCGCCACGCCGTTAGCGAACGACTCACGCTCCTCGTCTCCGACTGCTTCGACGCGCTCGACGCGATGCCGACGCCCGACGCGCGTTTCACGCTCATCACCTCCAACCCGCCGTACATCGCCGAAAACGAGATGCCGCACCTGCAACGCGAAGTGCTCGAACACGAGCCGCGCGTCGCCTTAACGCCCGGCGGCGACGGCCTCTCCGTCATACGTCGCCTCGTCGCGGAAGCCCCGCGTTTTCTCATCGCGGGCGGCCACCTCCTCTTCGAGATCGGCTACAACCAGCACGAGGCGGTCATAAATCTCGTTGACGAAAATGTCTGGACCGTGCTCGACATACACCGCGATCTACAAGGCATCCCGCGCACCGTCGCACTGCGCCTCAAAGGCGCAGGCATGAACATCTAGTCGCCGCCAATGCGTCGTGCTAGAATCCACTCAAAAGCAGAGGTCAGAGGTTAGAGGTTAGAGGTCAGTTAAAACTGTCTTCTCTTACCTCTGACCTCTAACCTCTGACCTCTATAATTTTATGGACAAATTTCGTATCACAGGCGGGCGTGCGGTGCGTGGCCGCGTGCAGATCAGCGGGGCGAAGAACTCCGCGTTGCCGTGCATGGCCGCCGCGCTCCTGACGGGCGAGAGCGTGACGCTGCACAACGTCCCTTACGTGCGCGACATCATCACGCAGCGACGCCTGCTCGAAGACCTCGGCGCACACGTCTTAACGCCCGAACTGCGCACGCACAAGATCACCGCCGCGCACATCGAACTGTTTGAAGCGCCCTACGATCTCGTCAAGACGATGCGCGCCTCCGTGCTCGTTCTGGGCCCCCTGCTCGCGCGTTTCGGCAAGGCGAAAGTCTCTTTGCCGGGCGGCTGCGCCATCGGCTCGCGCCCGATTGATCTGCACCTTGAGAGTTTGAAGGCGCTCGGCGCGGAAGTGTCGCTCGAAGCGGGCTACGTCGTGGCGCGCGCGCCGCGCGGCGGGCGACTCGTAGGTGCGGACGTGCGCTTCGACAAAGTGACCGTCACGGGCACGGAAAATCTCCTGATGGCCGCCACGCTCGCCGAAGGCCGTACGACGCTCGACAACGCCGCCTGCGAGCCGGAAGTGGCCGACCTCGCCGAACTCCTGAATCGCATGGGCGCGCGCGTGCGCGGCGCGGGCACGCCAACGATAGTCATCGAAGGCGTCGAGGCGCTCGGCGCGGCGGAGCACACGATTATCCCTGACCGCATCGAGACGGGCACGTTCCTCGTCGCCGCCGCGATCACGAACGGCGAGCTTGAGTTGAAAGATTGCATGCCGGAGCATTCCGCCGCCGTCATCGCCAAACTGCGCGAGGCGGGCTGCGAGATCGAAGAAGTCAACCAGAGCACGCTGCACGTCAGGCGCGCGTCGGGCGGGTTGCGCGCCTCCGACATTACGACCGAGCCGCACCCGCGTTTTCCCACAGACATGCAGGCGCAGTACATGACTTTGATGACGCAGGCCGAAGGGCGCTCTTCCATCACCGAGACGATCTTCGAGAACCGCTTCATGCACGCTTCCGAGATGCAGCGCATGGGCGCGCACATCTCGATTGAGGGGCGCACGGCAGTCGTTACGGGCGCGTCGCGGCTGGCGGGCGCGCGCGTGCAGGCGTCGGACTTGCGCGCCTCGGCCTCGCTCGTCCTCGCCGGACTCGTCGCCGAAGGCGAGACGATCATCGAGCGCGTCTATCACATAGATCGCGGCTACGAAAAGATCGAGGATAAACTGCGCGGCGTCGGCGCGCAGATCGAACGCCTCCGCGACTCGGTCACGGCGAACCTCCCGCCCATCTCGGAAGTCGGGGTGTTATAAAGACTGTCCGTAGTCAGTTGTCAGTTGTCAGTTGCATGTGATTGCCGCATGAGTTGCTAAAGATGGAATTACTCAACTGATGACAGACGAAAACAACGGACAACTGACTACTGACAACGGACACTTTCCTTATGGCTGAACAAGACTGCATCTTTTGCCGGGTCGTCGCGGGCGAGATTCCCGCCGACGTGATTTACAGGGACGACCGCGCGGTGGCCTTTCGCGACATCAACCCGCAAGCGCCCGTGCACGCGCTCGTCATCCCGCGCGAGCATCTCGACTCGCTCGACGACGCCGCCGGAAACGACGAGCGTTTGCTCGGACACTTGCTGCGCGTCGCGGCGCGCGTCGCCAACGCAGAGGGCTTGTCCGAGTCGGGCTACCGCACGATCATCAACACGGGTGCGGGCGCGGGTCAGTCGGTCTTTCACCTGCACCTGCACGTCGTCGGCGGTCGCCCGCTCAAATGGCCGCCGGGTTAGAAAGGAGTCGAGTTATGTACGAAGAGACGGGAGACCCCAGGGCTTAGTCGGGCGTGTCAGAAATTTTGTGTAAATGAATTATCGAGCAGCCGGTCAAATGAACCGCCGTTCCCAAGTAAGGGGGAGTGTATTTTGATACACTCCCCCTTATCATTTCTTACGTTTTCAGGTCTTTAATCTTTTCCAAGTCACTTACACGGCTTGTGAAGTTGAATGTTACCGCCTTCCAAGAGACCTCCTGCCGTGTAACCGTTAGACAAGGTGATGGTAAAGAGGTCTTTCCCCTTACCGGGTTCACCGTTATCAGTGACCTCAACTGTGTAAGTTCCCGGTAGCCCGTTGATTTCACACGTTCCTTCGATTCGACGTGAATTAGGTGCGGTAACGGTATATCCCGTCACTCTAATCCCTTTTACTTTCAAGTTGGCTCCATGATCAATGTACGTTAGATGACCCCACAGTCCTTTGCCCATTATTCCACCGGCGACACCGAATGTGCCTTTACTGCCGGATGGGGCGATTATCCATCCACCGCCAGTGACAAAGTCTTTTCCAGGGCAGGTGGCCTTCGCGCACGTAATGTCAGCATGCGCCGAGGCGATGATCACATCAGCTACACCGGGAATAATCACATGCAGGGCATTGACTGTAATATCGCCCTGGCGGGCACTCGTTTGCTCGTTGATGATGACCTGTCCACCTAAAGGGAGGTCAATTGTCTGATTAGGCTCTCCCGTTACCGTTATGGCTTGCCCATTGATTACAAGATTGACGATCTCAGAGCTTCCGCCGGCGCTCGCGCCGTTAGCACATACGGCCTGTGCCGAAGCCCTAAGGAAATCTGCGGTAATAGTATTGCCGCCTAATGTCAGATTGAGATTAGCAACCGAGGCTTCCGAGCGGCTATGATTGCCATTACCTATAGTGGAAGCGTGAAGCACTTCCGCCGTCAGCACGCCTGGAACTTCCGCTTCCAGCAGCGATGCTTCCTTTTCGCCGCCCGTGCTATCAAGCTTACCTGTATCAGATAAGATGATGGGTACTCCGGCGATAGTAGCGTTGACCACCGTTGCTTGCCCGCTAAAGGTTGTCTTTTGAGACTGAGTGCCCCCACCTTTGTTTTTATTCGATTGTGCCGGATTTATTGTTGGTAGAACTAACAGACTAACTACCAGCACGAAAGATGTAATCAAGCTTGCGTGCAGACTTGCGCGATTTTTCATGTTCCCCCCCGAATAGTAAAAGAGAGGGGCCGGAGAGCAGATGATTCTTACAGTAGAAGCAGGCTCCGCACAGCCCTTCCCGTAACCTTTAGGTACAAACTCGCATGCAATATAAGCTTATGCAGGTTACGAGACATCGATCAGTAAGCGAGAAAGATATTCCGCCAAAGACCGAATCAGTACGCTGCCCAAGCTGCTACAAGCAATATTTGTAGGATATTGAGACGTTCAGAGGAGAGTGTGAAGCCAAGGGGCAAGCCATGTGCCAAGTTCGCGTTGCACTGTGCGCGCCACGCACGAGGGCGAGGGACTCGGATTCGCCGCGACACAGAGGCCGATGGAGATCACCGGCATCGCCATCGTGCGCGAAGGCAAAATCGCCGAGGCTTGGAACAACTTCGACTTCATGTCTATGTTCCAACAACTCGGCACACTTCAGAAATAAACGATGAAGGAGGAACGATGAACGATGAATGAAAGACAAAATTGCTTTTCATTCATCGTTCATCGTTCCTCCTTCATCGTTTCCCTCTTTATCCCGCCATGCGTTGTTTGAGGCGTTCCTCTTGTTGTTGCTCGGACTGCTGCACCTTCTCTTCCTTGAGCAGCGAAGTCTCGTAGCGCACCTGGCCGACGAGCGTGTCGGAGATGGCTTTGACGAAGCCGATGATGGCGGGGCCGAGGACGATGCCGGGGATGCCGAAGGTGTAGACGCCCGCGACGAGCGAAAGAAACATCCAGTAGAAGTTGAAACGACGCGCGCCGCTCGCGGCCACGCGCGGGCGCAGCAGGAGCGACGAGCCGAGCGTCATCATAATGCCGATGATGAGATAGACCGTCGCGCCGAAGGGGTCGTTGAGAAAGACGAGCAGGTAGATGCTGACGGGCACGTAGATCGCCCATTCGCCGAGGAGCGGGAAGAAGCCCGTCAAAAACGTGACGATGGCGAGCACGAGCGCGAGCGGGATGTCGAAGACGATGTTGAGCGCGAAGATGATGACGGCCTTCAGGAATTGATCTATGAAGACCGCTTGCAACGCGCCGCGCAAAGCGCCGCCGACGTTCTCCGCGAGTTTATCGTAAAGCTCTATGTAGTCGCCGGGCACGCGCACCTTGATGTAGTTCGAGATGCGCGTGCGCTGCGTGAGCACGTAGAAGACCGTGAAGAAGAAGACGGCGAGCGAGGCGAGGATGAGCGCGGCGCGTTGGCGCAGTTCCTGAATCGCCGCCGCCGAGCGCGTGAGTCCTTCGGTGAAGGCGGCTTCGAGTGTGGCGCGCGTGCCCGCGCGGCTGACGGGGATGTAGCGTTCGAGCGCGCCGCTGATGGCGTCGCTGATCTCGGCGCGCTGTTGCTGGCTGACGTTCGTGGAGTAGCCCGACAACTCGTACCACGCGTAGCCTGCGACCGCGACGAGCGGCACGACGATGAGCGCAATCGTGATGAGCGCGCTGCCCGCGCGCGCGTGCAAGCGCTGCTCCAACCATTCCTGCACCGGCAGCAAAAACGCGCCCGCCACCAGCCCCAAAAGTAGCGCCACCAGCACCTGCCCGACGAGCAGGAAGAACAGCCCCACCGCCAACACGAGCGCGACGCCATAGACCACGACGCGCTTCGCCTCGCCGATGGTCAAATCCAGTAAGCGCCTCTTGTTGTCGTCGTCAGCCATACGCGGCGTTAATCTAGCACACAACGTTTCACGCCCCGAATGAGACAGGGTCACGGCGATGTGCACATGAGCGACAGATGCGCGCCCACGCCCGATTTACAGTTAACGACTGCCGGAGGGTGCTGTCAGTAAGTTGAATCGCATAAAGGCGAGTATGTGTCTGATGATCTCGCGCGAGCGTTCGCCGTCGTCGAACAGGTCGAACGCGTGCGGGGCGTCGGCGTGATTCACGAATGTCAGGGGCAGATTGCGAGTCAGCGCTTCGCACAAGAAACGGTCGAGCGTTTCGTTAAGGTGTGGCATTTGGTCTTGCCCCGCACGCGCGATGAAGAGGGGTAAGTCTCGCGGCAGATCAGTTAGCCCTCTCCCCGCGCACGGGTTGGCGAAGCCCCACATCCTGGCCGCATCGCTCACGCCCGCGAAGCCTTCGAGGTCGAGCGTGTAGCCATAGCACAGGACGGCGCACTTCAAATAGTCGCTCGCCGCCGTCTGCATCAACGCCGACAAGGCGAGCGGGACGTTGCCGGAACCAGCCCACAGGCCGATCATGTTTTCGTCAATGCAGAGCGCGTCGGCGTGTCGCCTGACGTGTTGGAGCAGGGCGCGCAAGTCTCTCGTCGGCTCTCGATTCGTGTAGGTGATCGCCACAAGCCCCGACGCAGCCGTCAAACGCGCCCAGGAGACCGACGATCCCATCTCTTTGAACTTGCAGCCGACTTTCGCCTCGAATCCCTCGTCCGGAAATCCGGCCACGAAGACGACGGCGGGCAAGCGGCGCGGCGCACGCTCCGGCGCATCGGGAGGGTAGTAGATGTCCATTGTGAGAGCGCCCGCACCGGTTGCGCTGTATTCCACGTCGCGGCAAGCCTTCACGTCGTCCATGCCGGAGATTCGATAAACCACCACTTGCGTCGAGATGTCAAAGGGCTTCGTGTCTCGGCTCATGCGCGTCACTCCTTTGCGGAAAACGACTCCTGTAAATGCAAAACCCGCCGGGCAGAAACTGCCACGACGGATTCCTCTTCGGGACTGTGACGGAGACGTTCCCCGCACAGCCCTCTACAGCGCCTTATACGCTTCCCGCAGCGAAGATGCAATAGCCGAACGTCAAACTTATAGCAGGTCGGGTTGAGTGTGAATAAGAATTAAGGCTCACCCGGTTGCAATCCGCCATTGGTACATTAACAACGCGCGGAATGGCTACGGGATAAAAGTAGGGGCAGCGACTTTGGAGTCGCTGCCCCTAACTTTGATCTGTCCGGCGACACGGAAGCCGCCGCCGGAGTTATTTCACCTGAAACTGTACGGTGTGCGTGACCGGATCATTACCCGCCTTGAAACTCAGCAGGTATGTACCCGTTGTGTAGCCGCCCGTCTTCAGGTTGAAGTGATAAGCCCCGCCCGTGTAGCGGAAGTTGTAATCGGGGTTCGAGTCGCCGGGGTCTGCGAGCGCGCCCGGCGCGTTGTCCGAAATACGCACCACGGAGAGAGCGGTGACGAGGATGTCCGACGCCGATAGGTTGGCGTTCGCCGCGTTCCGCAGTTCCAGCTTGATGGGAACGACGCTGCCGCTCTTGTGCGCCATCGTCTGGTCGAACAGCGCGTTGACGGCGTAAGCCACGCGGTAGTTGACCGTGCGAGTGTTGGTGTTGCCCGCGTTGTCGCGCGCGTTCACGGTGAAACTGAACGCGCCGACCGCGCCCGTGTTGAGCGGAGCGCCGTTTGCGATTGTGCCCGTGCACTCCGCGACGCCTGAGCCGAAGTCCCTGCAACCGTAGCTGGCCGCGACATTCTGGCCGAGCAGGTAGACGGCATCAACGGCGGGCGAGGCGACGTTGATGGCGGGCGGCGTCGTGTCTTGCCCGGAGAGTTCAGTGATGATGAACGGGCTGAGCGACGGGACGCGCGCGTAGACGGTGCGCGTCGTGAAGTTGTGCGATGGGCTGTCGGGCGCGAGGATCGTCCGGTCAACGAAGTTGGGGGCGGGCGGCTCGCCGTGCAGGACGCGCAACGTGCTGAAGGTGATCGGGTTGGTGATGCCGGGCACCTGGAAGCCGATGGTGATCGGCCCCGTGTAAACGGCGGTGGTCGTGATCTCGAAGGCGAGACTGTTGGCGTTGATGACGTACTCGCCGGGGATGCCTTGCAGCGAGTTCGGGTCAATCGGCGTTACGGTCGTCTCGCCCGCCTGTGTGACGTTCGAGAAGGTGAGCGTCGCGCCGTTTTCCGTCACCGTGATGTTCGTGCCGTTGGGCGTGTCGCCCGCGGGCGTGACCGGTCGCCAGTGGTGGCTGTAGCCGCCGTCGGGGCTGTTCGTCAGGCTCACCAACTGCTGCATCGCGCCGTCCGACCAGAGCGCGTAGACCTGTCCCGGGGGCTTGACGTGCGCGTCGTAGGTGACGACCGCGCCGTCCGGCGAGAACTGCGGGTTCGAGCCCCACTGTATCCCCTCGGTGAGCTGCACGCGGTTCGAGCCGTCGGCGTTCGCCGTGTAATAGCGCGGGATGCCGTCGGAGTGGTAGCTGTAGTAGGTGACGCGCGAGCCGTCGCGCGACCAGCCGAAGTCGTGAATGAACTCGTCGTTGCCCAGCAAGAGTTGCGAGTTCGTGCCGTCGGCGTTCACCGAGCGGAGGCCGGGGTAGGCCGCGTAAGCGATTCTCGAAGTGCCGGGAATCCACCGCGCGACCGACACCGTGTGCTGCTCTTCCGTGAGCCGCTGGCGTCCCGTGCCGTCGGCGTTCATCACGTAGACCTGTTGCGTGTAGTCGCCGTTGTGCGACAGGAAGGTGATCTTCGTGCCGTCGGGCGACCAGAGGGGGCGCGTGTCATTCTCGACACTCGTAGTCAGTCGCGTGAGGCCTGTGCCGTCGGCGTTGACGGAGTAGATGTCCGAGCCAGCGCCGTTGTAGGCGTTGAAGACGACCTTCGTTCCGTCGGGCGACCATTCGGGATAGAACATCCACTCCATCCCGCTGGCGAGCGTCTGGCGGTTCGTGCCGTCGCCGTTCATCACGGCCAGTTCAACCGCGCCGTCCACGTGCTCGCTCATGAAGACGATCTTCGACCCGTCGGGCGACCAGCGGCCCTCGTCCTCCCACTGGTCGGGAGTCGAGGTCAGGTTGGTCTGGTTCGAGCCGTCGGCCTTCATCGAGTAGATGTCGGTCGTGTTCGTGCCCGGCGGCTGGCGCGTGAAGACGATGGCGCCGGTCGTGGGCGGAGCGGGCTGCGGCGTCGGTGCCGCGACGGGCTGCGTCCACGTGAGCGTGAGCGGCGCTTGCTGCCCCCACTGGCCGTCGAGCGCGATGTAGTAGATCGTTCCCGCCACGGCCTCGAAGCGGACGCGGCTGGCGAAGTTAAAGAGCGAGAGGTCGTTGTTCGATGCAACCTCGGTGAGTGAGGCGACGCCCGCGCCGGTGTAGACGCCGAGCAGAGGGTCGCCGTGATCGCTGCCCTCGGTCGTGAACTCGACGTAGCCGCTCGCCGGAGCCTGCCAGCGGTACCAGATTGACGAGCCGCCGTGCTGGCCTGCGTGCTTGGGCTCGCCCGTCTCCTTCGTGCCGAACAGGTTCGAGCCTGCGACGGTGCCGGTCGCGCCCGTGATCTCCCGCGCGTTGGCGAAGTTGTCGTTGGCGGGCGGGGGCGGCGGGGGTACGACCGGCGTTTGGACGGTCGCCGTGTTGTTGGCGGACTGCGGGTCGGCGGTCGCCGTCGTGACGCTCGCAGTGTTTTCGAGCGTCGCGCCGGGGGCCGCCGTGACGGTGCCCTGCACGTAGATGCTCACGCCGGTGTTCGGCTCGATGTCGCCGAACGAGCAGGTGATTGTCCCCGTCTCTCCGTTGGCGGGTGTCGTGCATGTGCCCAACTCGTTGTAGAAGTAGCTGAGCGCGAAACCCTGCGGGAGCACGTCCGTGAAGCTCACGTCGCGCGCGCGGTCGGGGCCGTTGTTATAGACGTAGACGGAGTAGCCGGCACTCCAGCCCGGCTCCACGGGGCTGTAGGGGCCGTAGTTGAAGACGGCGAGGTCTGCGCTCTGGGCGCTGACGGGCGTGTCGGTCGTGGTCGTGTAACTCTGCGGGCTGCCGCCGCCGAAGGAGGCCGAAGCCGTGGCGGTGTTGCGCAAGGTCTCGCTGCCCTGCGCCGTGATGCGAACGTCTATAGAGACTTCGACACTCTCGCCCTGCGCGAGGTCGGGGAGGTTGCAGGTGAGTGTCCCGGTCTGTCCGTTGGCGACGCCGGAGCACGATCCGCGGCTCGGGTCGGCGAGGATAAGGGTCGCGCCCGCGGGCAGCACGTCCTTGAAGGTCAGGCCCGTGGCCGTCGCAGAGTAGTTGTTCGTGATCTTCACGACGTAGGTGAACTCGTCGCCGGAGTAGAACGCGCGGTAGGGCTGCACGTCAACTTCGACGGAGAGTGCGGGGAGGGCGCGCCACGTCGGGTGCGCCGCCCCGGCGGTGATGAGTCGCTGGTTCGTGCCGTCGGGGTTCATCACGTAGAGGCCGCTGACGTTGTTGCGCGTGCCGATGAAGGCGATCTGCGTCCCGTCAGGCGACCAGACGGGGTGGTCGCTCGGCTCGGTGAAGACGGGCTGCGTGATCATCGTCTGGTTCGAGCCGTCCGGGTTCATGAGCCAGATGGACTGGCCGCGCTGGAAGGCGATCTTCGAGCCGTCGGGCGACCACGCGGGACGCCGGTTCGAGATGTTGAAGTCGTTGCTGAGGTTGACCTGATTCGTGCCGTCCGCGTTCATCACGAAGATTTGCGCGTTGTGGCTCCCCCAGTTGCGGACGAAGGCGATCTTCGAGCCGTCGGGCGACCAGGAGGGCTGCTGGTCGTTGTCCGTGCCGTTGCTGAGCTTGACGGTCGCCCCGCCGCCGGAGTCGACAGTCCAGAGCTGGCCGTTGCGCACGAAGACGATGCGTGTGCCGTCGGGCGACCACGCCGGGTGGTAGTCGCTTGTGCGCGGCGAGAGGTCGTAGCCGTCCGAGATACGCTGGCGGTTCGTGCCGTCGGCGTTGGCGGTGAAGACTTCATACGTCCCGCGCTTGACGTGCGAGTAGGCGATCTTCTGGCCGTCGGGCGACCACGCCGGGTACTGCTCGTGGTTCGACTCCGAAAGAAGCAGGGCACGTCCCGTGCCGTCGGGGTTGACGACGGAGATGTCGAAGGCCGAGCCGTTGCCGCTGCCCTCGAAGGCGATCTGGCCGTTGACGCGCAGGGGCGTCGGAGCGGGCGTTGGCGTCGGTGTCGGCTGAGGCGTTGGCGTCGGAGTGGGCGTCGGCGTCGGGGGCGGTGTGGTCGGCGTGCGCTGCCAGTCGGCGCTGCCGTCGGCTGCCGGGTCGTTGGTGATGCGCGTCTGGCCTGTGCCGTCGGCGTTCATCACGTAGATTTCCTGATTGTTGTCGCGCTCGCTGGTGAAGGCGAGCTTCGTGCCGTCGGGCGACCAGGTGGCCGCGAAGTTATTGTTCTGCCCGAAGGTGGTCAACTGCGTGCGGTTCGTGCCGTCGGCGTTCATCACGAAGATGGCGTGGCGTCCGAACTGCTCGGTGGTACGGAAGGCGAGCTTCGAGCCGTCGGGCGACCACCTCGGGTCGTACTCCGCTGCGGTCGTGTTCGTCAGGTTCGACTGATTAGACCCGTCCGCGTTCATCACGAAGATGTCGTTGTTGCCGGTGTTGTAGAAGCGGCGGAAGCCGATCTGCGTGCCGCCGGGGAGCCACGTCGGGTTGTAGTCCTCGCCGGTCGAGCCGTCGGTGAGGCGCGTCATCGTGCCCGTGCCGTCGGAGTTGGCGACCCAGATGCGCTGGCCGCCGAGTTGGAAGGAGCCGTCGCCGTTGCCGGTGAAGGCGACCTTCATGCCGTCGGGCGACCACGAGGGGCTGAAGTAGACGCCGCCGACGTTGACGACGACGGAGACGTTACTGCCGTCGGCGAACATCGAGTAGATGCGACTCTTCCCGTCCGCGCCGCGCCTGCTGACGAAGAGGATGCGGTGGCCGTCGGGCGACCAGGCGGGGTCGAAGTCCTGCGACGCGTCGGTCGTCAGGCGCGTCACGCCCGTGCCGTTCGAGTTCATCGAGTAGATGTCCACGTTGCCGTTAACGAAGCGCGTGAAGACGATCTTGCCGTTCGGGCCGGGGCCGGGCGTAGGCTGCGGTGTTGGCGTTTGTGTCGGCTGCGGCGTCGGAGTCGGCGTCGGTGTTGGAGTCGGGGACGGTGTTGGTGGCGGCGTGGGCGTCGGATTAGGAGTTGGAGTCGGCGTCGGAGTTGGCGTCGGCGTGGGGGCGCGCACGGTGAACGAAACGTCGGAGGCGTTGTTCGCAGCGCTCGCGTCGGGCGTCGAACTGCTTACTTGCGCGTGGACTTGCGCTCCTGAGCCGTCGGGGAGATTGACGGTGGCATAAACCGTTATGTAAGCCTCGGTGAAAGCTGACATGTTGCCGAGGTTGCAGCTGATCGGCGTGCCGGTGCCGAGCGTCATGCTCGTACACGTGCCGATGGTCGGCTGTATGCTCGTGACGTTCAGGCCGGGCGGAATCGTCTCCGAGAACGTGACGCCTGCGGCGGTGTTAGGCCCGTTGTTGAAGACCCGACTGCTGAAGACGAGGCTTCCACCCGGCTCGACAACGTTAGGCTGCACTTCACTCGTAACTTGCATGTCCGCGCTAACTGCCGGCGTTGGCGTCGGGGACGGGAACGGCATCGGGGGCACGCCGAGCGGCTGCCAACTCGCGCGCGAGTCCTGCGTCGGCGCGGTGGTAACGCGCGTTTCGCCGGAGCCGTCGGCGTTCGCGTAGTAGAGGTCGCGGTTGCCGTCGCGGTCGCTGTTGTAGATGACCTTCGTGCCGTCGGGCGACCACGCGGGCATCATGCCGCCGACGGGGGCGTTCGCGTTGACGAAGGTGACGTTCGAGCCGTCGGCGTTCATCACGAAGACGCCGGACTGGTTGAAAAGCTGGCCGCGATTCATGCTGACGAAAGCGATCTTCGAGCCGTCGGGCGACCAGGACGGGTAGTAGTCGTGCGAGTGGAAGTTGGTGATGTTGTGCTGGCCTGTGCCGTCGGCGTTCATCACGTAGATTTCGAGGTTGGCGTTGCCGTTGCGCGTCGTGGCGAAGGCGATCTTCTGTCCGTCGGGCGACCACGTCGGCAGGTAGTCGTAGCCGGGAGTGTTGGTCAGGTTGACGACGTTCGAGCCGTCAACGTTCATCACCATGATGTCGGCGCCCGCGCCGGACTGTCCCCAACTCGTGTAGGCGATCTTCTGCCCGTCAGGCGACCATGCGACGCGCTCGGTCGGCTCGACGTTATCGTTGAGGCGTATGCGCCCCGTGCCGTCGGGTTTGTATATCTCGACGCCGAAGCCGCTCACGCTGCCCGCATGCTGGTTGGCGACGCGCGTGACGGCGATGCGCGTGCCGTCGGGCGACCAGACGGGCGCGTAGTCGCCCTCCGAGCCGGGAATCTTTGTTTCGCCCGTGCCGTCCGCATTTATCAAATAGACGCCGTCTGCGGGCGAGGAGTTGACTTGCCCCCATTTGTTGAAGACGATCTTGCCGTTCGTGGGCAGCGGCGGATTGTAGATGAAATCGGAGAGCGTGATGTTCGAGGTGATGCAGCCGCTGGTGCTCTGCGCGCCGCCGGTCACGCCGTCGAGACGCACGATGTTGACTTCGTACGAACTGACGCATCGGGCGGGGACGCTGAAGGCGTAATGGCCGTTCGCGTCGGTCGTCGTCGTCTGCGTCGATTCGCCTGTGAGATTAACGGTCACGCCGGGGACGCCCGCGCCCGAAGAGTTCTTAACGTAGCCGTCGAGCGTAACGTTGTAGGGGGCCTGGTAGATGATGTTGGGGACTGCGTGGTCGGTGACGAAGCAACCGCTGACACTGATCGTGCTGCCCATCTGCGCGCCGTTCACGACGTTGACGAACGCCTTGATCTGGAAGGAGCCGCAACTCCCGTGGAACAGGCTGAACTGGTAGTAGCCGTTCGCGTCGGTACTGGTTCCGCCTGCGGCATGACCGCTGATGGTGACGAGTGCGCCGGAGACGGGCTGGCCGAACTGATCCTTGACATAGCCGTAGAGACGTATTTGATCCTGCTGTGGAGACGCGGCGCTCGCCTGTGGCGCGAACAATAAATTCGGGAAGAGAATGAGAGCTGTCAAAAAGATGCTGAGCAGGCGTCGTGCGTTGGGGGTGGTGTGTCTCATGGAACGAAACTCCTTTTAGGGGTAGCGGATTACTTCAGGGTGCGGCGCGTGTCGGGGCACGTCTGACAGCGGCGCGGGGGGCGCGGCGGCTGCCTACAGCGCGCGGGACTAGGACGCGACGGGTTAATGAGCCGAAGACGCTCGCGCCGGTCAATTGAGTTCGACAAAGTGCAGAGTCAGTGTCGAGAGGAGGCGACCGGACGAGCGGAAAAATTATTGGCTGCTGGCTGCGGACGTAACGGGTCAGGAATCGTGCGTGCGTGCGGGCGAGCGGTCGCCTGACAGGCAAGTAGTGTGGGCACACGAAGGGCGCACGGGCGGCACAAAAAGGTAGGTGCGCGGTTTCGGGTGCGTATTGCCGGGCGCTACGCGGGTCGGGATTTTAGCGCCGGGGTCGCCGTCTGAAGCGGGGAACTGACAAGTCGCGGCTTGACTTGAAACTTGTGGCTTCTCGAACGGCGTTATTTGAACTGTGGTGCTTGAGAGTAGATTCGACGGAAAGGCAATGCTTGTAGAACTGCCGTAATACTCGAACCCTTCGGCCTAACGAACGCGGGCTATCTTAGCGGGATAAAAATTATTGTCAAGCTGAAAATGTGGCGCAAGTGTGTCGGGGGTGTTCGCGGGGTGTTTCGGCGGGTCTTGCGGGCGGTAATTCCGGCGGTAGGTTTTCGTCGGGTAAGAGATAAAAAAACTGAGCGCAAAGACGCGAGAGTAAAGCCGCAGAGGAAGCGCAGAGAGAAGAGTTGAATCTTTTCTCTGCGTTAACTCTGCGGCTTTACTCTCGCGTCTCTGCGGTGAACTTCTTAGTCCTTAGACCTTACTTAAACGCGGCTTGCTAGGACGGGCGGGAAAAATCTTTAACGGATGCGCACGGTGAACGAGACGCTGCCGGATGTGCCCGGCGGCATCGTGCCCGTCAGTTTCCAGCCGACGTAGGTGACGTTGAAATCGTATGCGCCGGAGGGCGTGTAGGCGGCTGACGGAGTCCAGGGCGGAAGCAACGGATAGGCGAGCAGGGGATCGTTGTAATACTTGTAATCCGTGGGGACGATGCTCAGCGTGCTCGTGCCGGGGTTGAAGGTCATCGAGCCGACTTTGAACTCCGTGTTGCGGACGATGCTCGTGGTCGTGTCGGTGATCGGGATGATGTCGATGATGGTTAAGCCCTGCGCCGGCGAAGTTCCGGCGGTGTTGGTGAAGGTGATCGTGTAGGTCAACTCGGTGCCGGGCTGTTGGGCATCGTCCTCGCAGTTGGCGGGGGCGGTGCAACGCTTTTCCAGCTTAACTTCGGGCGGGGCTGCCGCGATGACGATGTTGCCGCTAAATTCCGAAGTGCCTTCACCGCCGGTGGCCGTGGCGGTGAGCGTCATGCCGACGGCGACGCCCGCGGGCAACGGGATCGTAAACTTGAAGAGGTTAGTGGTATCCGTGCCGACCGTCAGCCCGCCCACGGGACTCGTGTACGTGCCCGTCGTGGCCTGCTCATCCGCCGCCGAACCTTCGACGAGCGTGAGCAGGTAGGTCTGCCCCTCACCGAAGCCGGAGGGGTCCGGCGCGGCGATGAAGAGTTCGAGACTCGCGCCGGGGCGCGCGTAACCTTGCAGGACGAGGTTGCCGCTGAGGACGCGCGCGGAGGTGATGACGGGGAAGTTGGAGAGGCCGTTGCCGCCCGAGTCCGCGTCGCCGTTGTCGTTGACGGTGACGTAGGGCGACGTGCCGGTCGTCTGGCTGTTGGCGGCGGTAAGCAAGTCGATGCCGATCTGGTTGCTCGCCGCCGCGCCGCCTTTGTTCGTGATCGTGCCGTTCGCGAAGATGGAATTGCGCGTCAGGACGTTGCCGCTCGCGTTGGACGTGACCAGGATGCCTGCGCCGAAGTTCGCGTTGATGACGTTGCGGCTGAAGGTGCTCGACGCGCCATAGACGCGCACGCCCGGCGACTCGATGTTCGCGCCCGCGCCGATGCCGTTGCCCGTGATGGTGTTGTTCTCGATGGTGTTCCCGCCGCTCGACATATACATATCAACGCCCGCCCCCTCGTTCGCCACGAGCAGGTTGCCGCGCACGGTGCAGTTGCCGCTGCCGTTCTCGATGTCTATGCCGTCGAGGTTCGCGTTGCCGATGCCGTTGTAACGCACTTCGTTATTCTCGACGAGCCAGCCGGTCGAAGTTCCGCCGAGTTGGATGCCCTTGCCGCTGCTGAAGCCGATCAGGTTGTTGCGGATCGTTCCCGAATCCGCGCCCGCCGAACGGACGTTGTCGCCGGTGGAGGTGGCGGCGCTCGTCGTGAAGGTCGCGGCTGAGGCGACGAGGCCGAGAAAATTCTGCTCGATGAGCGCCGACGTGAAATTGTTGCCGATGCGTATGTTCGCGCTCGTGTCGTTGTTGGCGGTCGCGCCGAAGCCGCGAATTGCAACGCGGCGCACCGTCGAATTGCTCGCCTGTAGATCGAGGCCGACCGCAATCGCGGCGCTGCCGACGACTTCGAGTTCGGGACGCCCGACCTGCGAGAGCGAGACGGAATCGACGCCCACCGTGCCGCCCACGCCGAGCGCGCCCGCATTGGTGTCGAGTTGCGTGGTGCCGTTCGAGTTGCTGTAGGCCGTCCCGTCAACGGTCGTGTTGGGATCATTGATCGCCGCGAGCGCGCTCGTCACGCTGACCTGCCAGTAAGTTCCGGCGTTGGCGGCGACGGCGGGGACGAAGCGCATGTAGTTTGCGCCGTTGACGGAGTTGGCGTTCTGAATAAACTGACGCAAAGAACCCTGCACGGTGCGACTCGTGTTCGCCGCGTCGTCGTCCGCCGCATCGCCCCCGCGCGTGTTGGTGACGACGTTGAAGCTGAATCCGAAGTTGACGTTCGAGACGTTGGCCGCCGAGACATCGGCGCGCGCGAGGTGCTCGTAAGTGTTGCTCGCCACCGCCGTCGTCGCCGCGTTGAAGTTGTCCGACACGCCCGACTGCCGACCGCCGAAACGCGAGCCGAGATCGAGAGCCGCCGTCGCCGGGTTGTCGCCGTAAGTCTGTTCAGCCCACGCTTCACCGCGACCCGCAATCAGAGTCGCGCTCGGCGTGACGCCCTTCGAGTCAACCGCGACGAGATAGTTATTGCCGGTTGATAGGTACGCGACCTGGAAACTGTATTGACCGGAGGCGTCGGTCGTCGTAGCGGCTAAGAAGGTATCGCCCGCGTCCACCAGACCGTTGTTGTTCGCATCCTGATAGAGACGCACGGCGACGCCGGGGCGCGTCACGCCGTCGCTTAAACTGCTGTCGCCGTTTACGTCCTCATAAACCGTGCCGGAGACGGTGCGCGGCGTGTAGACGGTGACGGTAGCGGTTGCGGGCGCATTGTCAGATGGCGCGGGCGTCGTGTCGATCTGCGTGTAGTCAAGAAACGCGACGGCACTGTTGACGTACGAGCCGACGACGCCCGGCATCGTCATGGTGTAGGTCAGGTCGCGCGTTTGCCCGCCGGGAATGACAAACGAACCCGACCATGTCAGCTTGCCGCCCGCCTGCACGGGGTCGGCCACGGGCGTGCCGCCAAAGGTCGATGAGTTCGCGATGTAGGCGGGCGTGCCGGGCGACGTGGGCGGGGTGTCCACGAAATCCGTGAGGGTGTAGGCGGACGAGCCGGTGTTGGTCAGTCGCAGCGTGTAGTTGACATTCGTTCCGGCAAGCGTCTGAGTCGGATTGGCGATCTTGGCGAGGAACGTGACCTCAGAAGGCAGCGCGGTGATGGTGAGAGTCGGGCCGGAGGAGTAGTGATAACTGCCACCCGAGAAGTCGAGAATCAGCGAACCGGCGGTGGCCGAACCCGTCACGCCGAGAATCTTCACAGTGTAGGTCGTGCTGACGTTGCCGCCGACCTTGCCGCCGACGAACTTTTCCGGCCCGGTGCAGGTACGATAATTGGGCAGGGTCGGATCGGTTTGCCAGCCGCAGGCGTCGGCGTAGAACTGATCGTTGGTTGCGCCGGGGGTGCCGTAGGTGGCCGAGACGGACAGCACTTGATAGGTGACGTTCGACAAGTTGAGAAAACTTTCCAACTGCGGGTAGGACGTAGCGGTGCGGGCGTTGATCGTGTAGTTATAAGTCTGGCCGATGTAGACGGTGCTCGGCCCGATAATGGAATCCACGTTGTTGCGATTCTGCGAGAGCAGTCTCTCGACATAAAGCTCGCGGGGCCGGGGCGTGGTCACGGTGGAAGTGCCGTCACCTCTCGCCGTGATGTAATAACCGCGCTTTGTATTAATCGCCAGAGAGTTGCGTGTGACGGTGACCGGGTAATAGAAGTCCACGCACGCGCCGGGGGCGAGCATGCGCCACATGATGAGAGACGAGCCGTTCAGGTTGATGTAAGGGTTCGTGCTGCCGCTCTCCCAGAAGAACTCCGAGCGCACGTTATTAACCGTCGTCGCACCCGAGTTGCAGACGCGCGTGCCCACCTGAAAAGTATCAGGGCCGACGGTCACGTCGTTGCTGTCGAGGCCGATAATGTTCCAGGTCGTCGGCTTGATGGTGAGTTGCGCATGCGCGCTTTGCCAGCCGAGCACGACGAAGAGTAGTAGCGGGAGCAGCAAGAGGCGCGCAATCACCTGCCCGCGCCGGTCGGACGAGATAGAAATATGGGCAGCGGCAGTGGTGGTCGCCGCTTTCGCATGTTGTCGATTCTGCGCGCGGTTCAAGGCTGCCCCTCTTTCCCGGACGGCGTTGCGGCGTTCGTGTTCCCGCCGCTTGTGCTCGCGCCCGTTGCAGTCAATCCTTCCGCCGAAGTGCCGAAGAGATCGAAGAGGTTGGAGAGCTTGGTGGAGATGGTGAAGTAGAAACCGCGCGGCTGCGCGACGACGATGCCGCCCGGCTCCGAGGCCGAAGTGAAGTTATAGCCGACGCCGATACGCATGTCTGCGAAGACCCAGTAGCCGAGTTCCGCGCCGACGGAGGTGCGCGTCGTGCGCGAAACGGGCTGCGCCATCAGGCGCACCTCGCCCGCCACGTCGAAGGCGCGGCGCAGGCGGCGTTGCGCGCGGAGTTGCGCGAGATAAGTCAGCGCCGACGCGTTCATCAAATTCTGACGGCTGTTCGCGCCGAACTTGAGTGCGAAGCGACCGTAGAGTTCGGTGTCCTTCGTGGGCTGCCAGAGTCCGTCGGTCGAGAGCGTGTCGGAGCGGTCGGTGGTGGCGGATTGATCGCCGAAGCCGCCTTGCGAGAGCGAGCGGTGCGTGTAGCTGAAGAGGAGCGCGGTGCGGTCGGATTTCAGAGGACGCAGGGCGAGCGCCGCCGTGCCGACGAGCGTGGAGTTTTCGCGTCCGGCGAAATTCGAGCGCGACATGTGGAAGCGCGCGAGCGTCGTCAGCCCGTCGCCGAGTCGTCCGGCAGCGCCGACGGTGAAGAGTTGGGCGAGGCCGCCCGTCTGGTTGCGCAACTCGAAGCGCGCCGCCGTGCGCAAATCCTTCGTCGGGAGATATGAGAAGCCGAACGCGCCGCCCGTGAAACTTTGCCCCGCGCCCGCGAGGTGGAAGCCGTGCTCGAAGCCGAGGTCGAGCGACAACTGCTTCGTCAGAGGCAGACGGTTCTGCAAGCCGACGACGGCGAAACTGTCCGTACCGTTGATGCCGTTCTCAAGTTGGTAGCGACTGACGACGTTCGTGTAGCGCCCGAGTTTGGTCTCGATGCCGATGGAAGTTTCGCGGCGCGATCCCGTCGAAGCGAAACCCGTCGAAGTCGTGTCGCTGATCGGGATGATGGCGGCGGAGGCGAGGCGCTGCGTGAAGAAGATGTTCGCCCAGTCGTTCCAGCGGTAGCGCGCGGCGATGGTGGTCTGGCTGGGGAAGGTCGGGTCGGCCTCGCCCAAGTTCTGCTCGCGCTTGACAGAGAGTTCGAGCTTGTCGGTCGGGCGATACTGCGCGCCGATGGTGACGAGGTTGGAAGCGATCTCGTTGTCGTTCAGCGAATCGGTCAGGCGGCGGTAGTCGTAGCCGACGAAGGCGTTGAGGCGGTCGGTGAAAGTTTCGGTCCAGAGGAGCGAGAAGGTGTTGCGGCTGTTGTCAACGTTCGCGGTGCGGTTGCGTTCGTTGAGGAAGCCGAGGCGGACGACGCGGCGGGCGCCCGGTTTGAGATCGAGCGTCGCGCCCGTGCGCCGCGAGCCGGGCGAGACGGTCGCGCCGAAGGGGTTGAAGAAGCCTTCGTCGGCGCGCGCGTACTCGGCGCGGAGCATGGCCTGATAAATTCCGAGCGGCTGCGTCAACTCAAGCCGGTAGGCGTTGCCGCCCGCGTGTACCTGCGTCGCATCGTAGAGATTGCCGCCCGTCGCAAGGTCGCCGCGACTGCGCGCCCACTCGAACTTGAGCGTGCCGCGATTCGGAAGCGCCTGTTCGCCGTCAATGCCGCCGAGGAAGTATGTGTCGAACTGGCTCTGCTTCTGTTCGACGAACGACAGACCCATACGCAGGCCGAGACGGTTGAAACGCTTCGAGGCGCGTCCCGTATAGACGCCGGACGACATGCCCGCGGCGCGATGTTCGTAAGTGACGACGAGTTGGACGAGGTTGAGATCGTAGTCGAAGGCGGAGATGGGGCGCATGAAGAAGAGTTGCCCCGTGAGCGGATCGAGGTTGTAGTCGAGCGAGCGCAGGAGCGGCTCGCGCGAGACGATGATCTCCGGGTTGCGCCGGTCGCGCACTTCGAGTGCGACGGTTTCGGAGCCGGGCAAAACGTCGGGGTAAGAAAGATTGATGAGGCCGATGCGCCCCGCCGGAAACACGTCGCGCGCAAACGATGTGTCGGGACGCGCGCCCGTGACGCTGATGAAGTCGCCGTTCGAATTTTCGAGATGAACTTTCGCGCCCGTCAGTTTGCGCGAGTAGCCCGCGAGTTGCGTGTCCGTGAGTCCCGCCTCGAAGTCGCCGAACATGGCGTAGGAGCGGTTGCGGTCAACGCGCACGTAGAGTTTGGAGTTTGATTCGACTTCGTTGAAGCGCGTCGAAGTGTCGCCGAAGATGGGATAGGCGCGCTCAAGCGGGTCGGCCTGGAAGAGACGGTCGTGCCCCATCGTGCGGTTGAGCGAGCGCTGGCTGTCGTAGGCGAGCGTCAGCAGATTTTTACCGAAGAC
>DATHBB010000254.1:0-6955 GCA_035296385.1 Pyrinomonadaceae bacterium | reverse complement strand
GAAGACGACGCCGGTTTGCGCGCGCAGTTCGAGCATGTGGCGCGTGCGGTCGTCCTCCTTATCGGGGCGTGTGCGCTCGTGCTTGCGTATCAAGTCCTGATCGTACTCGTCAACCGCGCAGCACGCCGCGATGCCGACCTGTTCATGTTCGCCCATCACGAGGCGATACAGGTAGAGGCTCGGCTCGCTCTCCGTCTCAAGCGGGCACGCCTCGATGAGCTTTTGCAAGTTCTCCGCGGCGCGCGCATAGACTTCATCGCTGTAAATGTTCGTGCCTTCGGGCAGATCAATTTCGGGGCGCGTGACGTGCAACAGGCTCAAAGGATTATCTGCGGCAAGCGCGCGCGCCTCTTCGGTGTTGACCACGTCATACGGCACACTCGCCACCTGTTCGACCCGTTCGACGGGCGGGCGCAAAGCGCGGAAAGGATAAATGACAGCCACGGGCTTACGTTCTCCTCACAACAGAAGATGAAAATGCGGGATTTCTAACCCCTAAGACTATCCGCACCCGCACCCCTTTGCCAAGCCGCGAACGCACTTTGACGCGCCCACGCGCCGAGATTGTTTCCCCACGCCAGATTATTTCCAGAGGTGTATATTTACCGGCAGGAGGCGTATGCGCTATGGCAAACAAGAAGCATCTTCAAATTCTTATGCAAGGGGTAACGGTATGGAATAAGTGGCGGGAGGAAAATCCTGAAATAGTGCCTAATCTAAGTAAGGCGAATCTAGCTGATAATAATATAAATCTTAGCGGTGCGAACCTTAGCCAAGCTGATCTTAATTATGCAAATCTCATTTTTCTTAACCTTACAAATGCTAAGCTTCTCAAGGCAAATCTTAAGAACGCAAATCTTGTTTTCACGAACCTTACTGGAGCTAATCTCAATGAGGCAAACCTTTCTGATGCAGACCTTACTGCCTCATTGATGGTCGATGCAAATCTCATAAAGGCAAAACTACTGAATACTAATTTAAGCAATGCATTGCTTTGGTCTGCACAGCTTGTAGATGCGGAACTTAGAGGTGCGAATCTTTCGGAGGCTGAACTTATTGATGCTGACATTAGTGCTGCAATAATTGGAAGAACTATTTTTGATGGTAATGATTTAAGTTCGGTTAAAGGCCTTGATACTTTGACTCATGTCGGGCCTTCGATTATCAGTATAAATACTATCTACCGCTCAGATGGGAACATCTCAGATGAATTTTTAAGAGGCGCGGGTGTTCCAGAGGATTTCATTACTCACATGCCCTCCTTAGTTGTAGGTGCACAACCCATTCAATTTTATTCTTGTTTTATTAGCTACAGCCACGCTGACAAACCGTTCGCGCGGCGGTTGCATGATGCGTTGCAAGGGCGGGGGATTCGGTGTTGGCTGGACGCGCATCAGGTGTTGCCGGGACAGAAGATTTTTACGGAGGTGGATCGGGGCATACGTTTGTGGGATAAAGTGCTGTTGTGTTGCTCGAAAGATTCGTTGAAGAGTTGGTGGGTGGAGAACGAGATTCAGATCGCGTTCGACAAGGAGCAGCAGTTGCGTAAGCAGCGAGACGGTGCGGAGGTGCTGGCGTTGATTCCGTTGAATCTGGACGGCTATTTGTTCAGCGACGAGTGGAAAAGCGGTCTGAGGACGGAGATCAGGTCGCGGCTGGCGGCGGATTTTACGGGGTGGGAGGCGGACAACAGCAAGTTTGAGACGGAGTTTGAACGGCTCATACGCGCCTTGCGCGCGGACGCGGGCGGGCGCGAGTCGCCGCCGGAGTCGAAGTTGTGAGTGCGCGCGGGGCGGTGGGGTTAAATTGTCGCGGCAGTAGCAGACGCGGCGCGTTCGGCTTGCGTGGGCGCCGCTTCCGGTGTCACAATTCCGCGTCCCGGTTTCCTAGTTATGAGTTGCAGAGGTTTTCCGGTGCAACCCTCTCGTCACAATTCACAGGCAACATCGGTCCGCGCGGCGCGCGCCGTCGCGGCGCTTGTGCTTGTGCTCGCATTGCTGTCGGGAGTTATGCCGACGGGTTCGTTCGCGTCCGTCTCGGCGTCGGGGTGTTCGATGTCTTGCTGCATCGGCTTGCCCGCACACGCGGCGGGCGAGTGCGCCGCAGTCTCCTGTCACGTCAAATTGCCGGGACAAAACGCAGCGCCCCAAGACACGCAAGGCCAAGCGCACGACGCGCACGGCGAGTCGCACGACGATGATCGCCGCAACGCGGCAACGCCGCACGAAGTTGAGATAGCCGCCTCCGTACATCAACACGAGCCGCAGCCTCAAACGGCGACGGCGGCGCACAAAGACGGGCACGCCGCGCACGCCGGAGAGACGCACGGCGCGGAAACTCTACAAGCCTCGGAGTCGTCCGCGACGGCGAATGCGGAACACGCGTCGTCGAAGTCGAAGCGGAAGGAGCATCGTCCGAGCGTCGCGCCCGCGTCGCTTGCCAGGCCGTGCCCGTCCGATTGCGGGATGGCGGCGGGCAACGCGGGCAACAACGTGCGCCCGCGCGACGCGGCCACGCTCACCGCCGCCGAGAGGCCACGTCCGCCCACGCCGCTCGCCGTCTCAAATCACTCTTCCGGCCTCCCTCTCGACTCCGCAGGCAAACACCGCCTCGCGCCGCCCCGCGCGCCGCCGCTCTACGCTCTCTAAACTTAACAACTCGACTCACACAGAAAATCACTCGCCGCCACCAACGCGCGGGCTGAACGCTATTTGCGCGCAGCCTCGTGACTTCGCCTTTCCCGCGCGGAGTCAATTTCCGGCGTGCGGCGTGTGCGAAGCGAAACAGCGGCGTGCGTTGTCTTCACCGCCCGAAAATGGTTACGGGCGGTAAGGCTCGCGTGCAGACGTTGGACAACTACAGCGATTGCAATTACGTGTGACTGCTGTTTTCTCTGTGCCCGCTCCGTGTCCTCTGTGTCTCTGTGGTGAATGTATTTGATAAGCATTCACCACAGAGACACAGAGAGCACGGAGGCGGCACAGAGAAGTTCGATAGAGGGAAGTTTTATGTTTCACGGCAAGGTTAATCTACGCACGGGCGGCGCGCGCCGATGCCTGTGCGTGCGGCTCGTTCGCGCTTCATTCTTTCTCGCGTTCATCTTCTGCGTCGTCAATTTGTCGGGCGCTGTGGCGCAACAGTCCGTGACTTCGGCGACGCTCGGCGGGCGCGTGGAAGACGAACGCGGCGCAGGCGTCGGCGGCGCACACGTAGTCGCCACGAACCTCGACACACAACAGCAGCGCACGACGACGAGCGACGAGCATGGCCGCTATCGTTTCCTTTCGCTGCCCGTCGGCAATTATCAACTGGCGGCGGAGCGTGCGGGCTTCGCGCCCGTCAAGCGAAAGTTGACGCTCACCGTCGGGCAGGCGCTCGATGCGCCGCTGCAACTCGCGGTCGCGGGTGTTGCCGAAAGCGTTTCCGTGATGGAGAGCGATGTGCCCGTCGTCGAGATCGCGCGCACGCAGGTGGCCGAGACCATCCTGCCGCGCGACACCGACTCGCTGCCCTTAAACGGTCGCAACTATCTGGACCTCGCGCTGCTCGTGCCCGGCGTCTCGCGCACCAACACAGGCAGCAATCAACGCTTCGCCGAAACCTCCGCCGTGCCCGGCACGGGTCTGTCCGTCGCAGGCCAGCGCAACCTCAACAACTCCTTCGTCCTCGACGGTCTCTCCGCCAACGACGACGCGGCTGACCTCGCCGGCACGTTCTACAGTCAGGAAGTCATACGCGAATTTCAGGTCATCACGTCGGGCGGCATCACGGAGTTCGGGCGCTCGTCGGGCGGCGTCGTTAACATCATCACGCAATCGGGCACGAACAAACTCGCCGGTCGCCTCTACGGTTTCGCGCGCAACCAGCGCTTCGACGCGCGCAACCCGCTCGCCCCGCAGCGCGACCCGCTCACGCAGGCGCAGTACGGCGCGACGCTCGGCGGCCCCCTCAAACAGAACCGCGCCTTCTTCTTCACAAACTTCGAGCAGACGCGACGCAACGACGCGGGCGTCATCACCATCACGCCCGCGAACGCCGCGGCCATCAACGCGCGCCTCGACGCGATCTCGTATGCAGGCGAGCGCCTGCAAACCGGAATCTTCCCCTCCGGCTTCGACTCCACGAATTTCTTCGGGCGGCTCGACCACGAGTTGTCGAGCGCGCAGCGATTGTCGGCGCGCTACAGTTTCTACGACATCACGAGCACGAACGCGCGCTCGGTCGGCGGCCTGAACGCCGTCAGTCGCGGAAGCGCGCTCGACAACCGCGATCAGACGTTCGCCCTGAGTTACCTCGCTACGCCCTCGACCAACACGCTCAACGAAGCGCGGTTTCAGTTCACGCGCAGCCGCCTGAGCGCGCCCGTCAACGACGGGACCGGAGCACCCGCCGTCAACATCGCGGGCGTTGCCAATTTCGGCGCGGCCACCTTCTCGCCGCTCGCGCGCGCGCTCGACGTGTTCGAGGCGACAGACGCCTTCACCACACAGCGCGGCGCGCACACGCTCAAGGCAGGCGCACAATTTTTACTCAACCGCACGGACATCTTGTTCCCCGGCGCGCGCGAAGGCGTCTACACCTTCTCATCGCTCGCAAACTTTCAGGCGGGTCGCTACATCACTTTCCAGCAGGCCTTCGGCGCGCCCTCGCAGTTTCAGTCGAACCCGAACCTCGGCCTCTTCGCGCAGGACGAGTGGCGCGTCCGCACGAACCTCACCGTCAACGCCGGAGTTCGCTACGACGCGCAGTTTCTTCCCGCGCCCATCGAGACGGACACAGACAACTTCGCGCCGCGCCTCGGTATAGCTTACGCGCCCGGCGGCGACGATCACCGCACAGTCCTTCGCGCGAGCGTCGGCCTCTACTTCGACCGGCTGCCTCTGCGCGCCACCTCGAACGCTCTGCAACGCGACGGCCTCAAGTACAAGGTCGCCGTGCTCGCGTTCGGGCAGTCGGGCGCGCCCGCGTTTCCCCAAACGCTCGACGCGTTCCCGTCGGGACTCCTGACCGCCATCACCACGATTGACCCCGAGATCGAGAACAGCTACAGTCGGCAAGCGAGCCTCCAACTCGAACGCGAGTTGCCGCTCGCTGGCGCGTCACTTTCCGTCGGCTATTTGCACCTGCGCGCTCGTCACCTCGTCCTCTCGCGCAACGTGAATGTGCCGACGCTCACGGCGGCAGAGGCCGCATCGCGCGGCGACGCGAATCTCGGTCGCCCCGATCCGCGCTTCGCCAACGTCTCGCGCTTCGAGAGTTCCGGCGAGTCGCAGTATGACGCGCTGACCGTCTCGCTGAACAAACGCGCCGCGCGTGCGGGAGTCTCGCTGCGGCTCTCCTACACGCTCTCCAAGGCGATTGACACGGCGGGCAATTTCTTCTTCTCGACGCCGCAAGACAACTTCAACCTGCGCGACGAGCGCGGACTCTCCGACAACGACCAGCGCCACCGCCTGACACTGAGCGGTTCCTTTGAAGCCTCCGCAAAAGCGACAGGCAATGCTTCGGCTTTCAGGCGCGCGGCTCAGGGTTTTAAGTTGAGTTACATTTTCACTTACGCTTCCGCCCTGCCCTTCAACATCCAGACCGGCACGGATCGCAACAACGACACGAACGCCAACGACCGCCCCGCAGGCGTCGGTCGAAACACGGGGCGCGGCTTCGACTTCGCCTCGCTCGATCTGCGACTCAGCCGCAAATTCAAACTCACAGAGCGCGTGCGCCTCGAAGCACTCGCCGAAGGTTTCAACGTCTTCAACCGCGCCAACCTGCAACTGCCGAACAACATCTTCGGCACGGGACTCGCTCCGCGCGCGGGTTTCGGGCAGCCGACCGCCGCCGCAGACCCGCGCCAGTTGCAGTTCGGCCTCCGCCTCGATTTTTGAATTGCACAAACTTCCTGCGCGCGAGATGGATTGGGGCTTGACCTTGTAGTCGAATACAGGGCTTAGAATGTGTGCGAGGGAGGAAATCGAATATGAGTTCAACAATACGTCACATGATGAGTCACACAACGGATCGAATAATGGGTCGAACAATGCGTCGAACAATGCGTCAAATTATTTGCCTGTTAATATTCCCGCTCGCGCTCTCCGTCGCCGCCCGGGCGCAGGAGTTGAAGCAGGGCGGCGGTTACGCGGGAGAAGAAGGCCGCGCGATCAAGTCTCTGTCGGCGGAGGAAGTCGAGCAGTTGCTCGGCGGTCACGGGATGGGGCTGGCGAAGGCCGCCGAGCTAAACCATTACCCCGGCCCGCGACACGTCCTGGAGTTGGCTGCCGAGTTGCAACTCACGCCGGAGCAGCGCGTGGGCGCGCAAGCGGCGTTCGACCGCATGCGCGACGAAGCCATGCGGCTCGGACGCCGGATCGTCGAGCGCGAACGCACGCTCGACGCGATGTTCGCGCGCGCCGATATTGACGCTGGACGCTTGCGCGCGTCCACATCCGAGATCGCCGGTTTGCAGGGCGAGTTGCGCGCCGCGCATCTCTCGGCGCACCTTGAGATGCGCCGCCTGCTCTTGCCCGCGCAGATCAAGCGTTACGACGAACTGCGCGGCTACACCGGAGCTGGGAAGCCGAAGACGCACACGCCGCCCGCCGCGCACGGCAACCACAAACATTGAGAGGAAGTCGTTAAAAACTATGAGCGAAGATTCGGAGAAGCGTGACCTGCTGGCGAGCCGCAGTTGCGTGCCGTGTCACGGCGGCGTGCCCCGCCTCGACGCGGCGGAGATCGAGAAATACTTGAGCGAGTTGCGCGACTGGGAAGTCGTCGGCGAGCACCACTTGAAGAAGACTTACGCCTATCCGAACTTCCGGCAATCGCTCGCGCTCGTCAACCGCATCGGCGAGGTGGCCGAAGCGGAAGGGCATCACCCGGACATCTGCTTCGGCTGGGGTCGCGTCGAAGTGACCATCTACACGCACGCCATAGACGGCCTCAGCGAAAGCGACTT